>NZ_JAQYWW010001203.1:0-500663 GCF_036322525.1 Streptomyces sp. BE20 | reverse complement strand
GCCACCACCGTCACGTTCCCCACCACATCCACCCGCGCAAGGAAACGCTCCCTCAACCCCGAAAGATCATCGCGTCCAACGGCCACGGTCCTCGCAACTCCCACCGATCGCGGGTGTTGCGAGGACCGCTAGAACCCAAGCAGCGGTCGGGGCCTTCGGCGTTCACCGTAGGGTTGGCAGACCTGGTGGCGGCGACCTGGTATCAGGACAGCCCGAACCGGCATGCCGAAGGTTCCGGGAAGTGTCGCCCAGCCGGGACAGGTTCACCCGTCGCAACCGACCACCGCACGAATGAGACGGACAGATTCGCCCCCGAGCACGGCTTCCGCTGCGCAGCGCCCCCGCAGCTGGGTACCGTAGCGGTCTGTAGCCGGTCGGGTACGATCCGCGGGAGTCTGCGGTGGGGGACAGCAGGACGTTCGGCGCGTTCATCTCGCTCCGGCGGTCGGTGCTGGGGTGGACCCAGCTCCGCCTGGCCACTGAGGTCGGCCGCAGTGAGGACTGGATGTCCCTGGTCGAGCGGGACATGCAGCAGGTCAAGGACTTGACGCTCCTCCAGCGCTTCGCCGAGGTGCTGGGTGTCGACCTCGCGGAGCTGATCACGTTGCCGCAACCGGCCGCCGAGCGCGCGAGACCCCGTCCGCGAAAGCCTGCCTCCGCTACGCTGACGAGCACTTCCGCTGCCGAGGAGGACGATGTGCGACGCCGCCCGTTCCTGACCCTGGCGGCTGCCGCCCTCTTCGCCCCGGCCGCCGGCCAGCAGGCCGCGCACGCCGAGGAGAAGGCCTCGCTGGCCGATCTGGAGGACCTTCTCCTGTACGGGGCCGGCCGGATTCCGTCTCCCCGCCGTGAGCCGTCCCAGGCGACGGTCGCCGCTTCGCTGGTGACGTCGCGCCGGGAGTTCAAGGCGGCCCAGTACGACGCCCTGGCCCGCGCCCTGCCCGGTCGGATCGCCGCCGCCGAAATGATCGGCTCGGCGGAGGAACGGGCCCGCAACGTCGCCCGGCTCTATAACATCGCCGTCCGGCTGTGCATCAAAGTCGGTACCAACAACCTGGTGGCCATCACCGCGGACCGCGCGCTGACCGCAGCCCGGTTGGGCGGAGACCCGCTGATCACCGCAGAGGCCCAGCGCATGGTCTCCAGTTCCTGGCGTCGCCAGGGCAGCCTGGCTCGCGCCACCGACATCGTGGTGGTCGCCGCCGAAGACCTCCTCGCCGATGCTTCCGTCCCCGAGACCGCCCGGCTGGCCACCCGCGGAGACCTGTACGCCACCGCCGCCTACACCGCCGCGAAGTCCGGCGACCGCTCCTACGCGCACGCCCTGATCCGGGAGGCCGCCGACAGCGCCGCCGCAGCGAGCCGGTCCTCCGGCCTGCTGGACGGCGTCCAGGGCGTCGCCCTGCACGAGCTGTCGGTGCACTACGAGCTCGGCGACGCCGGGCGAGCGATCGAAATGGCTGCCACCATCGACCCCGCCGCGCTGCCGACCGCTGAGCGGCAGGCCCGCTTCTTCACCGACGTGGCCCGCGCGTTCGACCAGTGGGGCAAGCCCGAGCAGTGCTACCGGGCCCTGCTCGCCGCCGAGGAGGCCGCTCCGCAAGAGGTCCGCAGGGGCGCTGTGCGCGACCTCGTCACCGGCCTGCTGCGGCACGACCGCAAGCTTCCCGGCGTTCGGAACTTCGCCGCCCGCGCGGGCGTGCAGATCATCTGACCCGTAGCCGGACTACGGCCCGTAGCCCGGCTACGGATCCGGCATCCCGCCCGGCAGTTCACTGGGGAACGTCCACCCCTCCCCCTGCTGCCGAAGGCCCTCCCATACCAACGCACAGCACCGCCACGCCCTCCGAAGGACCCCGGCACGCCGCACCGGAGAGACCGCCTCGGCACCTTCCTGACCGCCTCCTGGACCGCCCTGCACCTGCCCGTGCTCGTGCTGCTCGGCCTCGCGGTCGACCATCAGGCCGAGGCCCGCCCCCAGGCAGCGGCCACCACCCTGGACCTGCCCATCTCGTAGGGCCAGAGGTCGTCACCACGCCCCCCGCACGTCTTCCCCTCCCTCGCCCGAGAGGAGAACCAGCCATGCACCGGCTGACCGACGCGCCCCGGATCGACACCGACCTGGAGCGCATCGACTACCGCACCACGCCCGCGTACTACATCGACACCGAACAGGTCACCGACCCGGTGGTCCTGCACCTGCTGAACTGCTGCCCGACCGTGTTCGGCCTCAAGAAGGCCATGGTCGACCTGCTGGCGGGACACCTCGGCATCGCACTCCCGGAGCCCGCCGGGACCGTCGAGCCCGGCGCGACGGTCCGGGGCAACGTGGTCGTGGCGGCCGGGGCCGTCATCGCCGAGGGCGCGTTCGTCACCGGTCCCGCCCTGGTCTGCCCCGGCGCAGTCATCGAGGCCGGCGCCCGCGTGCGCGACAACACGGTCATCGGCCCCGGCTGCCGGATCGGGTTCGGCGCCGAGGTCACCCGCTCGCTGCTGACCGGCGGGGTCTTCATGAAGCACACCAGCTTCGTCGGCGACTCCGTGCTCGGCCTGGGCGTCAACATCGGCGCGTTCGTGTCCACCACCGGCCTGCGGGTGACCTCCGGCCCGGTCACCGAGCCGGCCACCGAGGAGGTGTGCGCCCACCTCGACGGCCGCCGAATCGCCACCGGCCAGACCAAGTTCGGCGCCGTGGTCGGTGACGGCGTGATCGTCCCTGCGGGCACGGTCCTGCAGCCCGCCACGCTGATCGGCGCGCACACCCTGCTCTACCCCAAGACCCAGGTCGGGGGCTTCTTCCCCGCCGGAAGCCAGGGAAGGTAGCCATGCCAACCACCGACACCTCCGCGACGACCGACGAACGCACCGTGTACATCACTGGCGGCCGACCCCTGACCGGCACGGCCACGGTGCAGGGCAGCAAGAACATCGCCCTGCACCTGTACGCCGCCGCGATACTGGCCGACGGCCCGCTGACCCTCGTCGGCACCCCCGAGATCCTCGACACCGGCGTGGTCGCCGACATCCTGCACCGCACCGGCACGCGCACCACCGTGGTCGGCACCGAGTTCACCACCCACCCGGCCGACTCCTACTTCCCAGTCGTCCCGGACGACCTCGGCAGGCGCATCCGCACCACCGCCGTGATGGCCGGTGCTCTGCTGGCCCGCGCCGGGAAGGTCACCCTCCCGCTGCCCGGCGGCGACGCATTTTGCGCTCGGTACATCGACCGGCACTTGGCCGCGATGGCGGCTGCCGGGGCCGAAGTGGAGTTGGACCGGGGCCGGGTACGGGCCCGCTTCACCGGCAAGCGGCTGCCGTTCGTCACCGACGCCGAGACCCGTGCCTGGGGCCCGAGCCTCGGGGCAACGGTCACCGCGATGCTCCTGGCCGCCCGCACCCCCGGCACCTCGACGATCCTCAACCCCAGTGTCGAACCCGAGGTTACTCACACCGCCGCCCTGCTCTCGCAGGCCGGCGTCGGCATCGAGTGGCGAGGCAGGAACGCCCTGAACATCACCGGCACCGAACGCATCCAGGGCGGGGTGTTCACTGTTCCGCCCGACCGGCTGGAGGCCGCGACGCTGGCCCTGGCCGCCGCCATCACCGGTGGCACCGTGCACCTGGACGATTTCCCCGCCGCCGCCTTCCCCGACGGCCTAGTGTCGGTGTTCGCCGACGCCGGCATCCGGCTCGACCCGGTGGACGGCGGGACCACCGTCAGCACCCCGGCCGGACCGCGGCCGGTGCAGACGGCCACCGGCCCGCACCCCGGCTTCCCGACCGACGTACAGCCCCAGCTGACCGCCTTCCTCACCCAGGCCGAGGGTGCCTCCCGGATCGAGGAGCGGGTCTACACCCAGCGCGACACCCACCTGCCCGCCCTCAACGCGTTCGGCGCCACCGTCAACGCGACCGGCTCGGTGATCACCGTCCGGGGCCGGTCCCCGCTCGCCGCCGCCGACGTGGCCGGCGAGGACATCCGTGCGGCGACCGCCCTCGTGATCGCCGCCCTGGCGGCCCAGGGCACCTCTACGATCCGAGGGATGTACCACCTGCGGCGCGGATACGGCAGCCTGCTGCCGAAGTTGGCCGCGCTCGGTGCCGACCTGACGATCAACCAGGAGCAGTCGTGACCCTCACCGTGCCGTGGAGCCCGAACGCACTCGTCGACCTGCGCGAGTGCCTGGAGCTGCTGACCGCCGACGGGACTGTTCCCGGCGGCGTCATCGCCCACGGCACGTTCGACGCCGAGCCCGGATTCCTGGCCTCCGGCATCGTCGCCCCCGAGTGCGGCGATGCCCGGCCAGGGCCGGACACGGTGTACGACGTGGCGTCCCTGACGAAGGTGCTCGCCACCTGGCCGCTGGTCGGCACCTCCATCAACGAGTCCTTCACCCTGGACACCCCGGTCCGCGAGCTGCTGCCCGACGTCCCGGCCGAGGCACCCGGCGGCCGAGTCACGGCCCGCCAGATCCTCTCCCACACCTCCGGCCTGCGCGCCGACACCCGCCTCGACCGGTACCGGGGCCGCACCGAGCCACTGGCCGAACTGATCTGTGGCGAAGACCTGATCACCGAACCCGGAGCCGGCCACCGCTATATCAACCGCGGCTTCATCCTCCTCGGACTGGCCCTCGCCCACACCCGGGGCCACCGCCTGGACGAGCTGGCAGCCGACCTGTGGCAGAGCCTCGGAATGACCGCCACCGCCTACGGGCCGCTCACCCGCTCCGCGCGGGTCGCGCCGACCGAGCAGCGGCTGCCGGGCGGCCCCCGCCTCTGGGGCTTGCCGCACGACGACAACGCCGCCCTGCTCGGCGGAGTCGCCGGCCACGCCGGGGTGTTCACCACCCCGGCTGACCTCTCCGCCTTCGCCGCCGCGCTGCTGTCCTCGCACGCGAACGGCGGGGACCTGGGCCGCTGGCTGGCCGACAGCCTCCAGCCGCTCGCCGGGATCGAACCCGGCCTCCACCGGGGCCTGGCCTGGATCCTCGCCGACGGCGGCCGGGTGGCCTACCACCACGGCTTCACCGGCACGAGCCTCTACCTCGCCCCGGCCACCGGACGTTACCTGGCCATCTGCACCAACGCCGTCTACCACCACCAGGACAACCGCACCCGCCTCGCGCCGCTGCGGGCCCTGGCACTCAAGGCGATCACCGACGAACCGTAGGAGGCTCCGTGCCCCACCTCACGCTCGCTTCCCTCACCACCCTGCGGCTCGGCGGCCCGGTCGGCGAGCCGCTCTACGTCTCCGACCACGACGACTGGCAGGAGCTGGTGCACACCGTCGGCCGCCGGGAGGAGTACAGCCCCCTCACCCTGGGCCACGGCAGCAACGTCGTCGCGTCCGACACCGGGCACCCGGGCACCGTCGCCGTCATGAACACCCGGGGCATCACCGCGAAGCGGCATGACGACAACACTGTCCTGGTATCCGTGCTGGCCGGCCACCCGCTCACCGACCTCACCGCCTGGGCCGCCGCCGAACACCTGTCCGGGATCGAGTGCCTGGCCGGCATACCCGGCACCGTCGGTGCCGCCCCGGTCCAGAACGCCGGTGCCTACGGCCAGCAGGTCGGCGACACCCTGGACCACCTGACCGCCTGGGACTGGGACATGGGCCGACTGCGGACCCTGCCCGCCCAGGCGTGCCGACTCCGCCACCGCGACAGCCGCTTCAAGCACGACCCAGGCCGCTGGACCATCCTCACCGTCACCTTCCGCCTGACCCACTCCCCGGCCGCACCCATCTCCTACCAGCCGCTCGCCGAGGAACTCGGCGTCCAGCCCGGAGCCAGGCCGCCGGTCAGCGAGGTCACCGCCGCCGTCCTCGCCAACCGGCACCGCCGCGGCCTCCTCCTCGACCCCCACGGCCCCGACGCACGCCAAGCCGGCTCCGTGTTCCTCAACCCGCTCGTCACCGCCGCCCAGGCCGCCCGCTGGTCGGCGGCGGACTGCCCCGTCCACACCGACAGCGACGGCCAGCTGCGGGCCAGCGCCGGATGGCTCCTCGAACACGTCGGCTACCGACCTGGCAAGAAGATCGCCGACGGCGTCCGATGCTCGGAACGCCGCACCCTCACCCTCACCGCCCACAACAGTGCAACCGCCATCGGCTTCGTCCAGGCCCTCACCGACCTCGTCCGGCAGGTCGAGCGAGCCACCAGCATTACGCTCCACCCCGAGCCAGTACGGGTCGGCACCTGGCCCAAGGGCCCACCTTATGTTCTGCATCGCCACACGCTTCGGGACACCGAGGATCAGCACCACCGTGGCCGCCGCCTCCCGAGCCCGAGGCTCAGGTGGCAAGACCTACGGTCTGAAGCTACGTGAGCGCCGCCGCCCGCCCGCAGGCATATCCACGCCTGCAGATTCAGGGACTCATGCGTGGTCTGCAGGGGCTGATTAGAGCGCCACCCCGCGAGAGAACCATCGCGAGACCGTACGCCTTCAAGATCGCCGTAGAACAGCACTTCCGCCTCTGGTCTGCGAGCTGGAGGATCGGCCAGGTAGACGTTGACGTGATCCAAGGTTTGCAGCTCGACAGGGAGAGACTCGTACCAGGTCAGGCCGCGGACATTGCAGCTCGCGCACAGTAGCCCTCGTACACATCGCCCGCACGAAGACCGCCCGGAGCAGCAGTTGTGATCATGATCGATGTGCCACCAGGACGGACCTTCCGTCGAAGGGTCACCACCCAGGCTGTGGCACAGCGGGCAAGTGTCATCCTGCGCTCTGAGGATCGCATTGATGCTCGCAAGCGTCAGCTTGTGTCGGCGTGCCTGCCGGATTGCGTTGCGGCACCGCGGGCACGTCTTTCCCCTGGAGCCAGCATCGATTCGCCATAACGTATCCATGCACACTACGCAGGGAGCGCCCAGGGTTTCGACCCATGCGTAGAACTCTTCGTCCGTTTCCCAGTCCACAGCCGCAGGCTAGAGGGCGTCACCGACAACCAACGGAGCGTAACGCTCATCGTCCCATCTGCCGGTTACGGGTGTTCCATCCGCGACCGCCACACCTTCGCCGACCAAGCGCAGGAACAGCAAGCGCCATGTTCTGGTCTCAGTTCTGGTCTCATTCACCGCCGTCCGGCCAAGTTCAAGCGCCGTCCGACGGTTCACTCCGCCACAGATCGGGACATGTGCGAGCCCCAGCGGACGCCGTTCGGGAGAATTGGAAAACGTGTTGGGTTCACCCCCTCACGAGTTCGAATCTCGCATCCTCTGTCTCTGCCAGCCATGGCAGCTCGAAGGCCCCGACCGGGAACCGGTCGGGGCCTTCTGCGCTTCGGTGGCGGTGCTCGCAGAGACCGTGCACTCCTGATCAGCAGGTTGGCCACGGTGGAGCAGGTGGGGCCGCCCACCGTGTGGTCAAATGAGCGCGCGGGCCCTGCGCTCCCAGTCCGCGATCCGGGTCATGACGCCGCTGACCTGCTTGACCGCGGCCGAGATGTCCCGGCCGGGCGGGCGCAGTGCCCGGCTCATCTTCGCCATCCATCGCATTCCGACCTCGACCTCGCCGAGCACACCGACCACCTCTTGGGTGGACTCGGCGGTGCTGACCATCTGCTTTAGGAACCCGGTCGGCGAACCGGCGCGCTGCTCGGGCGGCATCGCCGCGATGACGTCGAACGCCGTCTGGACCGCCGCGTCCATCTCCACCATCTGCCCGGTGAAACGGGTGCACGCCTCCCGGAGACCAGAGGCCGGCTCGGCCAGCGCTGCCCCCAACTCGGTCATCGCTGGCAGCCACGCACTCATCGGCGTCCCAGGCTGGGAGACCCGCTCCATCACGGGACCGATCTGCAGGACGACTTCGCCGATCGCCGTCATGAACCCGGTGATCGCCTCCGTGGTCTCGCCCATAGCCTCCATCTGCTCCTCCACCCGGGCGAACCGGTCGAACAGCCCAGGGGCCTCCGGATCGTCCCGCTCCGCCTCGACCACGGCTGGCAGCGCCAGTGCTGGTGGCAGCCCGAACAGGATCCGGGCTGGGGTCAACGGCTCGAACCCGTTGTGTAGGGCACCCTCCAGCGCGCTCTCCAGGTCGCGCCGAGCCCTGACCAGCCCGCTCCGGCTGCGCTTGAACTTGATCGTCCGAATCAGCGACAGGTTGAACGGCAGCTGACCATGCTCGCCGATGTGGATGACGGGTTTGCCGGTCAGGTGCCGAATCCCGAGCTCGTAGGCAACATTGGCGTTGCCTCCGGTGAGATCGGCGATCACGATGTCGTCCTGCAGCACGTGGCGGCAGATCTGCTCGGCGATCTCACCCGTGTCGGCGATCCCGTCCGCCCGGACCGGCACGATGCCGTGCTTGGCGCAGGCAGGCAGGATCACGTTCTCATAGATCTCCAGGTTCTCCTCGAAGGCCCGGAGTTCCGGACTCCCGTCCGGAGCATGCTCGTTGCCGATGGGCGCGACGACGAAGCAGGTCGTCATCGAGGCCTCCTCGGGCTCCGCACCGGCGACGGTCACGATGCTCATACGTAGTCCTCCATTTCGAACTCCGATGCACGATCGCGCTGTTGCGCAAAGTCGACGCCAACCCTCAGATCGGCTGGATAGACAGGGCGCTCCTCGATCCCGAGTGCCCGGAGTAGATTGGCGGTGGGTATCCGGTATTGCCGCCCGAGACGCAGGACCAGGCAGGGGAAGCCACCGTGGCGAATGAGCTTGTAGGCGGTGGCAGGACAGAGCCCAAGTGCCCGGGCGGCGGTGCGCACGTCGATGGTCAGAGGCAGGTCGAACGCTTCGCCGAACGACAGCCGGGTACGGGAGCGCGGGGTCATCGCTGTCCTCCGGCCGGACGCAGCGACAGGGTGCCGATCCGGCTGCCCTCGCTTGGGCGCCGCGCCCGGTGCACGATCTCTCCGAGGCCCAAGTGGCTTGCCAGTTCGCCCAGCCTGAAGCTCTCCAACCGCTCCGGTGTGACGCTGAACCGCACAGTCGCCGACAAGCCGTCGGACCGGGCGGGCGGCGACACACACAGCTCCCAACCGTCCCGCCAGCTGCTGACCGGCGACTCCGCTGGCGACTCCACGGAGAGGTGGGAGGCGGCCAGCGCCGCGATATCCGCCACCGGCCGCTCCCGAATGCTGGCCCGGGCAAACGCCCAGACCCGACCGACGGCGGGGCGCAGCAGTGCGCGGCCGGCGTCCTGAACCTGCGGTTCCACCTCCGCAAGCGTCACCAACAGGGCGAGCAGCGCCTCGGATTCGAGATCCCGCCGGTCGATCGACCAGCGGATCGCGATCCGGTAGAGGGTGCACCGCATCGCGGGCAGGGCCAGCCAGATCGCCAGCAACCGGTCGGGCCCGGCCGCGCTGGTGTCACGCTGAGCCGCGCCGACGGCCTCGCGCCAGATCTCCTCGCGGAGCCGCAGGTCCACTGACCTGCCGTACAGCGACCACCGGGCCGCCAAGGCGGAAAGCCGGGCTGGGCCGTCGACGGTGGTGACCGGGAAGGGCAGCTCGGCGGGCCGGAACCGATGCTCCAGCACGTCAAACACCCGGGTGTAGGGGATCAGTCCCATGCAGTACCTCCCGACTCGTCGGTGTCATCACGCAGGTCATCCACGATGCGCGAGCAGACCCGAACGATCCGGTGCAAATCCTCGCGCAACGTCTCGTAGGGGACCGGCGAGAAGCCGGAAGTGTGCCGCGCGCCCGCAGCGGCACACTGGTGGTCGCAGGGGGCCGCGTAGTAGTGGACGTCGCGGGCCCGGCCCTGGACGGAGAGGCCCAAGGTGCCGTGCTGGTGGTTGCCGCCCGCCGTGATCCCACAGGACGTGAAGTTTCCGGCGGAAAAATCGTCGCTCACCGGCTCGCCCCGCCGGGTGCAGCCCCGTAGACGGACCCGTGGATCACGCCCTGGACAGCGGTGCCGTGGACACCGTGCTGCACAAAGCTCGACTGCTCCCGCTCCGCGGCTCGCTCCGGGGGGCGTGGTCCGTCCTGCGGCGCGAGCGGCCAGGATTCCCGCACGACCTCCGGCTCCGTACCGGGCAACTGGACCCAGCCGTACCCGGCGAACCCGTTCTGCCGCACGTGGATACGGCGGTACTGCTCCGGGTCAAGTCCGTGGGGCCGCGAGCGCACCACGTCCTGGTAGAGACGGTCGGAGATCACGACGACCAGGCTCGCCGACCCGGCGGCCGCCAGGGCCTGCTTCACCTCGGGTGCGTTGAGGTAGCGGGCCACCGCGACCGGGGCGGGGCCGGAGAAGCCCAGGGCCGCCGTGGCAGCCACGCCGGTATCGATGGCCAGCCGAAGCCGCAGCCGCCCGGCGGGCCGGCGGGTGGCGTTGTAGCCGCCGAGTTCGGCCGCTAGGTGCGTGACGTACCTACCCAGCACCACCGGCTCGGGAGTGCCGGGCGGGAGCACCGCGAACTCCATGTCGCCCTGCGGCTGGCTGGACCACCTGCCGTGGTCCAGACCGCTGCGTTCGGCTGCCACCCGCAACACCCGGGCGAGTCGGGCCTGTACGACCCGCTGGTCCGGGGTGTCGAAACGGCTGTACTGCTCGATGTCTGCCGCCAGGCAGAGGCGGCGGATGACTTCCGGCTGGGGATTGTCCCAGGGCCGGACGATCGGGTGCGACGTCATGTGAACCATCACCTGCTCGATGAGGCCGGACAGTTGGTCGTGCTGGACGCCAACTGTGCGGCCGGCGGACCGGCATCTCCGAGCGAGCCGCAGAAGTGCGGGTTCTCGGGTCCTGTCAGCGACCGATCGGCGGCAGGCATCCGATCTCCCGGAGGCGGTCCAGCTTTTTCACCGCTTTCTGGCGGTAACCAGTCGTGATGATCCCCTCGTCACGGAAACCCTCCAACGCCTTCTCCACCGCCCTTTGCTTCGACCCGATGAACGCCGCGAGTTCGGCCTGCGTAAGGTCGATGCAGATCAGGGTGTGCGAGCCGGCGGGTCGGCCGTAGTCCTCGGCAAGTTTGGCGAGAACCCGGGCCAGCCGTACTCGAACCGGGAACTCACCGAAATCGATACGCCAGGAATTCGCGGTGCGAAGGCGACGGTTGCCAAGCCGCACGATTTGAGTGGCGGCCTCGGGACGCTTGTCGAGGAAGCTCCGCATCGCCCGGCCTTGGACGACATGTGCATCGATGTCGTCGCACGCCGTCACCGTGGCCGACCTGGGCACGTCGTCGAACACAGCCATCTCCCCGACCACGTCTCCGCCGACCCGGATGGCGATCAGGGCTTCACGCCCGTTGGCGAGCTTGCCGGTGACCTTCACGCAGCCGCTCTTCAGAAGCACCAGGTAGTCGCCCAGTGAACCTTCCACCAGGATCTTCTCCCCCGGCGGATACTGCTGCGGGGAGCCGATGCTCAGCAGTTCCTCCCGGACCGGCACCGACAGGCTGCCGAGAAAGCCGGCGGGCCGCCGCCCGCCGATGTCATACGAGCCGCGCTGTACTGCCTTCTGGACCGATCGTTCCATACCCCACCTCGTGGTCGAACCCGAGTCTTCCCGGTCAGGAAATCAGGCCCGGATTCGAACAGAAAAGAGCGCGCGAGGAGAATCTGATGCGGTACGTGGTGCACGGGGCGCGCATCGAATCCCTCGCACGCAATATGCCGGAGTCGCGGGACGGGCGCGAGCCCCGGTGAACAGATTTCAGGAGAATTGGAAAGCACGTTTGAGGCAATACCTCGTGAGTTCGAATTTCGCATCCTCCGCCTTCGGTTGTTCCGCGGAACCCCTTCTGTCAGGCCGGGCGGCGGCGGATTCGGCAGAGGGCGAAGGCGGCGAATAGGGTCGTAAGGGCGGCGACGAGGGTGGCCTCCAGGAGTTGGAAGGTCAAGTAGCGACCTGCGGGCTGTTCAGCGATCTCGACATGGGTGTTGCCCTTGGCGAGGCAGATGGGCAGTTCGGAGAGCGAGGTGTGATCCACGCGGTCCTGGAACCAGGGGGTGCGGCCGACCTCCTTGCCGGAGGAGCCGAGGATCGCGCCGGTCTCCACGCCCAAGGGCCTTCAGGGATGCGCAAGCTTCCGATGCCGCCGTAGGCGGCGATTTTGGTTCGGCGGGTGACCAGTTCGGCGGCGAGGGGGGTGGAGGTGAATCACACCAATCAGGAGATCGCCGCCCCCTCCTCATCATGCTGAGCACCGCCAAGAGCCACCTGGCGACCGTCCGGAACAAAGTCGGTGTCCGCAACCGCGTCGAGGGCGCAGCCTGGGCCGAGGAGAGCCATCTCATGGACTCCGTCTGGGGCGGCTACTGAGGCCATCCCGTGGTCTCAGTTCTGGTCTCGTTCAGCCCCGTCCGGCCGGGTTCGGCTGCGATCCAGCGGTTCGCTCCGTCGCAGATCAGGACGTGTGTGAACCCCGGCGAACATGCTTCGGGAGAATTGGAAAGCGTGTTGGGGGCAACCCCTCACGAGTCCGAATCTCGTGCCCTCCGCCTCTGCCGGCCATGGCAGCACGAAGGCCCCGACCGCCCAGCGGTCCGGGCCTTCGGCGTTCACAGGCTCATCTGCAGTCTCAACGGCCAACTCTCATGCCTTGGAGCGGAGGAGGCGCCACTGGCAGTGGCGCCCCACCGGCCCGAGCGTCGTGGATGATCGGAGCCACAGCACCTACAGGCCGCGGTACACGTCGCGGCGGTTTCCGGCAGCCATCACCCACACGATCAGCTGGCCGTCCTCGATCGTGTACACGACGCGGTAGTCGCCGACCCTGAGACGCCACCGCGAGCTGTGCCCCTGAAGGGCCTTGATGTCGAAGGCCGTTGTGTCGCCCTCGTCCAACCCCTTCTGGAGCTCGGTCAGGCGGTAGAGGATCCGCAGAGCATCGGGGCGCGGGATCTTGAGCATGTCCCGTTGCGCGTGCGGGGTGAACCGCGTCACGTAGCCCATGGAGATCAGGCGTGGTGGGCACGGAGCAGGGCGGCCATCTCTTCGAGCGAGACCGAACCTTCGGTGCCTTCGGATTCCGCCTCGTCGGCCAACTGGTTCAGCCAGGACTCCTCGGCCTGCTCAGCCAACCGGCTCAGCCGCCGGTACTCAAGGATGTCGATCACGACGGCTTCCTGCTTGCCGCGCCGAGTAATGATCGTCGGGGTCTCGTCCCGACGGGCCCGGTCGAGGACGTCCGCCAAGTGACTGCGAACCTCGGCCATGGATGCGATCACCGGTTCACTCATGTCACAAATGTAGCAGATGTACATATGCCCCTCCGAGGCTTCTGTCCACCCGCCTCCGAGCTCCGCCGTCCGAGCCCGTTTGGACATGGGGCGCCCACTGCCCTGGCTGCAGCTCTGGTTGCGTTCACCCCCCGAACAGCCGGACAAACATTGGGAAAGCGTGTTGGGGGCAACCCCTCACGAGTTCGAATCTCGTGTCCTCCGCCTCTGCCGGCCATGGCAGCACGAAGGCCCGGACCGCCCAACGGTCGGGGCCTTCGGCGTTCTCCTGTTGCAGCTTTGGTTTGCACTCGCCTCCGTACAGCACCGCCCGGAGTCTCTTGGTCGGCGCCGCACCGCCGCCCCGCCGCGCGGATCGCGGCGGTGGGTCGGCGGTGCCCTCGGTGGGCCGGGCGCGTAGTGCGCGACAAGTGGGGCGAGGCGCCGACCTCACACTCCGGTGCGCTGTTTCGTCGAAGTTCTGACAGCGAAAGCGGACGAAGAGAAGACCCGGGGGCGCCGCGGCCATGATCACCTCATCCGAGCCGGGGCTCGCCCCGTCCACGGCCGGGACAAGGTCGCCCGTCTGCTCGCGGCTCTCGCCCCGACTCCGGCCGAGGCCTCACCATCACCCGACGCAGGGCCGACGGCGACCCGTCGGCGCCGGCCGGTCCTCGTCCTCGGCCTCGCTCCGGACGGCAGCCAGGTGTGCCGAACCTGCACCGTCGCCGAGCCCGACAAGCTCTCCCACGCCAACTGAACACTGAGGAATCAACGTGATACGAAGAATGGCGTCCCTGCCCGGTGGAAGGGTGGGGAAGTGGGTCGTCCTCGCACTCTGGGCGGTCGTCCTGGTGCCGGCCCTGATGCTGGCCGGCCGGCTCGGCGACGTCGAGAAGAACGACAACTCGGCCTGGCTGCCCGGTAACGCGGAGTCCACCAAGGTCGTCGAGCGGGCCGAGAGCTTCCAACTCGGCGACACACTGCCCGCGATTGTGATCTACGATCGGCCCGAGGGCATCACCCCTGCTGACATGGCCAAGGCCGAAGCCGACGCCGAAGCCTTCAAGGGCATCGACAACGTCGTGGGTCAGCCGCACGGGCCGTTGAAGGCCCAGGACGGCAAAGCCGTCCAGACCGTGGTCCAGCTCCACAAGGACCAGAAGGGCTGGGAGGGGATCGGCGAGATCGTTGCCGCGATGAACAAGGTCGGCGGGGAGAACGCCGACGGTCTCGGCTTCCACGTCACCGGGCCGGCCGGTTACGCGTCCGACTCGATCGAGGCGTTCAGTGGGGGAGGCGCCCTGACGACGATCACCGCACTGGTGGTGGTCGTGATCCTGCTGCTCACCTACCGGAGCCCGTTGCTTCCGGTGTTGCCGCTGCTGACCGTGGGCGTCGCCCTGGTCACCTCGGAAGCGGTGATCTACCTGTTGGCGAAGGATGCCGGACTCGTCGTCAACAAGCAGACCAGCTTCATCCTCACCGTGCTGGTGTTCGGCGCCGCGACCGACTACGCGCTCCTGCTCATCTCGCGGTACCGGGAGGAGTTGCTGCGGCACGAGGACCGGCACGAGGCGATGGCCGAGGCCCTGTACCGCTCCAGTCCCGCGATCGTCGCCAGCGCCGCGACCGTCGCGGTCAGCCTGATGCTGCTGATGCTGGCCACTCTCAACTCCACCCAGGGGCTCGGACCGGCCTGTGCTGTCGGCGTGCTCGTCGGACTGGTCGCCATGGTCACCCTGATGCCGGCCCTGCTGGTCGTCTGCGGCCGCTGGATCTTCTGGCCGGTGAAGCCGTCGCACGGGTCGGCCGAGGCGGCCGGGGAAGGCATCTGGACCCGGGTCGGCACCGCTGTCTCCCGCCGGCCGCGGATCGTGTGGATCGGCACCACGCTCGCCCTCGCCGTCATGGCGATCGGGGCGTTCGGGCTCAAGGCCGACGGGCTCTCCAACAAGGACCAGTTCACCAACACACCACAGATGGCGGTCGGCGAGGAGATTCGGTCCGGGCACTTCCCGGCCGGGTCGGGCGACCCCGTCCTCGTCGTGGCCAAGGCCGCCTCGGCGGAGCGGGTGAGGACCACGCTGTCCGGCGTACCGGGAGTCGGCGACGTCTCGACGCCCATGGTCAAGGGCGGCGAGGCCGTCCTGCTGGCGGAACTCAAGGACGATCCCAGCAGTACGACCGCGATGCGCACTGTGGAGCAGGCAAGAATCGCGGTCCACAAGATCGAGGATGCGGATGCCCATGTCGGCGGCAGCACGGCGATCATGCTCGACACGCAGGAGGCGGCCGCTCGCGACTCCAAGGTGATCATCCCCATCGTCCTGGTGGTGGTGCTCCTCATCCTCGCGCTGCTGCTGCGGGCGATCGTCGCGCCGCTGTTGCTCATGGCCACGGTGGTGCTGTCGTTCGGAGCGGCCCTCGGCGTGAGCAGCCTGCTGTTCAACCACGTGTTCCACTTCGCCGGCGCGGAAGCCTCCTTCCCGCTGCTGACGTTCGTGTTCCTGGTCGCCCTGGGCATCGACTACAACATCTTCCTGGTCACCCGGGTGCGCGAAGTGGCGCTGCTGCACGGCACCCGGCGCGGCGCGCTGACGGGTCTGTCCACCACCGGGGGTGTGATCACCTCAGCGGGTCTGGTGCTGGCCGGCACCTTCGCGGCGATGGCCTCGCTGCCGCTGGTGTTCGCGGCCGAGCTCGGGTTCGCGGTGGCGTTCGGCGTGCTGCTGGACACCATGATCGTCCGCTCGGTGCTGGTCACCGCGCTGACCCTGGACGTGGGTCGATGGATGTGGTGGCCGGGCAAGCTGTTCAGGCACCATGACGACCCCCGGCCGCGGGCGGACAAGGCCGACTTCGAACCCGCACTCGTGGGCAGGTGACGGCCGACTCGCGGAGCTGATCGCGTCGCCGCAGCCGGGCGGCACGCCCGCCTTTTCGCCGACTGGCCCGCGCGATTCACCGGCTGGGCAGCCCGAAGGCCCCGACCGCCCAGCGGTCGGGGCCTTCGGGCTGCCGCGGGCCGGGCGGAGACGGTCCGGCGGCGATCCGGTGCGCCCGGTGTTCCTCCCGCTCCCGCGCGCCCACGGCCGATTCCACGACCTCGGGCGGAGCGGCGGGGGTCAGCGGAAGTCCGCCAGGTGATCCGCGACCCACTGCGCGTACGGGCGTGCCGGGTGGCCGGTCAGCTTCTCGACGGTGTCGCCCACCGGTGCCGGCCCGCCCACCGTGTTCGCCATCAAGTCCAGGAGGGCACCTGCGAAGTCGGCGTCCATGAACCGGCCGAGTTGCTGCCGGACCACGTGATCCGCCACCTCCTCGAAGCGGAGCTCACGGCCCAGGGCCCGGCCGAGCACCTCGACCTGCTCGGTCTGGGTGAGCGACTGCGGCCCGGTCAGTTCGTGGACCCGGCCGTGGTGTTCGACGGCGCCGAGCACGGCGGCGGCTGCCTCGGCGACGTCGCGCTCGTGCACCACCGAGGCGGCGGCCGCGGCGTGCGGTCCGCGGACGGTGTCCCCGCCCTGCACCTGCGTCGCCCAGGCCAGCGAGTTGATCGCCGGGAAGAACAACCGCAGGAACGTCCAGTCGACGCCCGTCGCCCTGATCTCCTGCTCCACCTTCGCGTGGTAGGCGGCGATCACATCGGGCTGCGGGTCCGCGCCGTCGACGACGGCCCCCGAGGACAGGAACACGATCTGTCGCACCCCTGCCTGCCGCACCTGGTCCAGCAGCGGCCGTGCATCCGCACCGTAGGGAAGCACCAGGAACAGCTCGGTGACGCCGTCCAACGCAGGCCCCAACGTCTCCGGCCGGGCCAGGTCGCCCCCCACCACCTCCACGCCCTCGGGCAGTCCCGCCCGTTCAGGGGTGCGCGACAGGGCCCGGACCTGCCGCCCGGCGCCCGCCAGCGCCTCCACCGTCTGCCGCCCGAAGTGCGCGGTCGCGCCGATCACAAGAATCATGACGGATCCCTCCGAATCACCGTTCCGATCAGTTCCTTCCCGACAGACGGTAGAGAGCATCTAGGACGGATTCCGTCCTAGGAAGAGCCCGTCGGGCGGACCGCGGAGTAACCGGCGGGCAGGGGCGCCCGGGCATGGCGGCCCGGGGACGAACGGGGCCCGCGCGCCGTGCGGGCTCACCGGGGCCGGCGAGCCGATCGGCGCGCGCGAGGAGCAGCGGATCCAGACCGAGCCCGGACCGAGCCCGCACGGGTCAGCCGTCGGTCCTGTCGCCGTTCCGGTGCCAGGGGCGGAGCTTCTCCGGGTTGCGGACCGCCCAGATGCGGGTGACGCGGCCGTCGGCGAGGCCGAACGCCGCCACGGTCACGGTGACGCCGCCGAACTGGGCGACCAGGCCGGGGCTGCCGTTGACCGTCCGTTCCAGGAGCGTCAGCCCGGGGGCCCTGTCGGCGATGTGGATCAGGTACTGGGCGATGCGCTCGCTGCCCTCGACCGGGCGGAGGGCGGCGCCGACCAGCCCGCCGCCGTCGGCGACCATCGTGGCGTCGGGGTCGAGGAGGTCGACGAGGGACTTGATGTCCCTGGCCTCCCACGCCTCCTTGAAGCTCCGCACGAGCCCGGCCTGACCGGCCGCCGGGACGGCCGTGGCCCCTGCGGCGCGCACACGCCGGCGGGCCGAGGAGGCCAGCTGACGGCAGGCCGCCGGCGTCCGGCCGACGATCTCGGCGACCTCCGCGAACGAGTACCGGAACACGTCGTGCAGGACGAACGCCACGCGTTCGGCCGGCGTCATCGTCTCCAGTACGACGAGGAATGCCATGCTGACCGACTCGTCCAGCGTCACCCGGTCGGCCGGGTCGGCCGGCTCGGTCCCGCCACCGCCCACCGGCCCGCCGATCCACTCCGCGCGGTCGGGCAGCGGCTCGGGGACCCACTCACCGACGTAGCGCTCGCGCCGGACCCGCGCCGAGCCCAGCAGGTCGAGGCAGATGCGGCCGGCCACCGTCGTCAGCCAGGCACCGGGCGACTCGACGGCCTCCTGGCTCCGGCGCGGCATCGCGTACCAGCGGGCGTACGTCTCCTGCACGGCGTCCTCGGCCTCGGCCAGCGAACCGAGCAGCCGGTAGGCGACGTTGGTCAGGTGCCGCCGCTCGCCGACGATCTCGCGCAGGCCCGGCTCGGACCCGTCATGCCCTGGCTCGGACGGAGTGCTCATGGCCGGGGCCGCTCCCTGGTTCTTCTCGTCCGCCTCCGCAGCCGTCACGTCGACGAACCCCCGGGCCGGACATCGACGCTCCACCTCACATTTCGCGGGCCCACGTCGTCGGACTACCGAGACAGTACCGATCAACCGCCGCGAGGCGGAAGAGGGGACCGCACCATGGCCACACCGATGACGGCAGGACACCGCAGCTTCACGTTCGCGCAGGTCGCGATCGCCCTGCAGACCCTGGCCATCCTCTTCCAGGCGGTCACCGCCGGGCTGCTCCTGACCTCCCACAGCGGCGAGGTCCTGCACAGCGTCGGAGCGCGCGTGATGTACGGCGCGTCGATGTTGTACCTGCTCGCCGCGATCCTCGCGTGGCGGCCGGGCGGCGGATCGCCCCGCCCCGTCCTGTACGCGTCCGGCTTCCTGGTGCTCGCCTCGGTCCAGGTCGTGCTGGGCGTCGCGCACGTCCCGTCGTTCCACGTCCCCCTGGGCGTGCTGATGTTCGGTCTGAGCCTGCTGGTGCTGGGGCAGACGCTGTCCGCCCGCCGGTCGGAGCACTCCGGCACCCGGTGGTCGTGACCGATCGCGCGAACCCCGTCGCCGGGTGGACGCCGCCCCCGCTCTTCGGGCCGGGGCCTGACCCGGACTCGGACCCGGACTCGGGGCCGGGGCCCGGGGCCCGGGTCAGACGTCGGCGGGACCGGTGCGGAGGTGGTCAGCGGCCTCCCGGTAGGCGTCGGCGGCGCGGGCGAAGTAGTCGAAGAGGACGTCGAGCTGCTCCGGCGCGTACCCGGCGAGGATCTCGCCGACCCGCTCCCGGGCCGGGGCCATCACCCGGTCGAGATCGGCGGGCCCGCCGACCGGTTCGACGATGACCTTGCGCCGGTCGCCGGGATCGGCCGCCCGGCGCACGTAGCCCGCCTGCTCCAGCCGGTCGACGAGGCGGGTGGTCGGACCGGTGGTCAGCCCGGTGCGGGTGGCCAGTTCGCCGGGGGTCATCGCCCCGGACAGCTGGAGGATGTTCAGCGCGTACAGGTCGGTCGCGCCGAGCTCGCAGGCCTTGGCACTCGCGTGGCCGTGGAGCAGCACGGCGCTCAGGTACCGGCGGTAGACCTCGCTCGCGTCGGGCCGCATGGCGGGCGTGGACACGGGCTCCCCCTCTCCGTACTCCCTTCCCCGGGGAGGAGGGAGATGTCTCGTCTCTGCGGTGGCTGCGGGACGGCGGTCCGGTCGGAACCCCGTCGGGCCGCGCGTCGGGTCCCAGTCCTACACGCCCGGTGGCCGGTCGCGAAAACGCCCGAAGGCCCCGGCCGCGCACGGGGGCGGAGCGGCGAGGGCCTTCGGAGCCGGAGGGAGCACCGGAGCAAACGGAGCTGACAGAGCTGACGGAGCGAGCGGGGTGGGGTCAGGAGCGGGCTTCGGCCTGCTCCTGGAGGAGGCCGGAGATGAGCGAGAGGTCGCCGATCATCTCGATGACGCCCTCGATGTCCGGCGTGGAAGCCCCGTTGACGGCCAGGTAGTAGGTGTGGAGGCGGCCGTGGCCCGCGTCGAGGTACCCGCCCAGGGTCTGGGCGCCGACGGCGATGCGGTTGTTGACGGCGTCGAAGCCCGCGACGGTGCCGGGCTTGGACCAGACCTTGCCCTTCCCCGGGCAGGTGGGACAGCCCTCGCAGACGGACGCGAGGCTGCCGTCGACGCCGAGGATCGGGAGGGCCTCACGGAACCGGGTCGCCTCGGGGGTGCCCTGCCAGTAGTGGAGGATCTGGTTCTCGACGCGCGGGGTGACCCGGTCGACGGGGTTGCCGCCGCGCCCGTCGAGGAGCTGGACCTGGGTGGGGTCGATGCCGGCCTGGCGGAGGAAGGCGGTGAGCACGGGGAACCCGTCCTCGCACTGGTGGCTGCCCGCCGTCACGGCCATCAGGCAGATGCCGAGGTTGGCGCCGAGGTTGTGGCTGACCTTCAGGATCAGCCGGGTGTACTCGGCGAAGACCGGGGAGACGTAGGCGGCGACGCGCTGGGTACCGTCGTAGGAGTCCGGCAGCGTGCCGGACGGGTTCGGCCCGGTCGGCGGGGCGGTGACGGTGACACCCGCCCGGGCGAGCGCCTCGATCAGGGCGGTACGACCGAAGGACGCCGGGTCCTGCACGTTCGAGATCCGGAGCGTCGGGGGCGCGTCGGCGGCGATCGTCCCGGAGAGGGTGATGCGGGTGCCGTCGGGTGAGGCGGAGACGGTGAGCTCGGTCGGGCCGCCCACCGCGACCGTCTGCACCGTCGACTCGACCTGGTACGGCGCGACCTGCGGGCGCCAGCTGAGCTGAGCGGCCTGGCCGGGGGCGGTCGGGGTGGTGAGCAGGTCGATGACGTTGTCGTTGATGATCAACGGGGTGGGGCTCGGGTCCAGGTCGGGGAAGGAGGTGAAGAGGCGGGAGTCGACGGCGACGTCCCCGTGGACCTCGGTGATGCCGGCCTGCCGCACCTGCCCGGCGATCTCGTCGAGGCCCGCGAGCGGGTTCTCGGGGGTGAGGGTCGCACCGGGGACATCGTTCGCGTAGGTGTGGTCGATCGGGGTGAAGGAGACGGAGCCGTCGGGCGCGGTCCGGCCGCCCATCGTGAGGTCGCCCTGGGCGACCAGGACGAGCGAGCCGTTCAGGACCTCCCCGTCCCGGCTGCCGACGGCCTGCACGGGCGTGGTGAAGCGGTGCTCGCCGCCGAGGGCGTGCCAGGCGCCGGACACGCTGACCAGCTTGGCCGTCGAACCGGGGATGAAGAACTGGTCCGGGTAGATCGAGTGGATGACCTCACCGGTCGTGTCGTCGATCTCCAGCAGGCCCCACTGGGCGTGCTGGTAGGCCGGTTTGGCCATGATCGCCCGGATGTCGGGGCTGAGGGAGCCGAGGATGCCGTCTTCGGGCGCCCCGGACGCGGGCGCGGCCGTGCCGAGGGTCACGGCGGCGAGGAGGACGGCCAGGGCGCCCGCCCGGATGCGTCTCTGACTGACGGTCGAACTCATGGATCCACCTGTCCCGGGCCGTGCTTCGGCGCCGATCCGACGGTTGCGCAGGTCCCGGGCAGGGATACCTCGCAGGAGTCCGTGATCGAACCTTCCGCGGCGCAGTTCACTCGCTCGACCGTCAACCGGAACGGCGGCCGAGGGCGGGCACAGGGGCGAGGCGGAGGCGGACGGAGGCAGGCGCACCCGGCGGGCGGAGGCGGACGACGCGGGCCCCGGACCGGCCGTCAGCCGGCGTGACCCAGCGCCCGGGCGACGGCCGCGAGGTGGCCGGCGACCGGGCCGAAGGAGAGCAACCCCGATGCTGCGCCCGCGAGTTCGCCGACGGCGGGGAGCAGGCGGGCATGGGCGCGGCGGAGCGCCGGGCGGTCGTGGAGCAGGCGGGCGGCGGCGGCCTCCAGGCAGCAGCAGACCTCGTAGAGGGGATCGGCCGGGGGCTCGGGGAGGGCGTGCAGGGCGGCGCGGGCCTCGGTGTCCCGGCCTGCGGCGGCGAGCACGAGCGGTTCGGCCCACGGGCGGTACGGACCCCAGTCCCGGTCCGGTCCGACGGCGCGTGCCCAGTCCGGGTCGCGGTCCGCACCGCGGTCCGTACCGCGGTCCGTACCGCGGTCCGCGTCGCCGTCCATGGCCCTGTTCTCGGAGCCGCCCTCGGCCCCGCTCTCGATCTCGTCCGGCCGCCGGGCCTCGGCCCGGGCTCGTTCGGCGGCGGGCAGCGACAACAGCGCAAGCGCGCGGAGTCCCGGGGCCATGCCGGGCATCCCGGCCGCGTCGAGCCGGTCGGCCACGGCCCGGTAGGCGGCCTCGGCCCGTCCACGCCCGACGGGGGCCCTCCCGACGGGGGCCGGGTGGTCCTCGGCGGCCAGCCGCAGCGCGCGGTACCCGTCGGTGAACACCCCCACCGACGGAAGCTCGTGCCGCTCGGCGAGCCGGTCCGCAGCGGCGGCGTGCCCGTCGGCGGTCGGCCAGTCCGCGAACGCGCTGCGGGACTGCATCCGGATCAGGTGGCCGAGCACCTCGTACGTGGTCAGACCGTGGCGGGCGGCCAGCGCGACCAGTTCCGCCCCGATCGCATCCCGCCGCCCGGCGAGGCCGGCTCCGGCGAAGGACTGCATGAACACACCGTTGAGGGCGAAGGCGAGCAGCGCCGGGTCGTCCAGCCGCCGGGCGATCGTCTCCGCCTCGTGCGCCGCCCGCAGCGCACGGGCCGACCGGGCACCGCGCGTCTCGACGGCGACCGTCGCCAGCAACCGGCAGCGCGCCGGATCGTGGACGCCGCCGTCCGGAAGGGCGGCGAGGGTGCGTTCGGCGGCGGCGACCAGCCGGGCCGCGAGCGCCGGATCGTCGCTGCGCGGCCAGATCGCGGGGACGTCGAAGGCCCCGAGCACCCGGGCGGTGAGCTCGGGATCGCCGAACTCCTCCGCCGCCTCGACCGCGGCCCACCGGTGCTGTCGGGCAGCCGCCAGGCCGTCGGGGCCGGTGACCGCCAGGCTGCGGAGCAGGCCGACGGTGGACTCCAGCCGGGCCCGGGCCCCGGCGGCCACGCTCCGGTCGTACGCCGCGGCGGCGGACGTCCAGAGCCGGGCGGTGGCGTCGACGGGCCCGCCGTCCACGGCACCGAGGCCCGGGCCGGGGCCCCGGCCCCGGTCGCGGTCGCGGTCGCGGTCGCCGTCGAGGGCGGGCGACTGCGCGAGGATGTCCGCCTCCAGGACACGCAGCCGCGGGGCCGGGTCCAGTCCCAGCTGCTCGACCAGCGTCGTCCGGGCCCGGCGCAGCACGGCGAGCGCCTCGCCCTGGCGGCCCTGCCGGTAGAGCGCGAGCGCCAGCAGCCGCCAGGCGTCCTCGCGCCAGGGGTGGTCGACGAGGTGCGCGTCGAGGTCGGGGACGGCGTCGGCGGCCCGGCCGAGCGCCAGCCTCGCCTCGGCCCGCCGTTCCACGGCCAGCAGTCGCAGCTCGGCGAGGCGGGCCCGCTCCGCGCGGGCCCAGTCCTCCTCGACGTACTCGGTGTAGGCGGGGCCGCGCCAGAGAGCGAGCGCCTCGTCCAACCGCAGCAGGGCCGCCTCCGCGCCCTCACCCCATGCCGTTCCTTCCCCGTGCACCGCGTCGGCGACCGCGGCCTCGAAGCGCCAGGCGTCGACCTCGTCCGGTCCGGCGCGCAGCGCGTAGCCCCGCCCCTCCGTGACCAGCAGCCTCGCCGGGGAACGCGGCGGACGATCCGGTTCCAGGACGCGGCGCAGCGCGGAGACGAAGGTCTGTACGGCCCCGACGGCGCCCGGCGGCGGCTCCGTCCAGAGGTCCTCGACCAGACGGGTGACGGGAACGACCCGCCGGCGGGCCACGATCAGCCGCGCCAGCACCGCCCGGTGCCGCGGCCCTTTCAGTGCGAGCACCCCGCCGGCCCGCTCGGCCACCACCGGCCCGAGGACCCCGAACACGGTCCCCGTCCGCCCCGCTTCTCCGGACACCCTCGTCACCCCGCCACCGTACGGCGTCCGCCGCACCGGCCCGGTACGGCGACCCCGGCGATCCCGGCGACCCCGGCGCTCCTGGCGACCCCTCCGGCCGCACCGACACCGGCCGCTGACGCTGACCGGATGCTGATTCGCGTCGGCGAGGCTCGTGGTGCAGCGAAGAACCACCCACCGAGAAAGGCCGCCCCGTGCCCCTCCCCACCCCCCGACCGACCCCCGTCCCCGCGCCCTCCCCCGCCGTCCCCGGCTTCGAGTACCTGCGCGTCCCCGTCGCGGACGGCGTGGCGCTCCACACCGCCGTCGCCGGCAGCGGAAGCCCGGTCGTCCTCCTGCACGGCTTCCCGCAGACCCACCTGATGTGGCGGCACGTGGCCGCGGACCTCGCCGCCGACCACACCGTCATCTGTCCCGACCTGCGCGGCTACGGCGCCAGCGACAAGCCCACCGACCCCGGGGGCACCGCGTACAGCAAGCGCACCATGGCCGCCGACGTCGTAGCCCTCGCCCGGGCGCTGGGTCACGACCGCTTCGCGCTGGCCGGGCACGACCGCGGCGCGCTGGTCGCGGTCCGGGCCGGGCTGGACCACCCGGACACCGTCACCCACCTCGCCGCGCTGGACGTGCTCCCGACCCTCGACACGTGGGAGGTCATGCACGGCACCACCGCCGCCGTCGGGTTCCACCTCTACCTGATGGCTCAGCCGCCGGGACTGCCCGAAACCATGATCGGCGCGAGCGCGGACGCCTTCTTCGGCCACTTCCTCGACCTCTGGGCACGCGACCCGGAGGCCCTGCCGGACGAGGTCCGCGCCGCCTACCTGTCCGCCTGCCGCGCCGCCGTCCCGTCGATCGTCGCCGACTACCGCGCCTCGGCCGGTACGGACGTCGACCACGACCGCGCCGACCGAGAGGCCGGCCGACGGCTGCGTATGCCGGTCACCGTCCTCCAGCAGGACTGGGGCGCCGCCCTGGGCTTCGACGCCGCCGCCCGCTGGCGCGCCTGGGCTCCCGACCTGCACCACGCGACCGTCCCCTACGGCCACTTCATGGCCGAGGAGGCCCCGGCCGAGGTGGCGTCCGCCCTCCGCGCCCTCCTCACCCGCTGACCCTCCGCACCCGCTGACCCTCCGCACCTGCCGGCCTCCGATTCCCCGTCCCGCCGCCTCCCGCAGGACGACGGCGGGACGCCGGGGTGCGACGGGACGCCGGGCGGCGGAGCACCGGCGTCGGCGGTCAGCGGGGCGGCGGCCCGGCCGGGGGGACCGGTCCGGGCCGGTCGTGGTGGAGGGCCTGCACCGCGGCGTAGCCGGGCGTCCCGGTGCCGGGATCCGGGGCAGGGGCGCCGGCACGGATCGCGACGGCGGTGGCCGTGGCGGCGGCCAGGGCAGTGCGGTAGAGGAGCGAGCCGAGGCTGACGCGGGAGACGCCGAGGGCGGCGAGATCGGGGACGGTCGGTCCGGTCGGGCTGTAGAGGATGTTCAACGGGACGTCGAGGGTGGCGCAGAGTTCCGCGATGGCCGCCGGATCGGCGAGGCCCGGGACGAACACCCCGTCCGCGCCGGCCTGCCGGTAGGCGGCGAGCCGGCGGTCGGTCTCCCGGCCGGCGTCCGGCACGGCGAGCCAGTGGGTGTCGGTACGGGCGTTGACGAAGAGACCGGGAGCGGCGGACCTGACGGCGGCGATCTTGGCGGCGTGCAGGGCGGCGGGGGTGAGCGTGCCGTCCGCACGACCGTCCTCCAGGTTGATGCCGACGGCCCCGGCATCGGCCAACTCGGCTGCGAGGGAGCCGACTTCTCCGGGGTCGTCGCTGAATCCGTTCTCCACGTCGACGGAGAGCAGGTAACGGCCGGTGCGGCCGAGGCGGCGCGCCAGCCGGAGGGTCTCCGCGCGGGTGGCGGCGACGCCGTCGGGCAGCCCGGCGGCTGCGGCGACGCCCAGGCTGGTGGTGCCGACGGCGGAGAAGCCCTGCTCGGCCAGGAGGGCGGCGGAGGCGTGGTCCCAGGCGTTGGGGAGCAGCAACGGCTCGCCCGCCCGGTGGTGCAGGGCGGCGAACGGGGTGGGCGCGCTCATCGGGCGGTCCTCTCGTGCGGGCGGAGGTCGCCGCCCGGGGCGGGGGCGTCGGGGCCGGGGACGAGCCCGTCGGGGTCGGGGTCGGGGGCGTCGGGCGAGGATCCGGCCGGGTCCGCGGCGCCGTGCAGGATGCCGGACGCGATCGCCAGGGCGTGGATGCGGCCGGGGCAGAGCCGGGGCGGAGCGCCGAAGGTCAGCGGGGGCAGTCCGGGGCGGCCCGCCTGGGCGGCGGCGACGTCGAGCACCACCTGGGCCCCGGCGGGGACCGGCACCCCGCCGACCTCGGTGTCCCGAACGGCGTGGCGGCGCATCGTCCGGACGGGCGGGTCGTGGCGCAGCGCCGCGTCGATCGGGTCGGCGCCGCTGCCGACGGCCCGGCGGGCGTGGTCGACGAGGGTTGCGGTGGCGTCGAAGGACTGGACGAGCAGGCCGATCCGGTTGGCGGCCCGTTCCTCGGCCGCGCGGACGGCAGCCGCGCCGTGCTCCGCCGGACGGCGCTCCGCCTCCGCCCCCGCCCCGCCGCGCCCCACCGGCTCCTCGTCGGGCAGCATCCGGGGCAGCAGCCAGGCCACGGCGGCGTCGGCCTCCGGGTCGTCCGGCCGCTCGACGAAGTAGACGCGCGCCACCGCGGCGACCGCCCGCCCGACCGCGTCCGGCTCGGCCAGGCCCAACGCCTGCGCAAGGACCCGCACCGCCCGCAGACCGGCATCCGGCTCGGAGCCGGCGGCGGCCGACGCCCGCAGCGCGTCCGGGTCGAGGCGGGCCAGGTCGGCCTCGACGCCTGCCCGGCGCACGGCGTGCCGCTCGCCCGCGCCGAACCGCGCCACCGTGGCGCGCAGCCAGGCCGCGCCGCCGACCGGCCCGGGGGCGGCAGGCACCGGCACGAGGGCGGGATCGGCGAGCGCGGCCGTGACGTGCTCGTACCGGTCGAACCGGACCGGTACGGGCGCGTCGGCGCCCCTGGCCGCACCGGTCACCGGCTCGGGGTCGGGCTCGGGGTCGGGCTCGGGGACCGCATCCGGGCCCAGGGCAGGAACGGACGCACGAACGGGAGCCGGAACGGGAGCGGACGAGGAGGAGGCGACACGAACGACCGGAGTACGCATGGCCCTCACGCTAGGGACGGAACACTTCGGTGTCCGCCGAAGCGTCCACGCGGCACCATGGAGCCATGTCGCTCGCCCAGCTCGCCGGACTGCTCGCCGACCCGACCCGCGCCGCGTTCTGCACCGCTCTGCTCGACGGCCGGGCCTGGACCGCCGGCGAGCTGGCCCGGTACGCGGGCGTGGCCCCGTCCACGGCGAGTGAGCACCTGTCCCGTCTGATCGCCGGCGGCCTGCTGGCCGAGGAGCGGCAGGGCCGGCACCGGTACGTCCGGCTGGCCGGCCCGGCGGTGGCCACACTGATCGAGGACCTGTCGTCGTTCTCGCCCGCGACCCCGGCGTCCGGCGTCACGCTGGCCGCCACCCCGCCGGCCCCGACCCCGCTGTCCGCGACCGGGAGGTCCGCGCCCCCGCGGTCCGCCCCCGGGCCGCGTTCCCTGCGCGAATCCACCCGGATGAGAGCCGAGGCCCGCGCCCGGACCTGCTACGACCACCTCGCGGGCCGGCTCGGCGTGGCGGTCTGCGACGCCGTCCTGGCGCGCGGGCTGGTCGCCGAGGACTCCGGTCCGGCCCTCACCGAGCGGGGGCGGGCGTGGTTGGCCGAGCTGGGTGTGGAGCTGCCGGCCCGGTCCGGGCGCGGGGGCGGGCGCCCGGTGGTCCGCAGCTGCCTGGACTGGACGGAGCGGCGCGGGCACCTGGGCGGCGCGTTCGGGGCGGCACTGTGCCGGACGGCGCTGGACCGGGCCTGGGTGGAGCGCATCGGCTCCGGACGGGCGCTGCGGGTGACGGCGGAGGGCGACCGGGCGCTGCGCGAGCTGCTCGGGGTGGAGTTCGAGGCGCGGGAGGACCCGCTCAGCCCATCGTCTTCGCGCCGTCCAGCGACTCCCTGATGATGTCGGCGTGCCCGGCGTGCTGCGCGGTCTCGGCGATGACGTGCAGCAGCACCCGCCGGGCCGACCAGGAGGCACCCGGTTCGAACCACGGCGCCTGGGGCAGCGGGTGGGTCAGGTCGAGGTCGGGGAGGGTCGCGACCAGTTCGTCGGTCTCGGCCGCCACCCGCTCGTACGCGGCGAGCAGTCCGGCCAGGGTCTCGCCGTCGGTCATCAGGAACTGCCCTGCCCAGTCGACCGGTTCGTCCTCCATCGCGGCCGCGCCGCCGACCGCGAACCGCAGCCAGCGGGACTCCACCCCGGAGACGTGCTTGATCAGGCCGCCCAGGCACAGCTCGCTGGCCGTCGTGCGGCGGGCGGCCTGCTCGTCGGTGAGGTCGCGGACGGTGTAGCGCAGGAAGCCCCGGTGCTTGTCCAGGGTCTGGAGCAGGTCCGCACGCTCGGAGTTGCCGCTCATTCGGCCACCATCCCGGGCATGTCGCCGACGGTCGCGCCGAGGGCGATCACGCCGAACGCCGCGCCTCCGGGGTCGCCGACCGCCGCGAACCTGCCGAACGGGCTGTCCATCGGGCCGAAGTAGAGCTGCCCGCCGTGCAGGGTGATCTTGGCGACGGTCGCGTCGCAGTCCTCCACCGCGAAGTAGACGCTCACGTAGTTCGGCGCCTCGGGCGGCAGGTCGTCCGGACCGGCCTTCATCCGGCCGAGCACCGGGGCCCCGCCGATCTCGAAGACCTTGTAGTCGACCTCTTCGACGTCCATCCGCTTGACCGTGTAGGGGAAGACGGCGGGGAAGAACGCGTCGGCCCGGCCGGGCTCGCGGGTGACGACCTCGGCCCAGGTGTAGGCACCGGGGACCCCCTGCACCTCGAACCCCTCGTGGGTGCCGGCCTGCCAGACGCCGAAGACGACGCCTCCCGGGTCCTTGGCGATCACCATCGAACCGAACTCGCCGACCTGCATCGGGCCCATCAGGACCTCGCCGCCGTTGCCGCGGATCTTCTCCGCGGTGGCGGCGGCGTCCGGCGAGGCGAGGTAGAGGCACCACGCCGACTTGATCGATTCGATCGGCTGGCCGGGCATGGGCGGGACGATCGCGGCGACGGCCTTGCCGTCCACGTAGGCCTGCGTGTAGTTGCCGTACTCGGACGAGGACTCGCCGAAGGTCCAGCCCAGTACTTCTCCGTAGAAGACCTTCGCGCCCTCCAGGTCGGTGAACATCGCGTCGGCCCAACAGGGCGTTCCCTCGGGTTGCACGGTCATGGCCCAGCCCTCTCCGTGTGGCATTTCGTCCCGATTTGCCACACTAGCCAGTCCCCCGGGCGCCCGCGCGTCCACCCGGCCACGACCACCCGCGAGGCCCGCCCCGCCCGGGGCGCGACGGCGGTCCGCCGGGACACTCCCCGGCGGACCGCCGCGCACCGTCGTGACCGCTACCCGACCTGCGACACACCCGCGACCGGAACCGGCTGCGCACCCAGCGTGCCGAACCCGGTCGGCCCGGCCGGCACCGCACCCGGACGCGGCGCCGACTCCGCGGCGCCGCCGACCGCCCCCGCCTCCGCACGCACCACCGACGCCGACACCGCCGCCGCCGCCGGGCGGACCGCGGACGTCCCCAGCCCGGTCGGGACGAACCACGCGAACCCGGCCCGGGCGGGCTCCGGCACCACATCACCGTCGGCCGCACCCGCCGTCACCGCCGTACCCGGCGCCGCGACACCCGAGGCCGCGGCATCCGGAGCCACCGACGCCACGTCTCCCGCCCCCACTTCGTCCGGGACCGGGCCTGCCTCGCTCCCGAAGTGCCGCAGCAGGTCCTCCTCCCGGTACCGGCGGCAGTCCCGGTGCCAGATCAAAATTCCGGCCAGCCAGTTCTCCAACTCGCCGACGTACCCGTCGAGCATCGCCCGCGCGGCGGGATCCAGCGCGAAGTCGTCGTACAGCACAGGGAATTCGTTCGCCGCCACGTGCTGGAACTGGGCCAGCCGCGAGTGCATCAGATCGTCGACGATCCGGACCGCCGCCGGGTAGTCGCAGTTGAAGAAGTTCTGCACCACCAGCACCATGTTGTGCACCTCGCCCTCGAACTGCACCTCCTTCTGGTACGAGTGGAGGTCGTTCATCATGCAGGCGTAGTCGGCAGCCGCCTTCTCCAGCGAACCCATCGGGCCGCTCTCGTAGACGGCGGGAGGGACGATCTGTCCGTGGGCCAGCCGGCAGAGGCTCATGGTGAGGTCGGACCCGAAGGTGGCCCGACGCATCTCCAGGTAGTCGACCGGGTCCGGGATCCGGTTCTGTGCCTGGTTGTTGAGCTCCCAGATCCAGCTCAGCGTCATCTCCTCGACGGCCTCGCGGAGCCGCCGCCGGGCCTCGACGGTCATCGGCCGGGCGGTCCGCGCCCAGGCGTCGGCCAGCCCGCGCTCCAGGGCGTTCCCCGGCACCGGGGCGGGCCCGCCGTCGACCGGCATGAAGTCCGAGAGTCGGGCGTTGACCGCCTTGGCGCCGGCGAGGTCCCGGGTCTGGCCGAACACCGCCGGGAAGTAGTCGTCCGCGTACGTGCCCCAGGTCAACCAGGCCGAGGTGAGGTCGAGTTGAGCGGCGCTGGCGTCCGGGTGGATGCCGGCCGAGCAGAGCGGGAAGTCGTAGTCGGCGAGCTTCTCGGCGGTCCAGATGTGCGAGGCGGGGACGCCCGGTTGGGGCTCCAGCATGCCCATCCGGCGACCCCACTCGACCGTGTTGAGCCGTGCCGCGTCCAGGTACGGGCTCAGCTCGACGGTGAACGGCAGCCTGAACTCGGGGAGCCGGGAGGGTCCGACCTCCTGGAACGGCACGTGGGTGTGCGAGCGCGCCCGCCGCACGCCGGGCTCGGCGTCGCCGTGCGAACCGCCGATCAGCCCCGTCCCCGGAGACTCCAGCGAGGCCGGCGACAGGCCCGCGATCACGGCGGCACCGGGCCCGGCGGCGGCGGCGCGCGAAGCCGGCCCGGACCGGCTCAACGACCCCAGCTCGTCGGCGAGGTCACGCAGCGCGCCGGAGCGCAGAACGTCCAGCGCCGAGGTCCCGACGCCGCCGATCGCGAACGGGTCCCACCAGGTGGCCTTGCCCGCGGCCGCGCCGCCGCCGTTCATGTACCGGCTGGACCGCATGTGCCACTCGTGCCCGCCGGACTGCCAGTCCTGCAGACCCTTGACGTAGGCCAGCACCTTGGCGCAGCCTGCCGGGTCGAGCCCGGAGTCGGCGAACAGCTGCGGGAGTTCGGTGAACACGGTGTTCTCGAACTGCTGGAGCCGTGAGGTGAGGAGGTCGTTGACGGCCTCGGCGGCCTCCTGCGTGGTGCAGTCCAGGAACCTCTCCAGCACCAGCACGCCGTTGCTGAGTTCGCCCTCGTCCTCGACCTCCCGTTGGTACGAGAAGAGGTCGTTGCGCAGGTGGACCCCGTCCGAGAAGGCGTCCATCAGCACCCGCAGCGGACGCGAACCGGACACCTCCGCCGGTACCTCGGCGTGGGCCGCGTACTCGATCAGCCCGGCCGACCAGGGCGCGCCACCGACCTTGCGGCGCATCTCGATGTACTCGACCGGGTTGCTGACCCGGCCGGCGTTGATGTTGGCCAGCTCCCAGAGGGACTCGTTGAGGAGGTTCCGGGTGCTCTCCGCGAACCGGACCCGCCAGTCCTCGCCCATCGACGGCACGGTGCGACGCCAGAGGTCGGCCAGGCCGGCCTCGACCGGGTTGGTCGGCTCGGGCAGCGGGACACCCGGGTCGGCCGGCATGAAGAGCGGCAGCCGGTCCAGGTACGCCTTGCCGCCCTTCCGGTCGTTGGTGCGCTTGTAGATCTCCAGGAAGTGGTCGTCGAAGAAGAACACCCAGACGTACCAGTCCGTGACCAGTGACAACGCCTCGGCGGAGGCATCGGGGTGGGTGTAGGCGCAGAGCAGTCCGTAGTCGTGGGCGTCCAGGTCGACCTGGGTCCAGATGCCCGATCCCTCCAGCATGCCCATCTCCCGGGCCCACTCGCGGGAGTGGACCCGGGCCTGTTCGAGATGGGGGCTGAGACGCGCCGGGTGCGGCACGTAGAAGGACGGCAGTTCGAACGGCTGTGTCACCGGGCGAGCCTTTCTGGACGCGTCGACGGGGCCGACCGGCACGACGAAACGGAGCTCCGTTGCACGGCACCGCCACCCGGTCGGCTCAGCATTACCCGTCACCGACGATCTCGACCGACGAACAGGAACAGTCATATGAGATAACCCGACCGGTTCGAACACCCGCCCAAAAACCACCCCCACACTGGATCACCTGTACGACTGATCGGCCCCACCCCAGTCATGTGCCACCGGCCCCGACGCCCCCGGTCCCGCTTCCCAGACGGCGGTCACCAAGTCCTCGCCGTCCTCACCGTCCTCACCGTCGTCGTCCTCGCCGTCGTCGCCGTCGGCCTCGACAGGACGGATCCGCCCCGGGGCGAAGCCCGCCGCCGAGTCCGGTGCCGGATCCGGCGCCGCCGGGCCGGGCCCGCCGAGACTCTCCAGGATCAACGCCGCCGCCTCCGGCCGGCCCACCGCCTCGGCCAACCGGGCCACCCGGTGCGTGAAGACGAGGCGTTCGGCCTCGTCGGCCAAGGCGACGTCGTTCATCAACTCGCTCAACGGCCCGATCACCGACGGCCCCCGCCCCGGCCCGCCCGGGCCCGCAGGCCCGGACGGCGACACACCTCCGCCGCTCTCCTCCGGCCCCTCACCACGCCCGTCACCGGTCCGGGGGGCGACATCGTCCAGGAACGGGATCGCCTGCGACCCCGGCCGAGGCACCAGATGCTCGTACAGCGCCTCGACGGCCTGGTCGTTGGCCGCCGCCGCCAGCTGAGCCAGCGGCCCGATCATGTCGACCGCTCCGCGGACCTCCTCGTCGTGCCGGGCCAGCCACCACACCACCGCGCTGCCCGGTGAACTGAGCACGTCCTCCCCGAGGTACGCCCGCTTGCTCCGCTCGTACCGCCGCTCGTGCTCCCAGACCTCCTCGGCCTTCCGGACCTCCGCGAGCTTCCCCAGCCGGTCCCGGTCCGCTTCGGACAGACCCAACCCGACCCGTCCGGCCATCGCCACCACCAACCCCGAGGTGTCGGGGCTCTGCGTGCCGAGCACGCCGTCCAGCCGGTGGCGGACGAGGTCCAGCCGACCGGGGTGCTCCCGTTCGGTCACGGCCCGCGCGCGAGCCAGGACCGTCTCGATCGCCAGGCTTCCCGGCGCGGCGTGCACCAGCCCACCCCCGTTCGGCACCGGACGCCACCAGACCGTGGCCGAGAAGACGAAGTCGTAGTCCGGCACGGCGCTCGGCAGCGCCACACCCACCACCGAGGTCTCCTGGTAGGGCAGTTCGGCGGGAGCCGCCGTGGCCGGCGGCGGCACCGCCGCCGACACGTCCGAGGGAACGTACGGTGGGACGTACGGCGGGACACCCACTGACGGCCGGACCCGCGTCGCCGTCGTCAGCAGCACCGGCAGCGCGATCCCGACGGCCAGCGCCACCCAGAGCCAGACGGGCCACCCGGCCCACGACCCGAGGGCGACGGGCACCACCGCAGCCGCGACGACGAGCGCCGCTGTCCGACCCTTTTCCATGGAGTTCACCGGGTCCTCTCCCCACTCTGCCGCGCCCGCACGGAACCCACCGGCTCGATGCCCTGCGCGATATCGATCTTCTGCCACAGCCGCGACGCCATCTCCGCCCGCTGAATCCGGACCTCCGCCGGCTGCACGGCGGCGGTCCAGGCGTAGGCCCCCAGGTAGAGCCGGCCGAGCAGTTCGGCCCGGCCCTCTGCAACGCCCACCAAGGTGTCCAGCAGACGTTCGTCCTCCCCCGGTGGTGCCACTACGGCCGCCGCCAGCCACTGCTCCACTCCGGCACGCGACCGCGAGGACAGGTCAGACCCCACCACCCCGCGCAGACAGCGGGCCTCCACGTCGGGCTCGGTGCCGAACTCCATCGGCGTGATCAACCTCAGGAACAGTTCCGCGTCCGGCCCGCCGTCCCGGCCCGCCTCCAGCTGATCGGCCACCCGCGCCAGCAGCTTCCGGTAGAGCCGCCGGTCACGCCGGACCAGTGCGAACAGCGTGTCCCGGGCCTCGGTGACGCCGCTGCCGACGGTTCCCCTCGCAAGATGGTGCAGCCGGACCAGCGCCTGGTCCGGGTGAGTCCGGGCGAGCACCTCGGCGCAGACCCGGGCGAGCACCCGGACCGCGCTCGGCTGCAGCCCGCCCTTGGTCGACTGGTCGTAGAGCCACCCGCGGAACCCGGCGCCGTACCGTTCGTCCTCCAGCCCCAGCCGGATGACGACGTACGCCTCCTCGCCGTGCCGGGGATCGTCGGCCCACGTTCCGGCCAGCCGCTGGAGCAACGCCCACTCCCCCGTGCGCAGGCTCTGTTCCGTGAAGCGGCCGACCAGCCTGGTCCGATCGTCGACGTTCGGCATGGCCACCGGCTTCTCGACCGTCCCGGCCACCCACGTGCCGAACTGCTCTCGCAGGCCCGGAAAGTACGTCCAGAAGTGAGCTCGCACCGCGCCGTCGTAGGCCAGCGCCGTGAACCGGATCCGGCCGTCGACGACCTTCAACGGCAACTTGCCGAGCCGCTCGGCGAGATCCGCGCGCTCCAGCGGGGGCCTGCCGTCCGGAGTGTGCTCGACCATCGCGAGCAGCCGGTCGGTGTGGTGGAACACCGCATCCGCGGGCGCGCCCTCCAGCATCGCCGCCGACAGCAGCAGTGCCCGCTGTGCACCCGAGTCGAGCGCCGCCACCTGGACGGCCACGTCGTCGCTGCGGTCGCTCAGGGCGGAGAGCGTGTCCCGGAGCCACCCACGAATGCCCCGGCCGTGGCGGTCGGCCGACCGGGCCTGCCCCACCAGGACGGTCAGTCTCCGCATGTCCCGCATGGCAAGGCCACCGAGCCGCCCGGGCGGCGTCTCCGCCCGGAGGTCATCGAGGTCGAACGGTACGGCCGCACTGACCAGATGCCGGCGGAGCACCGCCTGCTCCCTCGGCCTGCCGATCTCCAGCAGCAGCGGGTGGAGTGCGGAGTCCACCAGGGCCTCGTCGGTCGAGGGCAGCACGGCGACCATCCTGGCCCCGGCCTCCGCGATCTTGCCCCGCCACCGGAGCAGGAATCCGGCCGCACGCGCGTACTCCGCCTCGGCCAGCCCGGACAGGTTCAGCAACAGCCGCTCGCCCGGTTCCGGGTCGGGAAGCCGCTCCCGGTCGCCCGGGAGCGACGACTCCCGGAACAACCTGTCGTCGCCGCCGACCCGGTGCAGGGCCATGAGCCCGGCCGTCCGGCGTCCGTCCCCCGGCGAACCGGCCAACAGCACGGTGGCACCGGCCGACCCGAGCCTCTCGACCACCGCCCCGTAGCCGGGCGGCGGCACGAAGCACTCGGCGAGGTTCAGCCGCTGATCCAGCGCCACCTGCCAAGGCTCGGCCGTTGTCCTGCGCTCCCGATAGACGTCGGCACCGATGAAGATGTTCCCCGAGCCGCTGTGAACCGGTCCGTTCGCCGTCTCGAACCGGACGTCTCCTCCTTCCTCGCTCACCGCCCGCGGTCCTCGCGGTCGCCGTCACGACCGCCGAACCGCTGCTGTGCCGTGCCCCGCTCGATGTAGTTGCCGCCGTCGCCGTTGAACGTGACACGGCTGCCGTGCCGGATCTCGTTGTTCTGATCACCGCTGCCCGTGTGCAAGGGACCGTTGGCAGTGTTGATGAACGTCCCGGAGTTGCTGACGTTGCTCACTCCGCCGTCCTGCAGGTGGTGGTACTCCCGGGCCCGGACGACACCGCCGTCCGACCCGCCGGGCCCGTTGCCGGTCCCGATGCCGGTACCGGCGCCCGCCTCCCCGTCGGTCCGCGAGATCTGGCGCTCCGCCTCGGCCAGTTGGGGCAGCGCCTCGGCCAGATCGTCGCCGATCCGGGCGAGGTCGGCCTCCGCGTTGCGGGTGTCCAGTCGGAGGTACTGGCAATCGGCCAACTCGGCCAGTTCGGGCGGGAGATCCCGCCGATTGAGCCGGGTGGCCCGACCGATCAGCACGGGCACGACCAAGGCTCCGCTCTCGAATGCCTCGACGATCTCCCGACGGGTCCAGTCCTCCGGGTCGTCCAGCGCGCGGAGGCCGTCGGCACTCCGGGCGTCGGCCCAGCGGTCACCGATGACGGCGACCAGCACGCTGCTGCGCCGGACGGCGGTGAGCAGTTCCTGCGGGAAGCGCCGGCCGGCCTTGATCGACTTGCTGGCGCGAAACACCCGCTCGCTGCCGAACCGCCGGGACAGTTCGCGCTCGATCAGGGCGGCGCCGGTGTCCTCGTCGATGGTGCGGTAGTTCACGAAGATGTCGGGCATGACGGATCACCTCTCCGGTGAGTGAGGGTTCGGTTCCGGCCGATGAGGCACGGAGGACGGCGGACAGCGGCCCTGTCCGAGGCGCGGCAGCCCTACGGCTGTCGCGGGTGGAGCGCCCCGGCGAGCGCGGGTTGCAGGTCGAGCACAGCCCGGTTGGCACGGAACCGGGTCAGCTCACGAGCCAGTCGAGCCACGTCGGTGGTGATCGTCGCCGACCTCAGCACCGTGACACTCGGGAGCAGTTCGGCCGCCAGCGCGCAGGCGTGCTCGACTTCCCCCGCAGCCGCGTGCGCGAGGGACCGCCGCAGGCCGTACCGGGCGCGACTGCGGACGGCGTGCGGGGGAATCCGCGGGCATTCGCGGTCGAGTACCTCGGCGGCCTGTGCGGGATGACCGAGGTCGTGGAGACACCACCCGGTGACCATCGCTGCCGGATCGGCCAGATTGCCGGTGCCGAGCACGGGCTCACCCGTGCCGTCGTCGGCCGCCGCCCGTGCCAGCAACTCGCGTGCGCGGTCGAGGCTCCGGAAGCTGGCAGTGCGGTCGCCGGCCAAGGCGTGACCCTGGGCCTCACGTTGGGCGGCGAGGCCGCGGATACGCGGCGGCAGGCGGCCGTCCTGGGCGGCGGCGACGAGTTCGACGGTCTGGGACGCGTCGCCCGCGTAGAACGTGACAAGGGCCCTTCGAACGAGCGCGTACGAGGCGAGATGGCGGTCACCGCCGGCCTCGGCCAGCTCTACCGCACGGGCCGTCCACCAGAGCGCCGACTGGTTGTCGCCGGACTCCTGAGCCATCCAGCCCGCGTACTCCGCGTACCGGGCAGCCAGTGTCAGCAGTTCCGTCCGCTCCGCCGTGGCGGCCTGGACCGCGAGTTCACGCAGCGTGTGGGTCTGGACCGTGAGCATGGGCAGCAGCAGCACGGGATCGACGCTCTGGCCGAGCAGTCGCATCTGGTCGAACTGCGCCCGGAAGATCCCGACCGGTGCCAGGTCCGTCGGCGCTCCGGCCGGCGTCGCCCCGGCCGCGACCGCGCTGTCGTCCGGTCTCGGCGCGCCGATTCCGGCCACGCCGAGCCCCAGCACCGACGTCGCCCCGGCCGCGAGCAGTTGGCGCCGCCCGAGGCCCCCGGGCCAGCGGACGCCGTCCCGGTCGACTCGGAGCAGAAGGGACTCGTCACCGCTCGGGCCGCCGTCCACCCCCGTCTCGCGCCCGGAGGCCGTGCCGGACGGCGCCAGTACCTCCAACTCGCCACCGGCGCCGAGGCAGGCGTCGCAGCGGCGGGCCAGGTCGGGCGGCGGAACCTTGCGCCCGCATTCGATCTTGCTGAGGTGGCCCTTGCTGTAGTTGAGCAACTCGGCGAGCCGAGTGAGCGTCAGTCCGGCGGCGAGCCGCCGCCTCCGTAACTCTGGCCCGAACTCAATGGATGCGTTCATGCCAACCCCCATTCAGAAAGCGTCCGACCGGCGACTCCACCTTGGTCCGGAAGCGGCCCCATCCCCTGCCTCCGCATGAATATTGGCACGCGAAGGCAGGGGCGAGCAGGGGTTGGCGGTGTTTCCCGTTTCCTCTTTCCGAAGCGCCCACCATTGCCGATTCGACGATTATCCGGCCTGCCGACAAAGGGAATTGACGACAAGTCACTTCATGCGACCGGCCCATGCGGGGCGCCGGCCATCCGCCCCCGCCCCGGTCGAGGGTTCGGTGGGCGGGGGGCTCGGGGTCAGTAGCCGATCGTGAAGCGCCGCTGGACGAAGCGGGGCAGTTCGGCCTCGTCGACGAGGGCGACCGCGGCGTCCTCCGCGGAGATGCGACTGCGCCCGTCGGCGTCGAGGACGGGCTGGTCGCCACCGATCCGGAACCGGCCGGTGCGCTCGCCGGGGGCGATGGACTCCGCCGGACTGAAGTACGTCCAGAGCCGGTTGGAGGTGCGCAGGACGTTCAGCGCGTCCCGGTGGCCGCGCACCGCGGCGGCGTACTCCCGGGGCAGGCCGACCCCGTCGAGGGTGTCATACAGGAGTTCGTCCGAGTCGGCCCGGACGAGGCCCGGCTCGGCCTCCAGACTGCCGGCGCCGCCGATCACGATGAGCCGGGTGCGGGGGTGGGACTCCAGCGCCTTCAGCAGCGCCCGGGCGGCGGTGGCGTAGACGGTGGGATCGGCGATCGACCGGCGCAGGGTGTCGGCCATGTCCTGGGCGGCGTTGCCGGGCTGGTAGCCGCTGATCAGCACGTCCAACCCGGGCAGGACGGCCGCGATGCTGCCGGCGTCGAGGACGTCGACGCTCCTCCAGTCGATATTCTCCCGCCCCTCGCGGATCCGGGCGGCGTCCCTGCTGAACGCGGCCACCCGGTGCCCGCGCGCGAGGGCTTCGGTGACGACGCGGCTGCCGATGCTCCCGGCCGCTCCGATGACTCCGATGTGCATGGCTCTCCCCTGTTCCGGCACGTCCGACATGATTGCCATACGGCGTTGCAAAACTATACGGCGTGAAGTTTTGATACGGCAATCAGAATCGAGGCACTGTACAGTGACCGGCGTGGAGAGCGCGACGACGAGAAGCACCCGGGGACGCCGCGAACGACTGCGGGCCGAGACGACGGCGGAGATCAAGGACGTCGCGCTGGCCCTGATGGCCTCGGGCGGACCGGACGCCATCACCTTGCGGGCCATCGCCCGGGAGATGGGCATGACCGCCAACGCCATCTACGGCTACTTCGCCACCCGCGACGACCTCGTCACCGCACTGATCGACGACGTCTACACCGCACTGGCCGATGCCGTCGACGCCGCATGGGCCGCCACGCCCGCCGATCCACCGGCCACCCGGATCCGCGCCTGGGCGCGCGCCTTCCGGGACTGGGCACTGGACAATCCGGAGGGCTTCCGGCTCATCTACGGCGACCCCGTGCCCGGCTACCGCGCCCCCGAGGGCGGCGCCGCACCAGACGCGGCGCACCGCGTCTGCACCGGGCTCGCCGGCCTGGCCGACGCCGCCTGGCCGCACGCCGGCCCGCGCCACGCGGACCACGCGGACCACGGGCCGGAGTCGCCCGGCTTCGACTGGTCCGACTTCGACCCCGGCCTCCTGGCCAAGGTCCGCCCGGCGTATCCCGACCTGCCGCCGGCCGGCGTGGCACTCGCCCTTCGCATCTGGGGTTCCCTGCACGGCACGGTCTCCCTGGAGGTCTACGGGCACCTGCGCCGGCAGACCGTCAGCCCCGGAAAGCTCTTCGACCAGGAACTCGGCGCGCTCGTAAGCTCCTTGGGCCTGAACGGCTGAACGAGCGAACGGCTGAACGAGCGAACCGCTGAACGGGCGACTGGCTGACTGGCCTACGAGTCGACCGACCGGCGCCGCCGACCGGCACCGGAGGGGAGAGTGACGGGTGACCGATCACCCGGGCGGCGCCGGCGCTCCGCCCACCGGAGCCCGAACCGCACCCTGGGGGTACCCGTCGTGCAGTACACCGAGATCGAGCAGAAGTTCTGACTCCCCTGCCCTCCCGAGGAGTTGAAGGAGCTCCTCCTCGCCCGCGGCGCCACCCCCGGCCGTCCGAGCCGCCAGGTCGACACGTACTACAACGCCCCGCACCGGGACTTCCTCGACAACCGGGCGGTCTCCGAATGGCTCCGCATCCCCCTGGGTCCCCGCGTCCACCTCGGCTACCCCCACCTGGCCCTCGGCCTGGCGTGAACGACGCCGCGCGGCGGCCCCCCACCGGGGCGCCGCTGCCCCGCTCATCGACACCGAAACAATTCCGCTGACGAACCATCCCCTTGCGCCAAGCAATCCATCCCTTCTGGCGTGTTGACGCCGTCGCCTCCTCCCCCGTCCAGCAGACTGGGCGGCGACCCGAGTCCATGCTCCGAGGAGGTCATCCCCATGAACGTCACCGTGCGGCTGGCGCAACAGCCCGAGGCCGACGAACTGCTCGGGCGGAGCCCGCTCGCCGCGCTCGTCGGAATGCTGCTGGACCAGCAGGTGCCCATGGAGTGGGCGTTCGCCGGGCCGCTCACCATCGCACAGCGGCTCGGACACAAGGACCTCGACGCGCAGGAGATCGCCGCGTACAACCCGGAGGCGTTCGTCGCGCTGCTCTCCGACAAGCCGGCCGTGCACCGCTACCCGGCGGCGATGGCCAAACGGGTGCAGCAGCTCTGCCAGTTCCTGGTGGCCCAGTACGACGGGGACGCCGCCGCCCTCTGGCGGAGCGCCACGACCGGAAAGGAACTGCTCAGCCGGCTCAACGCCCTTCCCGGGTTCGGGAAGCAGAAGTCGCAGATCTTCCTGGCCCTCCTCGGCAAGCAGTACGGCGTGCAGCCGGACGGCTGGCGCGAGGCGGCGGGGACGTACGGCGAGGAGGGCGCCTTCCACTCGGTCGCCGACATCACCGGCCCGGAGTCCCTGGAGCAGGTCCGCGCCCACAAGCAGGAGGTGAAGCGGGTCGCCAAGGAGGCCAAGGTGGCGGCCGACGCGAAGGCCAAGGTCCGGGCCTGAACACCCGTACGTACCGGTAGTTCTGAACGTCCGTCACTACCGGTGCCCGGCACTCCGATGCGAGTGCCGGGCACCGGCAGTGACGGACTTCCTCCGCCGCACCGCTCAGATCAGCAGCAGTGAGGCCGCCGCCGGCGCCATGTAGACGAGCGGGAAGGCGACGTGGGCGTAGGAGCGGGCGCGGACCACCGTGATGACGGCGCCGCCGAAGTAGAGCACCAGGCCGATTGCCGCCAGCACCCCGACGACCGGTGCGAACAGGCCGACCAGCAGCCCCAGCGCCCCGGCGGCCTTGGCCGCGCCGAGCCAGTTCCACCACGAGCGCGGCACGCCGTACTCGGTCAGCGGTTCCACCACGAAGGCGGCGCGGGCGAAGACCGATCCGCCCGAGAAGCCCGCCATGACGGCGGCGAGGACGGTGGCGACGATGAAGGCGGTGGACATCGGAGGGCTCCTCGTGCGGTGGGTGTTCGTTGCGTTCTCGCTTCCCTGACCCGCAGCACCGCGCGTGTGTGACAGCCGCGCCCAAGAACTTTTCCGGGGCCCCACCGTCGCGCCCCACCGTCGCGCCCCACCCGCCGATCCGGCCGACCCGCCCCGGACGGAACGCACCACCGACGGGCGCACCGGCGGACATGCCGACGGACCCCGGCCGCACCGCGCGACCGGGGTCCGCCCTCCTGCCGGCGCTCAGACCAGCACCGGCTCCCGGGCCACCGGAACCGCACCCCCACCCGCACCGGTGTCCGCACCGGCATCCCCACCCGACGCCTTTCGCGCCGGCAGCGCGAACATCAGCAGAAACGCCACCACCAGCACGCCCAGCACCCACCACATCGCGTGGACGAACGCCGCCCCGAACGCGTCCCCGACCGAGGGGGCCGCAGCGGGCATCGCCCCGAAGAACGCCACCGAGACCAGTCCGAGCCCCAGGGCCAGCCCGACCTGATTCACCGTGTTGATCAGCCCGGACGCCGACCCGGCGTGCTCGCGGGGCACCTCCGCCAGGACCGCGTCCGTGATCGGCGCGACGATCAGGCCCATCCCCGCGCCCATCACCACCAGCGGCAGGGCCATCTGCCAGGGCGTGACCTCCGTGCCGTACCGCTCGGCCTCACCGATGTAGAGCAGCACGCCGGCCGCCATCACCAGCGCCCCCGCCTGGAGCACCTTCCGCCCGAACCGCGGCACCAGCTGCTGCACCGAGATCCCGGCCGCGGTCGACACGGCGAGCGAGAACGGGATGCCCGTCGCGCCGGCCTTCAGCGGGCTCCAGCCGAGCCCCAGCTGCATGTAGAGCGTCCAGACCAGGAAGAAGATCCCGGAGACCACCCCGAAGGTCAGCTGCACGCCGATCCCGGCGGCGAAGCTCTTGACCCGGAACAGCGACAGCTCCACCAGCGGGGAGCCGTCCCGCCGCGCCTTCACCCGCTCGTAGGCGACGAACAGGGCGAACACCGGCAGGCTGCCGGCCATCGTCAGGTACCCCCAGAGCGGCCAGCCGGCCTCCCGGCCGTGGGTCAGCGGGTAGATCAGCATCAGCAGTCCGGCGCTGGCCAGCGCCACACCGACCAGGTCGAGCTTCAGGGCCCGTTCGGCCTTCGACTCGCCGATGAAGGCCCGGCCGAGCAGCAGTCCGGCCACGCCGACCGGCAGGTTGATCAGGAAGATCGGCCGCCAGCCCAGCCCGAACAGGTCCCACTCCGTCAGCACCGCACCGATCATCGGACCGGTGACCGCGCCCAGCCCGATCACCGCGCCGTACAGGCCGAACACCTTGCCGCGTTCCTCCGCCGGGAAGGTCGCATGAACGATCGACAGCACCTGCGGCACCATCAGCGCCGCCGTCCCGCCTTGCAGGATCCTCATCGCGACCAGCATCTCGGCCCCGCCGGCCAGGCCGCACAGTGCCGAGGCAAGCGTGAACCCACCCATCCCGATCAGGAACAGCCGCTTCCGACCGTAGATGTCACCAAGTCGACCGCCGGTGATCAGGCCGATCGCGAAGGCCAGCGCGTATCCGCCGGTCACCCACTGCACGGCGGAGAACGACGCTCCCGTCGACTCCTGGATGCTCGGGATCGCGATGTTCACGATCGTGACGTCCACCAGGTCCATGAACGAGGCCGTCATCACGATCGCCAACGCGATCCACCTCCGCCGGTCCGCCGCCCGGTCCGAAACCGTTCCCACTGCCTGCTCCTCGTCGCCGTTCCTCCACACGTCGACGACATTAGGAGGCATCTAGGCCAGATCCTGTCCTGGACTTCCGGCACCCTGGATGCCATGACCGACACTCCGGCACGACTCCTGAGCCTGCTCTCCCTCCTCCAGACCCCCCGTGAGTGGCCCGGCAGCGAACTGGCCGGGCGCCTCGACGTCAGCCCCCGCACCATCCGCCGCGACATCGACCGGCTCCGGGAGCTCGGCTACCCGGTCGAGGCCACCATGGGCCCGATCGGCGGCTACCGGCTGGTCGCCGGCACCGCGATGCCGCCGCTACTGCTGGACGACGAGGAGGCGGTGGCCATCGCCGTCGGTCTGCGGGCGGCGGCCGGACACGCCGTGGTCGGCATCGAGGAGGCCTCGGTCCGCGCCCTCGGCAAGCTGCTCCAGGTGCTGCCGTCGCGCCTGCGCCACCGGGTCGCCGCCCTCGACAAGGCCACCCTCCCGTTGCTCAGCGGCGACGGGCCGACCGTCGACCCCGAGGACCTCACCGTGCTCGCCAACGCCGTCGCCAACCGCGAACGCCTCCGCTTCGGCTACCGGGCGGGCGACGGCGCCGAGACCCGGCGCCAGGTGGAGCCGGACCGGCTGGTCTCGGCCGGCCGCCGCTGGTACCTGGTCGGCTTCGACCTCGACCGCGACGACTGGCGGATCTTCCGGGTCGACCGGCTCGCCGACCCCTTCGCCACCGGCGCCCGGTTCACCCCGCGTCCGCTCCCCGCCGAGGACGCGGCCGCCTACGTGGCGGAGAAGCTGCGCCGCCTCGCCCCGGTCTACACCCTGGACGCCACCCTGCACGTGCCCGCCGCCGAGGTCGAACGCTGGCTGAGCCACAACGGCGACTCCGAGGTCGAGGCCGTCGACGACCGGACCTGCCGGCTGCGTTCCCGCGCCGACTCCCTGGAGTGGCTGGCGATGCGCCTGCTGATGCTGGGCTGCGAGTTCGAGGTGCACGAGCCCCCCGAGATGCACGCCCACCTCCGCGCCCTCGCCGGCCGGGCCGCCCGCGCGGCCGACGCCGGCCACTGACCCCGAACCCACCCGGGCCCCGGGCACCGACGCACCCGGAGCCGCCGGAACGCGGAACGCCGCCGCCCGCAGACGAGCGGACGGCGGCGACAGCGCAGCAACAGCAACAGCAGGGAGAACAGGACGGAACGGAAGACCGCTCAGATCCCGTACTCGGCGGTGAGCACCGCGCGGGCCAGGGTGTGGAAGGTGATGTTGAAGCCGATCTGGGCCGGCGGGAGGTCGGCGGCGACGTCCAGGGCGTCCACGTCCAGCGCGTGCACCGCGAAGGCGTAGCGGTGGGCCGGGCCGGGCGGCGGGGCGGCACCGTCGTACTTGTTGCCGGGGAAGTCGTTGCGGCCGTGGAAGGAGTTCCCGCCCGGCAGGTCGGCGTCCGAGGAGCCGGCGCCGCGCGGCAGGCCGGTCGTGTCGGCGGGCAGGCCGAGGGCCAGCCAGTGCCACCAGCCGGAGCCGGTCGGCGCGTCCGGGTCGTAGCAGGTGACGGCGATCGACCGGGTGCCCTCGGGCAGGCCGGACCACGCCAGCTGCGGCGAGAGGTTGCCCCCGGCGTGGATGAACTCCTCGGCCAGCGTGCCGCCTTCGGTGATGTCCTCGCTGGTCAGCTCGAAGGACGGGACCTGCGGAAGGAACTCGTACGGGAGCGGGGGACGAACACTCATGGGGCGGGTCACCTCTCGACGAGCCGGGAACGGCCCCGACCGGGGCGCGGGTTGATCGACGCGATTCACCTTAGTGGGGTGACCGCGGCGGTGGCCCGGCCCTACAGTCGGAGTCATGGCCCCGCGATTCGCCCGTCTGCTCCGCGACTCCCGCCTCGCACTGTTCACGATGCTCGGCGTACTGGCCGTCATCTGGGCCGTCCAGGTGGCGAACTGGCTCGACGACTACCGGCTCTCCTACGAGTACGGCATGAGCTCCGGACGGCTGGACGAGCTGCCGGACATGTTCACCATGCCGCTGCTGCACTTCGGCTGGGACCACATCCAGGCGAACTCCTGGCCGCTGTTCGCCTTCGGCTTCCTCTCCGCGTACCGGGGGGTCAAGCGGTTCCTGCTCGCGACGCTGCTGATCGTGGTCGCCGGCGGGCTCACCGTCTGGCTCTTCGAGCGCCCGGACGCCGTGACGGCCGGGGCCAGCGGCCTGGTCTACGGGTACTTCGGCTACGTGGTGCTGCGCGGGATCTTCGACCGCAACCTGGTGGACACCGCCATCGGCGTGGTCGTCGGCGCGCTGTACTCGTACCTCCTGCTGGGTGTCCTGCCGAGCGCCCAGGGAGTCAGCTGGCTCGGCCACCTCGGCGGGCTGATCGGCGGGCTCGCCGGCGCCTGGCTGCTGCGCGACCGGGCCCCGAAGGCGGCTGCCGCCCCCACGCCCGCACCCGCCGGACCCGCCGGACCCGGCTCCGCCCTGCTCAGGGAACTCGACGACCTGGGCATCTAGCCGTACCGGCCGGTCACGTCAGGTATAGACCATTCCCCTCACTGCGGTTAGCGTGAGCAGGCACCTTGCCCCCTGCTCCGGAGCCGCACCGTGGAGTCGTCCGTCCTCGCCTTCGCCACCGACCTGATCGACGAGGGGGCCGACACCTTCTTCGGCAACCTCACCGACCGGGCCGGGGTCGGCGGCGTCACCCTCGCGTCGGTCTACCACGAGGCCCGCGACGTCTTCCCGCACAACCCGCGCCGGGTGATCCGCTACCTGGAGCCGGGCGCCGCCTACTTCCGCCCCGACCCGGCCCTCTGGTCCGGACGGCGGCTGCGGCCCGTCGCGTCCACCGCGATCGGCGACCGCGACCCGTTCGCCGAGGCCGCCGCCGAGGCCGGCCGCCGGGGCATGAAGCTCCACGCCTGGACGGTCTTCTGCCACAACGACCGGCTCGGCTTCGAGCACCCGGACTGCGCCCCGGCCAACGCCTTCGGCGACCGGCACCTCACCGAGCTCTGTCCGGCCAATCCGGAGGTCCGCGAGTACGCCGTCTCCCTGGTCGCCGAGCTGGCCCGGTACGGCGTGGACGCGATCCGGGCCGAGTCGCTGCACTTCCACGGCCTGCGCCACGGTTACCACCACGAGCGTTACTTCGAGGAGCTGGGCCCGGCCGCCGAGGCGCTGCTCGGCCTCTGCTTCTGCGACCACTGCCGCGCTGCCGCCGTCCGCGCGGGCGTACCGGCGGACGAGGTGGCCGGGGCGGTCCGGACCGAGCTGCGCCGCCGGCTGGCCGACGACGCGGCCGCCGCCGAGCCCGCGGCGCTGGACGAGCTGGCCGGTGGCGCCGTCGCCGCCTACGTGGACGCCTCCGCCGCGACCGTGACCTCGCTGGCCGCCGAGGTCGCCGGGGCGGCGGAGCAGCACGGCATGCGGCTGAGCTTCATGGACGGCGGCGGTCCGGGCACCGGCTGGCTCTCCGGCATCGACCTGCCGGGCCTGGCCGGGGCCGCGCACCAGATCGAGACGCTCGGCTACGCGCGCACCCCGGAGGCGGTCCGCGAGAAGATCGCCGCCTTCGCCCTGCACGGAGTGCGCCCGCAGGACATGGCGGTGATCCTGCGGCCGATGGCCTCGGACTGCGACGGCCCGGCGAATCTCGCGGCCAAGATCGCCGTCCTCCGCGACCTGGGGGTGCCGGAGGTCGAGTTCTACAACTACGGCCTGATGCGGCTCTCCTCGCTCGACCGGATCGGCGCCGCGCTCGCCTGATCTTCCCCTCCCCCTCCCCTTCCTCCCTCCGGCTCCCGGAGAGGCCACTGCCGCGGTCGGCTCACCTCCGCCGCCGGGACGTCCCGAACAGGCTCCGTGAGATCTCCCGCCCGAGCTGCGTCCCGGCGGACCGGGCGAAGGACTTGAGCGCCGGGTTGCTCAGCAACGACCCGAGCAGCCCGCCGCTCTCCTTCTCTCCCGGCGCACGGCCCCGCGTCGTACCGCCCCGCACCGCACCGCCGTCCGACGGCCCGGTGCGTGACTCCTCCCGGTCGGGTTCCCCCGGCGGCGCCGGTTCCGCCTCCGGCCGGGCCGCCCGCGCCGCCAGCTTCTCGTACGCCGACTCCCGGTCGACGGCGTCCCGGTACTTCGCCACGATCGCCGACCCGTCCACCACCGCCTGCAGTGCCGCCGGCTCGATCGGGCCCATCAGCGACTGGGGCGCCCGCAGCCTGGTCGCCGCGACCGGCGTCGGCGCGCCCTTCTCGGAGAGCACCGTGACCACCGCCTCCCCCGTACCGAGCGAGGTCAGCACCTCCCCCAGGTCGTACGCGGGCGACTTCGGGAAGGTCGAGACGGTCGCCCGGAGCGCCTTCGCGTCGTCCGGCGTGAAGGCGCGCAGCGCGTGCTGCACCCGGTTGCCCAGCTGCGCCAGCACGTCGGCCGGGACGTCCTTCGGCGTCTGGGTGACGAAGAAGATCCCGACCCCCTTCGACCGGATCAGCCGGACGGTCTGGGTGATCGCCTCCAGGAAGGCCTTGGACGCGCCCCTGAACAACAGGTGCGCCTCGTCGAAGAAGAAGACCAGCTTGGGCCGGTCGAGGTCGCCCACCTCGGGCAGCTCCTGGTAGAGGTCGGCCAGCAGCCACATCAGGAAGGTGGAGAACAGCCGGGGCCGGTCCTGCACCGCCGGCAGTTCCAGCACCGACACCATGCCCCGGCCTCCTCCGCCCTCCGGGCCGGAGCCGCCCCCGTCCACGGTCCGCAGCAGCTCGGCGGTGTCGAACTCCGGTTCGCCGAAGAACGCGCCGGCGCCCTCGTTCTCCAGCGTGGTCAGCGAACGCAGGATCACCCCGGCGGTGGCGGCGGAGAGACCGCCGATGCCCTTCAGCTCCTCCTTGCCCTCGGGCGAGGCGAGGAAGGTGATCACCGCGGTGAGGTCCTTGAGGTCGTACAGCTCCAGGCCGTTCCGGTCGGCGTAGTGGAAGACCAGCCCGAGCGAGGACTCCTGGGTCTCGTTCAGGTCCAGCACCTTGGAGAGCAGCAGCGGGCCGAAGCTGGTCACCGTCGCCCGGATCGGGATGCCGGCGCCCAGGCCGCCGAGTGCGTAGAACTCGGCCGGACAGCCCCGGGCCCGCCAGTCCTGCCCGACCTCGGCGGCCCGGGCGGCGGTCCGCTCGCCGGGCGTGCCGGGGGCGGCCACGCCGGAGACGTCGCCCTTGACGTCGGCCAGGAAGACCGGCACTCCCTGGGCGGAGAGCTGTTCGGCGATCAGCTGGAGGGTCTTGGTCTTGCCGGTGCCGGTGGCGCCCGCCACCAGCCCGTGCCGGTTGAGCACCCCGAGCGGCACCCGCACCTGGGCGGCCGGGTAGGCGGTGCCGTCCAGCAGCACCGCACCCAGGTCGAGGGCCGGGCCGGTGAAGGCGTAGCCGTCGGCGATCTCCCGGACGGCGGCCGGGACGACGTCTCCGGGGGACACGCCGGAGGAGGAAAGAGAAGGGGACGGCGGCTCGGCAGCGGACATCGGGCACACTCCTGGGCAGAACTACAGATAGACCTTCGCGACATTTCCCATGAAACAGCCCCAATCCGCCGCCCGCAGCTCGCACCCGAGCGCGTGGCGGCGCCGCGGCTGCTGCGCCATCCGCCGCCCAAACGGTAGGCTTTCCGTGTGATCTTCAAGCGCATCGGCAATGGGCGGCCGTACCCGGATCACGGCCGTACCAGCACCCGCCAGTGGGCGGACGTCGCCCCGCGCCCGGTGCGACTCGACCAGTTGGTGACCACCAAGGGCCAGCTGGATCTGGAAACCCTCCTGGCGGAGGACTCCACCTTCTACGGGGACCTCTTCGCGCACGTCGTGAAGTGGCACGGGGACCTGTACCTGGAGGACGGGCTGCACCGCGCGGTCCGCGCCGCGCTGCAGCAGCGCCAGGTGCTGCACGCCCGTGTCCTCGAAATGGAATGACGGACCGGCCACCGGCGGAGAAGTCGACGGGGTCGACCGGAACGCCGGCGGAGATGTCGGGGCAGCCGGCCCCTCACGCGACGTCGGACCGCCCTCCGGTCACCACCCGGAGGGCGGTCCGTTCGCACCCGGATACCCCCTTTCGGGTGCCGGGATACTCCAGATGATGATCGTTTAGTACCTTCGCAGCCGTACGGCACTAATCTGCTGACTACGGCCGCGGCCCCGTTCCGACACCGCGCCCCGGCCGGCCCGTCACCCGATCCCCGCCCCGGCACGAGGGGGAGACAAACCGTGAGCATGTTGACTCCCCAAGGCCTGAAGGGGAAGCAGTACCGCATCACCGGCAACGCCTATCCGCGGCTTGGCCGACCACCGAAGAAGAGCCGCAAGGTGTTCGCCCTGATCGGCGCGCTGCTCGCGCTGGCGCTGATCGGTCTCGGCGGCGTCCAGCTCTGGGACATCTTCAGCGGCAAGGGCAAGCACGCCTCGGCCCAGGCCTGCGCCTCCCCCTCCGGCAAACCGCTGGCCGCTCCCACCCCGGACGGCGCGGCGACCGCCCCGGGAGCGCCCGGCGCCCCCGTCGACCCGCAGGCGATCCCGCAGCCGGCGTCGGTCACCGTGAACGTCTACAACGCCACCGCCAAGGCGGGGCTGGCCGCGCGGACCGCCGAGGAGCTGAAGAAGCGCGGCTTCACCATCGGCAAGGTCGGCAACGCGCCCGCCGAACTGGACAAGAAGGTGCCCGGTACCGCCCAGGTGGTCGCCGGCCCGGCCGGCGCCGGGGCGTCCACCCTGGTCGGCTCGGTGATCGCCGGTGCCACCAGCACGGCCGACGCCCGCACCGACGGCACCGTGGACTTCGTGATCGGCGACAGCTACAACGCGCTGCTCGACGAGACCCAGGCCGCCGCCGCGCTGGCCCTGGCCACCAAGCCCACGCCGGCTCCGAGCACCACCGGCAGCTGCTGAACCACCGACAGCCGGCGGTCCGCCCGCCCGGTCGACCGACGAGAGCCCCCCGGCACCGCGCCGGGGGGCTCTCGTCGCACGTACGGGGCTGCTCAGCCGGCCGTGCCGTACAGCCGGTCGCCGGCGTCGCCGAGGCCCGGAACGATGTAGCCGTTCTCGTTCAGCCGCTCGTCGACGGCGGCGGTGACGACGGTGACCGGCAGGCCGGCCAGCTCCTTCTCCATCACCGCGACGCCCTCGGGCGCGGCCAGCAGCACCACGGCGGTGACGTCGGTGGCGCCGCGCTCGATCAGCATCCGGATCGCCGCGACCAGCGTGCCGCCGGTGGCCAGCATCGGGTCGAGCACGTAGACCTGGCGGCCGGAGAGGTCGTCCGGCATCCGGGTCGCGTAGGTGGAGGCCTCCAGGGTCTCCTCGTTGCGCACCATGCCGAGGAAGCCGACCTCGGCCGTCGGCAGCAGCCGGGTCATCCCGTCCAGCATCCCGAGGCCGGCCCGGAGGATCGGCACCACCAGCGGGCGGGGGTAGGACAGCCGGGTGCCGGTGGTGACCGCCACCGGGGTGGTGATCTCCACCTCGTCGGTGCGGACGTCCCGGGTGGCCTCGTACGCGAGGAGGGTCACCAGCTCGTCGGTCAGGCGACGGAAGGTCGGCGAGTCGGTGCGCTCGTCGCGCAGGGTGGAGAGCTTGTGGGCGACCAGGGGGTGGTCGACGACGTGGGTCCGCATGCATCGAGGTTAGCCCGCGCCCGGACGCCCGTACGACACGCCGTGCCAGACCCGGGCGCGCCGCCCCCCGTCCGCCCCCCGTCCGCCTCCTGCCGGACAGTGACACGCCGTGACGCACCGCGAACGTCCGGACGGATGCGCTTCCTGTGGTATCAACCGGGCCGATCTGGGAAGGTCAGGTCTTATGACGAGCAACCCGAACACCGGGGACGGCTCGGCGGACGAGGCCGCGACCTCGTCGGACGGCCGTTTCGGCCCGCCCCCGGACCGCCCGGAGACCGAGGCGGAACGCCGCAAACGGCGTGCCGTCTTCCTTCGCGAGCTCACCGAGGCGCGCGAACTGCGCGAGCGGGTCCAGCCACGCCGGACCAAGGAACGCCGCATGCGCGAAGCAATGCGGATGCGAACCTTCCGGATCTGACAAGCCCTCCACGGCTTCTCCACATGCCTCTTCCCGCCCCGTCCCCCGTTCGCCGTCCGGCAGCCAACCCTTCCGACACGACCTGCAAAGACGCGCTGCCGAACACCCCCCGCAGAGCCGGGCTTTCTGTCACGATTCCGATGGGACGGTCCGAACGGCGGACCGCCTCTGGCGCGGGGGCGGCCAGTTCCGCGTTGCCCGAGAGCGCCGACAGCCGAGACCGAGATCTTGGGAGTGTCCCTGGTGGCGTACTTCGCTGCACTGCTTGCTCGCACCGACGACGGGTGGGATGTGAGCGAGACGGAACTCGACAACGTCGAAACCCTCGCCGATCTGGCAGACCTGGCCCGCGAGGCGACCCAGGACGACGACAGCGTCCTGGTCTTCATCGAACAGGAGGACGCCTGGTTCGCCGTCGTCCGGGTGGACGGCGAGGAGGATCCCCGCATCTTCGTGTCGGACGGCGCCGCCGCCGCCCGGAGCTCCTACGGGTCCGTCCTCACCGACGAGCTGGTCGACCAGGCCGGCGAGAGCGAGTTCGGCGACCTCGACAACCTGGTCGCCGAACTGGAGGAGGGCGGCGAGGCCGGGGAGCAGGACGACGACGAGGAGTCCGGCGACCGCGGCAGCGTCCCGGTCGGCCCGCTCGGGGACGCCCACCTGCTCACCGAGTTCGGCCTCGCCCCGGACCGGCTGCTCGCCCTCAGCGGCGAGGGCGCGGTGCCGGGCGACGCCCTGGAGGAGATCGCCGAGGCGCTCGGCTGCGGCGAGGTCCTGGAGGCGGTCCGGTAACGGTCCGTGTCCGCCGTCCGGACGGCCGGATGCCCGCCATGCCCGACACTGGATGCCATGCAGTCCGCCCGCCCGATCCCGCCGCTGCCCGCCCCCGTCCGCCCCGACCCGGTCCGTGACCGCTGGGCGGCGCCGATGCGCCTCGCCATCGCCGAGGCCGCGCTGGCGCCGGCCACCGGAGACGTCCCGGTCGGGGCGCTCGTCCTCGGTCCGGACGGCGAGGTCCTCGGCCGCGGCCACAACGAGCGCGAGGCCGTCGGCGACCCGACCGCCCACGCCGAGGTGGTCGCCATCCGCCAGGCCGCCGGGAAGATCGGGGAGTGGCGCCTCGGCGGCTGCACCCTGGTCGTCACCCTGGAGCCGTGCACCATGTGCGCGGGGGCGATCGTGCTCTCCAGGATCGACCGCGTGGTCTACGGCGCCCTCGACGAGAAGGCCGGCGCGGCCGGCTCCCTCTTCGACGTGATGCGCGACCGCCGGCTCAACCACCGCCCCGAGGTGGTCCCGGGCGTCCTCGCCGACGAGTGCGGCGAGCAGCTCCGCGCCTTCTTCGACGGCCACCGCTGACACCACCGCTGACACCACCGCGGACACCGCCGTCGGCACCACCGCCCGGCGCACCGCCGAAGGCCCCCACGCACCGCGCCGCGGACCGCCGCAGGCCCTTCCCCGACAAAGATTTCGTGACGGTGCCACCCGTCCGGTAGAGTTCCCCTCGGTAGCGTGTCCGAGCGGCCAAAGGAGCACGCCTCGAAAGCGTGTGTGGGGGCAACTTCACCGTGGGTTCGAATCCCACCGCTACCGCCAGAAAGCCCGAGGGCCCGTCCGGAAGTCCGGACGGGCCCTCGGCGTTTCCGCGCACCCTCATACACGGAAATGGGCTCCGCACTCGGGGGCCGATGACCACCAACGCCCGGTCGAGTACGGAGCCTGGAAGGGGGGAGCGGCTCGGGGGGACTGACCGCTCCCCCGACGGAGTCCCACAACCGGGGTCGCGTCGGGGGGGAAGTCGCGACACCCGGTCCCACAGCGGGGAGCTCCGGATCCACGCACCGGGGATTCCTGCCAGATCCTCGGTACGTTCCCCATCCTGCCGTCCGATCCGCGAGCGGGCACCCGGAGAAAGGCCCCTGTCACGGGGACCTTCGTCCCACCGGGTGAACGCGTCGCACACCTGATGGGCCGTCCGGGTGGATAAGCTGCCCAGTGCAGAGGACCGCTCGGGGACCGGATGGCGGCGGCCCACGGCAAGGAGGAAGGTCACCGGATGGCACAGGCGAAGAAGATCGGAATGGTCCTCCTACTCGTCTTCGTGCTCTACACGATCATCACCTCGCCGGCCCGCGCCGCCGAGCTGGTCCAGCTCGGCTTCGAAGGCATCTCGAACGCCGCCAAGGCCGTCGGCACCTTCATGACCGGGCTGGTGAAGTAGCCCGGACCCCACCGGCTACGGTGGGCCCTGACTCTCACCCCCCGTCCGCGAGGAGCGGCATCGTGATCCGGCACCTGGTCCTGTTCAAGCTCAACGAAGGCGTCAGCAAGGACGACGGGCGCGCGCTCGCCGGCGCCAAGGCCTTCGAGGAGCTCGGCCCGGTCGTTCCCGAGCTCCGCGAGTGGGAGTGCGGCTGGAACACCACCGAGCGCGACATCGCCCACGACTACGCGATCAACAGCCTCGTCGAGGACCGCGAGGCCCTGCAGGCGTACCTCACCCACCCGGCCCACCAGGCCGCGGCCGGCCAGTGGCGCGAGTTCGCCACCTGGGTGATCGCCGACATCGAGGTCTGAGCCCGGAGGACCGTCCCGACGCGCCCCCGGCGCGTCCCCCGGACGGCCGCGGCGCCCCGCCCGGAACCCGGACGGGGCGCCTTGCTCTGTCCCGGAACGATCCGCCGCCGTGCCACCGGAGGGCCCGGTGGATCCTCCGGCGCGGCACCAACACACCTCCACGCGGTGCTTGCCCGACGTGCGCCCGCCTTGTGATGCTATGACCGGTTTTGCCGGACATCGCTAGGTGGTGCACGAAACCCGACGACACCCGGTCCACAGGTCTCACCGTTGTCGACTTTGGGAGGGGTGACGTGTCCGTGCGGACACCAGGGAGCGCGCCGGACGACGAGGTGCTGGCCACCGTGATCAGCCCGGCCGGCGAACTCCGCCCGGACGGCCTGCGCGGCCCCGGAGGCCGTCCGACGGTGGACGTCCGGACCCTGACCCGGGTGCTCTTCGAGCGGCTCGCCGAGCTGCCCCCGGACGCCCCCGAGCGGGAACGGGTCCGGGCGGCACTGATCGAGGTCAACATCCCGCTGGTCCGGTACGCCGCCACGCGGTTCCGCAGCCGCAGCGAACCGATGGAGGACGTCGTCCAGGTCGGCACGATCGGCCTGATCAACGCCATCGACCGGTTCGACCCCACCCGGGGCGTGCAGTTCCCGACCTACGCACTGCCGACCATCCTCGGCGAGATCAAGCGCTACTTCCGGGACAACGTCCGCACCATGCACGTCCCGCGCCGGCTCCAGGAGCTCTGGGTCCAGGTCAGCGGAGCGATGGAGGAGCTGACGGTCACGCACGGCCGGGCCCCCAAGGTCCCCGAGATCGCCGCCAGCCTGCGCATCCCCGAGGAGGACGTCCGCGCCTGCCTGGACGCCGGCCGGGCGTACAACGCGGCGTCACTGGAGGCCGCGCAGGAGCACGAGGGCGGGCTGGCCCTCCTCGACCGGCTCGGCTACGAGGACTCCGCGCTGGCCGAGGTGGAGCACCGGGACATGGTCCGTCACCTCCTGGTGCAGCTGCCGGAGCGGGAACGACGGATCGTCATGCTGCGGTTCTTCGCCAACCTGACGCAGTCCCAGATCAGCACCGAGCTGGGCATGTCCCAGATGCACGTCTCCCGGCTGCTCTCCCGGATCCTGGCCAGGCTTCGGACCGGCAACTCCTGGGAAGACTGACCGTCACAATCCCCGACAAAACAGGACGGCGCTCCGCGCGACGGCGGGATCGCTCCGCGTTACCGGCGCGTGACGTCTTGCGACCCCCTGGTTTGCCGGAGACCGTGTTCCGGTATGGAGGGGGAAGGCATCGCTCGGGAACCGCCGGGCGACGGCACCCGTTCAACTGTCAGTCACAAGGGGGTGGGTGCATGTCCGGAGAGCTGGGCACTGCGGAGATCCACGCTGGTCAGGCCGAAGGAGCGACGTTCGCCGTCGACCGGATCCCGTTCCGGCGGGGCCCGGCCGCGCCACCCGGCGCCGAAGCGGGAGCACCCCCCGGGGCGGGCCCGGAGGCAGCCGGGCCGAGCACTGCGGAGGCGGGCCCCGAACCGGTACCGGAGGCCACCCCGGCGCCGTCCGGCGCCGGGCTGGACACCCGGACGCTCTCCCGCTCGCTGTTCCTGCGACTGGCCGCCCTGGCCCCCGGCAGCGCCGAACACACGTACGTCCGCGACACGCTGATCGAGCTGAACCTGCCGCTGGTCCGGTACGCCTCGGCCCGGTTCCGCAGCCGCAACGAGCCGATGGAGGACATCGTCCAGGTCGGCACGATCGGCCTGATCAAGGCGATCGACCGGTTCGACCCGGAGCGCGGGGTCGAGTTCCCGACCTTCGCGATGCCGACGGTGGTCGGGGAGATCAAGCGCTTCTTCCGGGACACCAGCTGGTCGGTCCGGGTGCCCCGGCGTCTCCAGGAGCTGCGCCTGGCACTCACCAAGGCCGGCGACGAGCTCTCCCAGCGACTGGACCGCTCCCCCACCGTCGCCGAGCTGGCCGTCTGCCTCGGCGTCAGCGAGGAGGACGTGGTCGAGGGCCTGGCGGTCGGCAACGCGTACACCGCCAGCTCGCTGGACTCCAGCCCGGGAGAGGAGGACGGCGACGGACCGCTGGCCGAGCGGCTCGGCTACGAGGACCTCGCGCTGGAGGGCGTGGAGTACCGGGAGTCGCTCAAGCCGCTGCTGGCGAAGCTGCCGCCGCGCGAGCGCCGGATCATCATGCTGCGGTTCTTCGGCAACCTCACCCAGTCGCAGATCGGCGACGAGATCGGCATCTCCCAGATGCACGTCTCCCGGCTGCTGACCAAGACCCTCACCCAGCTGCGCGAGGGCCTGATCAGCGAGGGGTGACTCCGCCGTCCCGACCGGGTGCGTGCCCGACGGCTCCCGCCGGACGCGCACCCGGCGCCGGGGCACCCGCGGATCGCCGGTCAGGCCGAACACCCGGCGGATCGCCGGGCGGGCCGGGGCCGGGCGGGCCCTACGGCTCCAGCAGGTTGGCGCGCAGACCGGCCAGCACCTCGTCGTCCAGACCGAGGCCGTCCGTCCAGAACGCCTCGAAACCGGACCATCCGGACTCGACCTCCTCGAACGCCGCCTCCAGGTAGCAGCGCTCGGCCCGGAAGACCGGCAGCAGCAGCTCCGGCTCGTGCATCAGCCCCCGGGCGCGGAAGCTCTCCACGATCGAGGCCACGATCGCGGCCGACCGCTCGTTGGTGAGCAGGTAGTCGGCGAACACGGTCTCCCGATCGACGCCGAGCGCGGTGAGCAGCACGGCCGCCGTCCAGCCGGTGCGGTCCTTTCCGGCCGAACAGTGGAAGAGCAGCGGCGCACCGCCCGGCGCGGCCAGCAGGCGCAGGACGGCCGAGAATCGTTCGCGGGCGATCCGGTCGGTGACGAACCACCGGTAGAGGCCCGTCATCATCGCGCCGGCCCGGCCGTCACCGAGCAGGGCGCGCTGCTTCTCCGGGCTACGGTCACCGAGCGCTTCCCGCAGTGCCGCGAAAATATCGAAGTCCGCCGCGAAAACGGGCAGGTGATGAAGGGTCACGCCGTCGGGCGCGGCGCGTTCCACGGTGATCGCGGTGGCGGAGTGCTCGGCGTCGGCGATCACCGCGACCGGCAGGCCGGGCACCCGGTCGGGGCCCGCCTCGCGCACTTCCTCCAGGCTGCGCAGGTCGACGACCTGCCGCAGGCCCAGCGCGGCCAGCAGGGCGAGGTCCTCGTCGGTGAGCCGGTTGAGCCCGTCGCTGCGCAGTACGGCACCGGGGCGGAGGAGCCGCCCGCCGGCCGTCCGATAGCCACCGAGGTCGCGGGCATTGACGGCACCGAACAGACCCAGGCTGCGGGCGGCCGGGAAAACGGCGGTCTCGGTCTGCTGTTCGGTCACGCGGCGGCCTCCATTGGATATTCGGACGGTGACGTGGCACAACCCTGCGCGATATTGCATGAACCTGCCCATCGAAACGGCAGGGTGTGCGAGAGTGTGAGGCGCGACGCCGCCAGTGTAGGGTCCACCTCGCCCGCCCGGACCACACGGTGGGTGAGCAGCGGTAACGCTCAGGCTTCGGGTTTTAATTTTTAATTGATTATTTGCGCAGCCGGTGCCGTTCCGGCCACAATCAGCGCTTTCATGGCCCGACCATGAACGTTGGTAACAGATTCGCTGCACTCCTGCCCATTTGGTCCCACCTGGAACGGACTCTCCACCAGGATGGGCGCCGGGCAGCATGCTGCCTGCGAACAGCGACAGGGCAGGCGAGTGCCGAGCAGCGGAGCGCCCTGCCCAGGGGAGGAAAGACAACATGGGTCGAGCGACCCGAAGAGTTGCCGCCTGCGCGGCAGCCGTTCTGCTGGCCGGTGGCCTGCAGTCGTCCCTCGCACACGGTGCCACCACCACGCCCCGGATCGACCTCACGGTCCTGGTCATCAGTGACGGCGGACCGGCGACGGCGGCGATCGCCGCCGAGCTCAAGAGCCAGGGCACCCCGTACAAGATCGTCGACCTGAACGACGCCAACCGCCCGGTGATCGACGCCGCCTTCCTCAGCGACACGCTGAACGGGCAGCCGCGCGGCAAGTACCAGGGCATCGTGCTGCCCAACGACAACCCGTTCGCGGCCGGCTCCGCCGAGATGACCGCGATCGCCACGTACGAGGCGGCGTTCAACGTCCGCCAGGTCGACGCCTACACCTACGCCCGGCCCGAGGTCGGCCTGAACTGGGCCGTCAACCCGGGCTACATGGGCACGCTGGACGGCTTCCAGGGGCAGGTCTCCACGGCCGGCCTGACGGGGCCGTTCGGGTACCTCAAGGGTTCCGTCCCGTTCGAGGACAACGACCCGAGCGTCTCCGAGAGCTACGGCTACCTGGCCACCCCGCTGGCCACACTGCCGGCCGGATCGAGCTTCACCCCGCTGGTCGAGGTGCCGATCCCCGGCAGCACCGCCAAGGGCTCGCTGGTCGGCGAGTACAGCCACGACGGCCGCAAGGAGCTGGTCGTCACCTTCGTCTACAACCAGTACCAGCAGCAGTACCGCCTGCTGGCCCGCGGCATAGTCGACTGGATAACCCAGGGTGTCCACCTCGGGTACGACCGCAACTACTTCGCTGCCCACGTCGACGACGTCTTCCTCGCCGACGACCGCTGGGACACCGTCCTCAAGTGCACCCCCGGTGACGTCACCTGCCCGCCCGGCACCCCCGAGACGGCCAACCCGATCCGGATGTCGGTCGCCGACGCGCAGTTCGCGAAGCAGTGGCAGACCACCAACAACTTCACCATGGACATGGTGTTCAACGGCGGTGGCAGCGAGGACTGGAAGGTCGACCACGAGACCACCACCGACCCGGTGGTGGACCAGATGATCGCCGACCAGACCAGCTACCGCTGGGTCAATCACACCTACACCCACCCGTACCTGGGCTGCCTCCAGGACGTCTCGGTGGTCCCGTGGAAGTGCTCCAAGGACGGCGCGGGCAACACCGTCTGGATCGACCAGGCGACCATCAGCTCGCAGATCAAGAACAACCTCGACTGGGCCACCGCCCGGGGCCTCACGCTGGACAAGACGGAGCTCGTCACCGGCGAGCACTCCGGCCTGCTGACCGCCCCGCAGGAGACCAGCGACAACCCGTTCCTGGCTCCCGCGCTGGCCGCCAACGGGGTCAAGTGGACCGCCAGCGACGCGTCCCGCGAGCCCGCCCAGCGGGCCGTCGGCTCGTCCACGCTGACCGTGCCGCGCTACCCGATGAACGTCTTCTACAACGCCGCCACGGCGAAGGAGCAGACGGACGAGTACAACTGGATCTACACCAGCGCGGCCAACGGTGGCAGCGGCGTCTGCGAGAACAACGCCAACTCCACCTGCCTGCCGACGCCGCTGGACGTGAACACCGGCTACCTCTCGTACATCGTTCCGCTGGAGGCCCGGATCGACCTCGGCCACGTGCTGAGCAACGACCCGCGGCCGCACTTCATCCACCAGTCGAACCTGGCCGAGGACCGGATCGTCTACCCGGTGCTGGAGCGGATCCTCTCGACCTACCGGTCGCTGCACGCCGACAACACCCCGATCGTGAACCTGGCGCAGAAGGACCTCGGCGTCGAGTTCCAGCGCCGCGCGGCCTGGAACACGGCGCTCTCCTCCGGCCAGGTCACCGCCTACCGGACCGGCGACACCGTCACGGTGAACGCCCCGGCCGGCGTCCAGGTCCAGGCCACCATGCCGACCGGCACCGTCCAGCAGCTCGCCATCGGCAGCACCGCGTTCGGCACCGCCTACGCCGGTTCGCTCTCCGGCTGGGTCAAGCCCGGCCAGCTGCAGAGCGGCATCCAGCTGAAGCTGCCCGCCGCGGGCACCCCGGCCGCCCCGGCCGGCACCAGCCCGAGCGTCGCCGCCAAGTCGGTCACCGCCCCGGCGCCGAGCGACACCAAGGTCGTGCCGCAGGGCACGGCGGACGCCGTCCCGGCCGGCCCGGGCGACACCGACCGCACCGACGCGCCGACCCTGGTCCCCGGAAGCGGGGCCCCGGTGGCCGGCAAGGGCGCGGTCACTGGTACCACTGCTGGTAGCACGACCGGTACCGCCGGGAAGGCCGCCGGCAAGGGCACCACCCCGCAGCACGGCAAGGCCTCCGGGGGGAAGGCCGAACCCGCCAAGAAGACCGCCGGCAAGACCGGCACCCGCTAAACGGTGACCCGGTGGCGGGCCGGTCCTCCCGGCCCGCCACCGGAACCACCCGACCCGGCCACCACGGCCGGGTGCTTGACGCAAGAACAGGAGGGGGGACAGAGATGCGCGTCACCCTGCTCACCGAGGGGACGTACCCGCACCAGCACGGTGGTGTCAGCGTCTGGTGCGACCAGCTCGTCCAGGGCATGCCGGACGTCGACTTCGACATCATCGCCGTCACCGGAACCGGCCACGAACCACTGGCCTGGGAACTGCCCGCCAACGTGCGGTCCGTCACCACCGCGCCGCTCTGGGCACCGGCCGCGGACGGCCGGGCACCGCGCGGCAAGGAGATGCGGCGCTTCCTCAACGCCTACGAGCGCTTCCTGCACTCCATCCTGGACCCGGTCTACACCACCCACTTCGGCACCGAGCTGTACGGCTTCGCCGACCTCGCCCGGCGCGGGCTCCTCAGCCCGGCGCTGCGCAGCGAGCGGGCCCTGCGCACCCTCCAGCACGTCTGGACCCGCGACTACCTCTCCACCGCCGTCTCCCGACCCACCCTGCACGACGCGCTGAACGCCACCGACCTGCTGGAGCACGCCCTCCGGCCGCTCTCGGTCGACCCGCCCCGCGACGGTGTGGCGCACGCAGCCAGCGGCGGCCTCGCCACCCTGCCCGGCCTGATCGCCTCCCAGCAGTACGGCGTACCGTTTCTCCTCACCGAGCACGGCATCTACCTGCGCGAGCGCTACCTCGGCTACCGCACCGGCCCGTACCGCTGGCCGGTCAAGGCCCTGCTGCTCGGCTTCTACCGGATGCTCGCCGAGGAGAGCTACCGGCGGGCCGCGCTGGTCACCCCCGGCAACCGGTACAACCGGCGCTGGGAGGAGCGCGGCGGCACGCCCTCCGCGCACATCCGGACCGTCTACAACGGTGTCGACCCGGCGGCCTTCCCGCCCGCCGGACCCGAGCCGGAGACCCCCACCCTCAGCTGGGCCGGCCGGGTCGACCCGATCAAGGACCTGGAGACGCTGATCCGGGCCTTCGCGATCGTCCAGCAGGAGATCCCCGAGGCACGGCTGCGGTTGTTCGGCGGCACGCCCAAGGGCGGCGAGGCGTACCGCGACGGATGCATAGCCCTGGCCGCCGAGCTCGGCGTCGCCGACTCGGTGGCCTTCGAGGGCCGCGTCGCGGACATCACCGACGCGTACGCCGCAGGGAACGTGGTGATGCTCTCCTCGATCAGCGAGGGCTTCCCGTTCACCCTGATCGAGGCCATGTCCTGCGGCCGCTCCACCGTCTCGACCGACGTCGGCGGTGTGCGCGAGGCGGTCGGCGACACCGGCCTGGTCGTTCCGCCGCGCGAGCCCGAGCCGATGGCGGCCGCCGCGATCGAGCTGCTGCGCGACCCGGAGCGCCGGGCCCGGCTCGGTGAGCAGGCCCGGCTGCGGGTGATCGAGCAGTTCACGCTCCGCCAGAACATCGACGGCTTCCGCGGCATCTACACCGAGCTGCTGGGCACCTCCCGCTGGCTGCCGGAAGGCGTGGTCGCCGTCACGGACGGCCCGCCGGACCCGGACTGGGAGCAGCCGTCCGAGCACGAGCGCAGCGAGGTCACGGCATGAGCGAGCGCAGCGAGCGAATCATCAGCAGGTGCGCGTGCCGCGAAGCGGCCGCCGAGCGCAGCGAGGTGGGCGCATGAGCGGTCCCCTCCGTCTCGTCCCCGACGAGGCCGGACCCGACTGGGCCGAGCAGACCGTGCAGCTGCGCACCCTCCCGCCGCGGGGGCGGCGCCGCCCGGTCCTGCCCGAGCAGCGCCCCGAACCGGCCGAGGACCCGCTCGACCTCTCCCCCGACCCGCTGGACGAGCTCGCCGAGCGGCTGCGCGACGTCTGCGCGGACGCCGTCCACCCGTACGAGATCGCGGCCTTCCTGGAGTCCGACGGCCTCTCCGACGAGCAGGCGGCCCTGCTGTACGGCCGCCCCGACTCCTTCACCGTCGCCGCGGAGCTGTTCGAGAAGGTCGAGCGCCGCTACCCCGGCCCGAGCGCCGAGTTCGCCAACCCCTGGCGGGCCGACCCCTGGCGCTGCGTGGTCCGGGGCCTGGTGTTCGCCCTGCCCGGCCTCGGCTACCTGCTCGGCGCCAACCTGTTCGCCGCCGACCGGATGCGGTTCGGGCTGCCCTCGGGCATGCTCGCGCTCTCCGTCGCCACCCTGGCCAGCTGGGCCTGGAACCAGGCACTGGCGCACCGCTCGTACGCCTGGCTCGGCCGGGGCCGGCGCCGGTCCGCCGCCGCCTGCCTCGCGATCGGGGCACCGCTGGGTGCGGTGGCCTCCGCCACCGCCGGGTACGTGGTCGGCGGGCCGCTGGGCGCGCTCTGCTTCGCCGCCGGGCAGTCCGGCTACCTGGCGGCGGCCACCGTGCTGCTGGTGCTCGGCCGGGAGAAGTTCCTGCTGCTCGCGCTGGCACCGTCCGCGCTCGGCGCCGGCGTGGTGCTCGCCGTCGACGTGCCGCAGGTGGTCCGCACCGCGGTGCTGCTGGCCTCCCTCGGCCTGGCCATCGGCCTGGCCGCACGGGAGCTGGTGCGCTGTCGTCGCAGCGAGCCGGAGCCGGTGCCGCTGCGGCTGCCGCTCGTCAAGGAGGTGCCGCACCTGCTGTTCGGCCTGGCGGTCGGCACCCTGACCATGATCGCCGGCCTCGGCGTCACCGTGCACGAGGCGGTGCGCACCGGAGCCGCCGAGGGCGCCTCGGCCAGCCCGACGGGGCCGGCCATGATCGCCCTGACGCTCAGTCTCGGCCTCGCCGAGTGGCTGCTCTTCCGGTACCGGGCGATGGCGGTGGCCGCGCTGCGGACCAGCCACACGCCGATCGAGTTCGTCCGCCGCACCGGCGGCGTGCTGCTCGGATGCCTGTTCATCTACCTCACCACCGTGGCCGCCCTCGACGCCGCCGCCACCGTGCTCTGGCCCGGCGCCCCGGCGCTGGGCGTCCCGGAGCTCGGCGCGCTGCTGCTGCTGGGCGGCTCGCTCTGGCTGGCGCTGCTGCTGAACGCCTTCGGGCTCAGCTGGAGCACCGCCCTCATCTGTCTGGCCGCCGCGGGTGCCGAGTGCGCCGGGCTGCTGACCGGTGTGGACCCGACCCTCCTGCAGCTGATCGGCTGCGGGGCCTCGGCCGCGCTCCTCACCGCCATCGCCGGGCCCGTGCTCGGCCGCACCACCAAACACCGCTGAACCACCACCGGCCGGGTCACCACCGTTCACACACCCGGCCCGGTCCCAGAAAGCCAGTCCCCAGAGAGAAGAAAGCGAATCACCGTATGAGCAGCGTCGCCATCACCGGAGCCGAGGGCTTCATCGGCTCCCACCTCGTCGAGGCCCTGGTGGCCGACGGCCACCACGTCCGCGCGATGGTCCAGTACAACTCCTTCTCGTCGTTCGGCTGGCTGGAGACCCTCTCCAAGGAGGTGCTGGACTCGGTCGAGATCGTCCTCGGCGACGTCCGCGACCCGGGGTCGGTCAACGGCCTGGTCAAGGGCACCGAGGCGGTCTACCACCTGGCCGCCCTGATCGCGATCCCGTACTCCTACCAGGCACCGCACTCGTACATCGAGACCAACGTGACCGGCACCCTCAACGTGCTGGAGGCGGTGCGTCACCTGGACATCCCCCGCCTGGTGCACACCTCCACCAGCGAGACCTACGGCACCGCGCAGACCGTGCCGATCAGCGAGGACCACCCGATCAACACGCAGTCCCCGTACGCCGCCTCCAAGGCCGGCGGGGACCGGCTGGCCGACAGCTACCACGCGAGCTTCGAGACGCCGGTCGTCACGCTGCGCCCGTTCAACACCTTCGGCCCGCGCCAGTCGATGCGCGCCGTCATCTCGACCGTGATCGCCCAGCTGGCCGCCGGCGAGACCGAGATCACCCTCGGCGACCTGCGTCCGACCCGCGACTTCATGTTCGTCAAGGACACCGCGCTGGCCTTCCGCACGGTCGGCACCGCCCCCGCCGAGACCGTGGTCGGCCGGACCTTCAACGCCGGCACCGGCGGCGAGATCTCGGTCGGCGACCTGGTGATCCTGGTCGGCAAGCTGATGGGCGTCGACGTCACGGTGAAGGAGGACGAGCAGCGCATCCGTCCGGCCAACTCCGAGGTCATGCGCCTGGTGGCCGACGCCACCCGGCTGCGCACCGCCACCGGCTGGGCTCCGCAGTACTCCCTCGAAGAGGGCCTGGAGCAGACCATCGAGTTCTTCCGCGACCCGGCCAACCTGGCCCGCTACAAGACCGACATCTACAACGTCTGACCCAGCCCGCCTTCCGTCCGCTCCCGGCATCGAAGGCCCCTGTCGCACCGACTTCCGTGGGGGAAACACCATGCACGCAGTGATCCTGGCCGGCGGTAAGGGCGTCCGCCTCCGCCCGTACACCACCGCCCTTCCCAAGCCGCTCGTCCCGATCGGCGACCAGCACGCGATCCTGGAGATCGTGATGCGTCAGCTCGCCGCCGCGGGCTTCAAGACCGTCACCCTGGCCATCGGCCACCTCGGCCACATCATCCGCGCCTACGTCGGCAACGGCTCCCAGTGGGGCCTGCGGGTCGGCTACGCCGTCGAGGACAGCCCGCTCGGCACCCTCGGCCCGCTGCTCACCCTGCAGGACCGGCTGCCCGAGCACTTCCTGGTGATGAACGGCGACGTCCTCACCGACCTGGACTTCGCCGGTGTGCTCAAGCACCACGAGGCGTCCGGGTCGCCGCTGACCATCGCCACCTACGCCCGCCAGGTGAGGATCGACTTCGGCGTCCTGACCACCGAGTCCGGCTCGATCACCGGCTTCCAGGAGAAGCCGACCATCGACTACCGGGTCTCGATGGGCGTGTACGGCGTCTCGCGCTCGGCGCTGGCCACGTACACCCCGGGCCTGCCCCTCGGCTTCGACGAACTGGTCCTGGACCTGCTCGCCGCCAAGACGCCGCCGGCCGCCTACGAGTTCGACGGCTACTGGCTCGACATCGGCCGCCCGGACGACTACGACCGGGCCAACGCCGAGTTCGCGCTCAACCGGTCGCTGCTGCTCCCGGGCGAGGCCGCGGAGGGCCTGTACGCCGTGCCGAGCGAGCAGGAGCTGCCGATCCCGGCCGCCCGTACCGCACCGGACGTCGCCGACCAGCCCGCCGCGGTGGGCCAGGCCGGTTCAGAGAACGACGGACGGGCCGCGTGAGAATCCTTCTGCTCGGTGCCGACGGCTTTCTCGGCCGGCACGCCGCCGTCGTCCTGCGGTCCCTGCCCGGGGCCACCGTGCTGACCGCCGGACGGCGGCCCGACCACGACCTGCGCCTCGACCTGGCAGCCGCCGGGTCGGGCCCGCTCGGCGAGGAGCTGGCCGCGCTCGCCCCCGACGCGGTGGTCAACTTCGCCGGTGCGGTGGCCGGCAGCGCCGTCAAGCTCGCCGAGGTCAACGCCCGCGGCCCGGCCGTGCTCTGCGAGGCGCTCGAACAGGGTGCCCCGAAGGCCCGGCTGGTGCACATCGGCTCGGCCGGCGAGTACGGCGTCTGCCCGCCCGGCAGCTCGCTCGACGAGGACGCCGACGCCCGCCCGGTCGGCGTCTACGGCGCCACCAAGCTGGCCGGCTCCCTCGCGGTGGCCGGCTCGCCGCTGGACGCCGTGGTGCTGCGGGTGTTCAACCCGGTCGGCCCGGGTGCCCCGGCGGGCTCGCTGCCCGGGCGGCTCGCCGCCGAACTGCGCCGGGCCTCCCCGGACGGCGCCGAGGGCGTGGTGAAGGTCGGGGACCTCTCGGCCCACCGCGACTTCGTCGACGCCCGGGACATCGCCCGCGCGGTCGGCCTGGCCGTCACCGCGCAGGGCCCGCTGCCCAGGGTGCTCAACCTCGCCTCCGGAACGGCCAGGCCGGTCCGGGCGATCGCCGACGGCCTGGTCACGGCGGCCGGATTCACCGGCCGGATCGACGAGAGCGGCGCCGGTTCCGAGCGGTCCGCGGCCGTCTCCTGGCAGCAGGCCGACGTGTCGGCCGCCGCCCGGACGCTCGGCTGGCGGCCGGAGACGGGGCTCGACGAGACGCTGCGCGACCTCTGGCTCTCCACCGAACCGCTGGTCGCCGCATGACCGGCGCAAGCCACCACGACGGCCGCCTGCTGGTGCCGCTGTACGTCCACCCCGCGGTGGACCCGGCGGCCTGGCAGGCGGTCGCCGCCGCCGACCCGAAGCGGATCGCCGCCGTCGTGCTCAACCTCGCCGACGGCCCCGGCGATCCGGACCACGTCTTCACCGACGCCGCCGAGCAGCTCCGTGCCGCCGGTCTGCCGCTGCTCGGCTACGCCGACACCGACTACGGTCGGCGGTCGCACGCCGCCGTGGTGAACGACGTCCTGACCTACCGCCAGCGGCACGGCATCACCGGCGTCTACCTCGACCAGGTGTCCACCCAGCCGGGTGCCCTGCCGCACTACCGCCGCCTCGCCACCGCGGCCCGGGCCGCCGGGTGCTCCACGGTGGTGTTCGGACACGGCGACCACCCCGACCCGGGGTACGCCGAGGTGGGGCTCGCCGACCTGCTGGTCACCTTCGAAGGGGACTGGACGGCCTACCAGTCGCTCACCCTGCCGCTCTGGACCGGCCGGCACGCCGCCGCCCGGTTCTGCCACCTGGTCTACGACGTGCCCGCCGAGCGGGCCCGCGAGGCCACCGCGCTGATCGCCGCCCGCCGGGCCGGCGCGGGCTGCGCGGTCCCGGGCGCCGGGGACAACCCCTGGAGCACTCTGCCGCACGACCTGACCGCCCCCGACCTGGCGTCGCCGGCGTGACGGTCCCGGCCGCGCACGGCCGACCCGGCACCACCGGACCGGCCGCCCGACCGACCACCGGACCGGCAGTCAGCGGATCGCCGACTGCCGCCCGGCCCGCACACCCACCGATCGCCACCGACCCGCCCGTTGCCGAACGGACCTGACCAGACCCGGAGTTCGAGCACCGTGACCCGTCGTACCCGGCCACTCCTGGCCGCCCTCGCCCTCGCCACGGCCCTGCTGGCGACCTCGTGCAGCAGCTCCGGCCCGGATGACGAGGACACCTCCTCGGCCGACGCCACCGGCGCCCAGCCCCCGGCGGCCACCGCCGACCCGGTCCCGGGCACCCCGACCGCCCCGGACAGCTCGTCGTCGGCCCCCGCCGCCACGGCGGCCACCACCCCGCCCGCGCCCGGGACCGCCACCACCGCACCGGGCACCCCGACCGGCACCACCCCGGGCACGCCGGGCACCCCGACGGGCAAGCCCGGCACCACACCGGGCACCGCACCGGGGACGCCGCCCGGCCCGGGTACGGGCACCGGAACCGGCACGGGTACGGGCGGCACCGGCGGCACCGGCACGCCGAACGGCACCTCGAACGGCACCCGTTGGCAGCCCACCCCCGGCCTCGCCTGGCAGTGGCAGCTCGGCGGCGGCGTCGACCAGTCCGTCGACGTCCCCGTCTACGACATCGACGGCTTCGAGACCGACGCCTCGGTGGTCGCCGCACTGCACGCCAAGGGCCGCAAGGTGATCTGCTACATCAACGCCGGTTCCTGGGAGGACTTCCGCCCCGACGCCGCCGCCTTCACCAAGGCCCTGCAGGGCGCCGGCAACGGGTGGAAGGGCGAGAAGTGGTTCGACATCCGCAAGCTCGACCAGCTGAAGCCGCTGATGGCGGCCCGCTTCGACATGTGCAAGCAGAAGGGCTTCGACGCCGTCGAACCCGACACCATCGAGGCGTACAACCAGAACAGCGGATTCCCGCTGACCGCCGAGGACCAGCTCCGCTACAACCGCATGCTGGCCTCGCTCGCCCACGAGCGCGGCCTCGCGATCGGTCTGAAGAACGACCTGGATCAGATCCCCGCCCTGCTGGCCGACTTCGACTTCGCCGTGAACGAGGAGTGCGCCGAGTTCGACGAGTGCGCCCGCCTCTCCCCCTTCATCCAGGCGGGCAAGGCGGTGTTCCACGTCGAGTACAAGCTCGGCACCGACCGGTTCTGCGCCCAGTCCAAGTCGCTGGGTCTCAGCTCGATGCAGAAGAAGCTCGAACTGGACGCCTGGCGGAAGCCCTGCTGAGGCAGGAGGGCCGCCGAGCCGCCAGGCGTTCCGGCGCGAGGGTTACTTGACAGCCAGCCAGATGACGGCGCCCACAACGACCAGGGCAACGACGGCGACCAGCGCGATCACACCGGTGCGGTTGCTGTTGGTGCTGTAGGTGTTGACGGATCCCGGCGCCTGGGGTGCCGGGGTCTCGTCGACGAAGGCCCGGAACATCTGGGTGCTGCCGGCGGGGTCGTAGTCGTTGTCAGCCATGGCACGGACTCTAACGAATCCCGGCACCGCGCCGACACCCCGGTGCACCCTCCCCGGCTCACGCCGGGAGGGGCACCGGGCCGGCCCCGGCCCCCGACCGGCCCGTACCGGACTCCCGCCGAACCCAGCGCTACGGGCGTGCGAAAAGCCTGTGAAGTCTGCCCGGACCGCGGAATTCCGGCCCGGCCGATCCGGTTGACTCGGATCATGACCGGAATCCACAGTGACGCCCCCCGTTATGTGCAGCTCGGCACGTCCGACCTCTCGGTGTTCCCGATCTCCCTCGGCGGCAACGTCTTCGGCTGGACCGCCGACGAGGCGCAGTCCTTCGCCGTCCTCGACGTCTACGCGGCGGCCGGCGGCAACTTCGTCGACACCGCCGACACCTACTCCTCCTGGGTGCCCGGCAACGCCGGCGGCGAGTCGGAGACGATCCTCGGCAACTGGCTGCGCAAGCGGGGCAACCGTGACTCCGTGGTCATCGCCACCAAGGTCGGTCTCCACCCCGAGGCCCGCGGCCTGAGCGCGGCCAACATCAAGGCGTCCGCCGAGGGTTCGCTGCGCCGCCTCGGCGTCGACCACATCGACCTCTACTACACCCACCAGGACGACCACACCCCGGTCGAGGAGTTCGTCACCGCGCTGGACGAGCTGGTGCGCGAGGGCAAGGTGCGCGCCGTCGCCGCCTCGAACATCGGCGCCGAGCGGCTGGCCGAGGCGCTCACCTTCGCCGAGGGCGAGGGCCTGGCCGCGTACGTCGCCGTCCAGCCGCACTACAACCTGGTCTCGCGCGGCACCTTCGAGGGCCCGCTGGCCGACCTGGTCGCCGAGCGCGGCCTGGCCACCGTGCCGTACTACGCGCTCGCCTCGGGCTTCCTCACCGGCAAGTACCGCCCGGGCGGCGAGGGTGTGGACAGCGCCCGCGCCGAGGGCGCCAGCCGCTACCTGGCCGACCCGCGCGGACCCAAGGTGCTGGAGGCGCTGGACACGGTCGCCGCGGAGCAGGACGCCGAGCTCGCCTCCGTCGCCCTGGCCTGGCTCGCCGCCCGCCCCACCGTCGCCGCCCCGATCGTCAGCGCCCGCACCGTCGAGCAGCTCCCGCCGCTGCTGGCCGCCGCCTCACTGGAGCTCACCCCGGCGCAGACCGCCCTGCTGGACGCCGCCTCCGCCTGAGCGCCGCGCTCTCCCGGCAGCACGGAGGCCGTGGACGGACCCGCGCGGGGGCGGCGGGTCCGTCCACAGCCTGTGGACAACGAGGAGGGATTTCTAGGCCCCGGGTCGCCCGAAGTGGGTCGGGTAGAAGCCGCTGGTGATCGTCGACACCCGGACCGGCTTGCCCGGCCTCGGTGCCTCGGCGAACTTGCCGCCGCCCAGGTAGATCCCCACGTGGTGGATGCCCGAGGCCCGGCCGCTGTCCGACCAGAACAGCAGGTCACCGCGGCGCAGCTGCCCCGCCGTGATCGGCGTGGTCGCCGCGTACTGGTCGTCGGCCACCCGCGGCAGGCTGATGCCCGCCCGCCGGTAGGCCTGCTGCACCAGCCCCGAGCAGTCGTACCCGGACGGCCCGTTGCCGCCCCAGACGTACGGCTTGCCGAGCTGGGCGAGCGCGTAGTCGATCGCCGTCTCCAGGCGCCCCGAGGCCGGACCGGCGTCCTGGACGGGCCGGGTGACCGGCGGCGCGGACGCCTGCGCCTGACTACCACCGGACTGGCCGGTGCGGCTCAGGTAGACGTCGTAGTGGCTCGTGTACCGCCACTCGCCACTGCCGTTCTTGAACCAGTACTTCGAGCCGTCCCAGCCCTGCCGCGTCCCGGAGGAGCCGGCTGCGGAACCGTTGGAGACGACCGCCTTGCCACCGGCACCGGAGGCCGGGCCGGAACCGGACCCCGCCCCGGTCCGGGCCGCCCCGGTCTGCACCGCCCCGGTCTGCGCCGCCCCTCCGGAGCCGCCCGTCTGGCGGGTGCGGCTGAGGTAGACGTCGTAGTGGCTCGTGTACCGCCACTCGCCGCCGCTGCCCTTGAACCAGTACTTCGAGCCGTCCCAGCCCTGCTGGCCGGGCGCCGCCTGTGCGGACCCGGCACCGGCGGTCAGTCCGACCACCCCGGCACCGGCCAGCACGCTGGTCGCCAGGCAGGTGCTCCGGACCGCGCGGTGTATTCGCCCGCCACCGGACGGCCCCGCCGGTCGGACGGTGCGCCGCGCGGCCGCGCAGTCGGGACAGGAGCAGGCCGCGATCGAGGTGGTGCTGCCGAGTCCCTCCTCGAAACCGATCAGCGCCGTGTCCGGGTCGAACGCGAACTCGGCCGCGCCCGCGAACTCCTGCCCGGGCGCGAACTCCTGGCCTGGCTCGAACGAGGAGTCGAACGCGAGTCCGGTGTCCGGGCCGGTGGCTATCCTCATGCCGGTCGTCCTTCCTTTCGCCCGGCCCGGGCGGCCGGGGACGGTACCGAGGCGGCCACTCCGGCCGGGGCGACGAAGGCGACCAGCAGTTGCTCCATCAGCGCGCTGCGGGCGGCCTCGTCCAGCTCGTGCGCGGTGGCCCGCTCCAGCCGGCGGACGGCGAGTGCCGCCGCCTCCACCGCGTCGTCCACCAGCACCGTGCGCAGGCCCGCGTCCAGATCGGCCAGCCTCCGGCGGCGCATCGACTCGGCCACCTCGGGCGCGTAGTCCAGCGCCAGCGGCTGCGCCGAGTAGACCTCCAGCCCGGCCGGGGCGACCTCGGCGGCCAGCGCCCGGGTCAGCTCGTCGGCGAACCACTGGCCGTCGCGCAGCGCGGGCCCGGGGCCCGCGTTGCTGTCGCACGGCAGGATGGAGGCGGTCCGGGTGAGCACCGCCTGGACCTGCTCCCGCAGGTAGCTCTCGTGGTCCTCGATCGACAGCATCGCGCGGGCGGTGTCCTTCACCCGCCAGACGATCAGCAGCCGGACGACGATCGGGGTGCCGGTGCGGTCGACCACCTTGACCGGCTCGCTGCGCCAGTGCCGCAGCCGGACGTCCACCCGGCGGCGGCGCAGCAACGGGTTGACCCAGACCAGGCCGGTGCGGCGGACGGTGCCCCGGTAGCGGCCCCAGCGGGTGAGCACCCGGGTCTCGCCGCCCGCGTTGACCAGCAGTCCGGCGAGCGCGAGGACCACCAGCAGTCCGGCGGCGGTGACGGCGGACACCGAACGGGCGGTCACCTCGGCCGTGCCGGCGGCCCGGACGGCCGCGGTGCGCAGGTCGGGCAGCGTGCCCCAGTGCGGGATGACGCCGTCGCGCAGGAGCACCAGCAGGACGGCCGCCGTACCGGCCAGGAGCCCGAAGAGGGCGACCCAGCCGGGCAACGCGGCGGCGCTGTGCTCGCGCAGCGCCTGGTCGGCGCGCGGGGGCCGGCGCGCGGTGGCGGTGGTGAGCGCGCTCACCGGGACCGTCTCCGTCTCCGGCGGGCCGCCCGGTCCCGCCGGTTCGGCGGCCTCCAGCGGATCGCGCAGGTCGACCGGGGCGCCGACCGGTCCGGGGACCACCGCCAGCGGGGTGGTGGCCGGACCGTTGTCGGCCGGCCTGGCGGGCTTGGGCGGCTTCGGTGCCCTGACCAGCGGGCTGGAGCCGGAGGCGGAACGTTCCGCCAGCACCGGCGGAAGCGTCTTGGGCGGGTTGTCGGGTCGCTGCGAAGAATCGCGGGTGACGTCCATGCACGGATCCTCAGGTTCAGTGTGTCGCGCAACGGGCGGCCCGGATCTGACGGGCAGTGCCAGAGTCAGGCTAAGTTCATACGTCATCAAATGCGACATTTGAGCTAGTGCGTGTCGACATTTACTGACGAATCATCTAAAGCCGGACCTGACGCGCAGGCACATGAGCGGATGGTGTGAGCGGTTCAGCGGCGCCGGGTACCCGAACCCCGGACGAGCACCCGGCGAGTGATCAGTCCGATGCCGGTGAGCACCAGCAGGACGCCGGCGAGCGCACCGCGCCAGCCGTCCGACCGGTGCCGGTCGGACGCCACGGGCGACCCACCTGCCTCGGCCGACGGCTGCTGCTCCGGCGCGGGCGGCGCGGGCGGCGCGGCCAGTGCGCGGCCGGCCTCGGCGGTGGTGTCGGCCCCGGTGGCCGCCTGCCCGGCGGACCGTGCCACCGCAGCCCCGGCGGCCGGAGCCGACGCGGTGGCAGGTGCGGACGGGGTGTCGGCGGGCGCCGGGATGACGTCCGGGATCGGGGACGACGGCGAGGACGGGCCCGGGGACGGGGCCTGCGACGCGACCTGCGACGGGGACGGGAGCGGAGAGGAGAGCGAGGACGGCGACGGGGACGGGACCTGCGACAGGGACAGGGACGGGGACGGGGACAGGCCGGCGGACGGCGAGGTCGGGGAGGTCGGAGAGGCCGGAGAGGAGGACGGGCGGGGCGCGGTCGGGGACGGACCGGCGGTCGGGCTCGTCCTCGCCGTTCCGGTGGCACCGGCGGCCGTCGGCGGCACCGCCGTCGCGGGGGCCGTCGGGGACGGCGTCACCGGCCTGACGGCCACACCGGTGACCGGCGGCACGACGATCGGCAGCAGGCCCGGCGGGACGGGGTCGAAGACGAGGTCCGGGACGGGTTCGGGCGAGGCCGCCGACGGGGCAGCCGGAGGCGATCCGGCCGGCCCCGACGGGGCGGGGGCCGAAGGCGAAGGAACACCCGGGGACGCGACCGCCGAAGCGGACCCGACGGGAGTGGAGGGGGCAGCGGGAGCGGAGGGGGACGGAACGGCGACCGAGGGCGAGGCCGCGGCCGACCGGGAAGCGCTCGGCGTGCCGGACGCGGGAGTCCCGACGGTCGGCACGGCCGCCGACGCGGTACCCGAGGCCGTGGACACCACGGGCGTCGGTGACACCGGTGCGGCCACCGCCGTGGACGCGGCGGCCGAGGGCACGACGGCCGGGACCGCCGCCGACGGCGAGGCCGAGGCCGATGTCTCCGCGCCGGGGGAGACGGCCGGGACGGCCGGGACGGCCGGGACCTGCGGGGGAACCGTTGTCGGCCCGCCGGCGGGCACCGCCGTCGACCCGACGGTGGGCGCGACGGTTGGCGTGGCGGTCGCCGCGCCGGTCGGCGCAGCGGTCGGTGCGACCGTCGCCGTCGGTGTCGCCGTCGGGACGGGCACCGTCGGCGGCTGTACGGCCGCCGCCTCCACCCGCACCGCCACCGCGTCGCCCGCCGTCCCGTTCCCCGCCCGGTCGGTCGCCGTGACGACCAGCCACTGGTCCCCGTCCGGCAGGTCGCGGTTGGCCGTGCAGATCCAGCTGCCGTCGATGGCGGCCGTGGCCCCGCAGGCGACGATCCGCTCCGTCGAGGCCTCGCTGCCCGCACGCGCGGTGACGATCACCCGTGCCTCGGGCTCCGCCTTCCCGGCGAGCCGGGGGCGGGCGGTCCGGAGGGTCTCCCCGGTGGAGGGCTCGGTGAGCACCGGGCGGTCCGGCGAGACGGTGTCGACGACCAGCGTGACGGCCTTCCCGGCGGTCCGGTTCCCGGCGAGGTCGGCGGCGGCCGGGGTGAGCCGGTGCCGCCCGTCGGCGAGGTTCTCCACCGGCAGGCAGGACCAGCCGCCGTCGGAGCGGACGGCCGTGCTGCACAGGTCGGCCGCGTCGGCGGCGTGCCCGTCGGCCGGCTGGTCGGTGATCGTCACGGTGCTGCCCGGCTCGCCGGTGCCGGTCAGTTGGAGTCCCGGGTCGTTGGTGAACTCGGGAAGGGAGAGGAGAGGGACGGCGGGCGGCGCGGACCTCACGGTGATCCGGACCGGCTCGCCCCGCAGCACCAGGCCGCCGCCGGTGGTCTCCACCGGGGTGAGGCTGTGCGCGCCGCCGGACAGGGCCGTGTCCGGGCGGCAGGACCAGCCGCCGCCGCGGGCCACCTTCGTCCGGCAGATCACCGTGTCGCCCTCGCGGATCTCCACCGTGGCGCCGGCCACCGCGCCGTCGCCGGAGATCCGGGGGCGGGTCTCGGTGACCGCCGTGCCGTCGACCGGTTCGGCGATCTCCGGGCGGGAGGCCCCGACGGTCAGCCGGATCCGCTGGTCGGCGACCTGCCCGGAGTCGGCGAACCCGCCGGGCTCGACGAGCTGGGTGGCGTCCCGGCCGATCCGCAGCCGGGCCCAGGTCTCCCCGGACGCGGCCTTGCCGGGGACGGTCCACTCCAGGGTGACGCTGCGCTCCCCGGCGGCGGCCTCGGCCTGCACGCGCTCGACCGGGTCGAACCGCCCGTTGCGGTCGAAGTCGATCCAGCCCGCCAGGGTGGCGGGGGCGTCCCCGACCGCGACCGGGACGGCGAGCCGGTAGTACCGGCCGATCGCCGCTTCGGCCGGGTAGCTGACCGCCGGGTCGGCGCCCTGGTACTCGCCCCGCCCGGGCTGGAGTTGGGGCGGCGGCGGGCTGGACCGGACGCTGCGGTCCTCCTCGCCGCGGCCGGTGCGGACCTGCGACTCGCCGGCCGGGGCCGTCGGCTCCCCCGTCGGCTCCCCCGCGCGGCCCGCGTCGGGCCGTCGGAACAGCCGGGCCGGCTGCCGGTCGGCGCGGGCCGCCTGGGCGGCGTCGCCGCCGAGGTAGAGGTCGGAGAGCAGGTGGGAGGCGTTGCCGTAGCCCTGCGGGGCGGTGCCGACGCCCTCGTCCAGGGTGACGGTGGACGCCAGGGTGAGCGGGAGGGGTGCGGTGGTGGAACCGGCCCGGGCGGTGGTGCGCTGTTCGACCCGGAAGACCGCCGAGGTGAAGGTGCCGGCCAGCTCCAGGCTGCCCTCCGCGGCGGACCCGGCCGTGCCGTCCGACGTGCCGTCCGCACCGGCGGGGGCCAGGACGTTGCCGTCGGCCGTCCAGCCGGGCCAGTCCGTGCGGTTGACCAGGGTGGGCCCGCCGGGCGAGCCGCCGGTGAGGGTCAGCCGGGCCGCGGTACTGGTGGAGCCGGATTTCCCGGTGGCGACGACGGCGAGTCCGCTGACGTGCAGCCGGGGATTGCGGACGGCCCGGGAGAATGTCAGCCGGAGCGTCCCGACGGTTCTCCAGGAACCGTCCGTCTGCGGACGGTTCTCGGAGATCCGGAAGGTCTGGGCGGGATCTCCGGGCCGAACTCCGTCCGTGTAGAGCGCGGCGGACCGGCCGCCGCCGGCGCGGTCCGCCAATTCCCCGGGCTCGGCGATCACGGCCGCCCCGGGGGAGGCCGCGAAATCGAGGTGGACGGAGAGTCCGGAGGGCAGCACCGCGCGCTGTTCCCCCGACCAGGTACCGGGGGACTGCTGGGCGGCCGAGGGCGGTGGGTTCCAGCCGATCAGCAGCCCGGCGGCGAGGACCGCTGCGGTGCCGGCCACGGCCGGGAACTGTCGGCTCATCCGGCTCTCCTTCGGTATCGGCTGCCGGCATCGCCGGGTTCACCGGGATCTCCGGGCAGTCTGGACACAAGATCTGACAAAACGGAATCACGATCCTGGGCCGGTCATACTGCGACACCTGCGCTATTGGCCGCATGACACCCGATTGGCGGCCCTCCGACCGGCAGGACGGGATGTACCCGAAAGGGCTGCATTTCATCCATTAGGCGGCGTATCGCGGGGAATCCCGGCGAATCCGACCCGTTCCCACGGACCAGTATCTGACCATTCATCAGACAACTCTGTTCGAATTACCGGCCCGCTCAGTAGAGTCGGGGCCCGTGACCATCAACCCCGTTCTCATCACGAGCAGTTTCGCGGTCGTCGAACCGCACGGCGCCGTCGTCGCCGAGTACTTCTACCAGCACCTGTTCGAGCACCACCCCGGGGTCCGGGGCCTGTTCGCCGAGCACATCGACGAGCAGCGGGACCGGCTCTGGGCGGCGCTCGGCACGGTGGTCTCCCATCTGGAGGAGACCGACACGCTGGTCGGCGTCCTCCGCGACCTCGGTGCCCGGCACGCCCGGTACGGGGCGCTCGTCGAGCACTTCCCCGCCGTCGGCGCCAGCCTGCTCGCCACGCTGGCGCACTTCGCCGGCGAGGCGTGGACCGAGGAGACCGAGGCGTCCTGGACCGCGGTCTACGGCGTGATCAGCGACACCATGGGCCAGGCGCTCACCACCGCGCAGCACTCCTAGGGCGCGCCGCGGTGCCCTTCGACCCCGCGGTCATCCGCGCCAGCTTCGCCGTCGTCGAGCGCCGTGCCGACCACATGGCCAAGTACTTCTACGCCCACCTGTTCGCCCGCAACCCCGGGGTGCGGGCGTTCTTCCCCGCCCGGATGACCGAGCAGCGGGACCGGTTCTTCTCCGCACTCACCCAGATCGTCCTGCGCATGGAGAACCCCGAGCAGCTCACCGGGTACCTGCGGGCGCTCGGGCGCGACCACCGCAAGTTCCAGGCCGCGCCCGAGCACTACCCCGCCGTCGGGGCCAGTCTGATCGCCGCCCTGCGGCACTTCTCCGGACACTCCTGGACGCCCGAGATCGAGAAGGCCTGGACCGAGGCCTACACCGTGATCGCCCGGACGATGACCGGGGCGGCCGCCGGGGTCCGGCCCGAGGTCCCCGCGTGGTGGGAGGCCGAGGTGGCCACCCGCCGGCGGGCCGCAGCCGACATCGTCGTCCTCACCCTGATGCCGATGCGCCCGTACCCCTTCGTCCCCGGCCAGTACCTCACGCTCAGCAGTCCCCGGGTGCCGAAGGTCTGGCGCCCCTACTCGATCGCCAACGCGCCGCGCTCCGACGGCACCCTGGACGTGCACGTCCGCCGGGTGCCCGGCGGGCTGCTCAGCACCGCACTCGTCGACGACGCCGCCCCCGGCGAACTGCTGCGGCTCGGCCCCCCGCTCGGCGACGCCGTGCTCGACCCGCACTCACGCCGCCCGCTGCTGGCGGTGGCCGCCGGCACCGGTTGGGGACAGACCCGGGCGCTGCTGGAGCAACTCGCCGCCGGCCCCGCCGACCGCGACGTCACCGTGGTGCTGGCCGCCCGTTCGCAGGCCGAGCAGTACGACCTGCCGGCGGTGGAACGGCTGCTCGCCCGGTGCGCCCGGCTGCGGGTGCTGCCGACCGCCCCGGCACGGGGGGAGGGGCGCGACGACGCCGACGCCGACGCCCCGGTCCGCGACGCACTCGCCCGGTACGGCCACTGGTCCGGCTGGGACGTCCACCTCAGCGGCCCGCCGGGCCTCGCCCCCTCGCTGACCGCGCTCCTCACCGAACTGGGCGCCGATCCCGCGCTGATCCGGCACGACCCGGCACCGGTGACCTTCAACCGGGCCCGACCGCTGACCTCCTCGGAGTGGTTCCTGGATCAGCGGGACGTCCCCTGGATCAACCGGACCGACCTGGGGTGAGCGCCCCTGCCGACCGCCCGGCCCGCCGTGAACGGGAGAAGCCCCCGGCCTGGGGCCGGGGGCTTCTCTCTGGTGCGCTCAGCAGGATTCGAACCTGCAACCTCTTGATCCGTAGTCAAGTGCTCTATCCGTTGAGCTATGAGCGCAAGTGCCGGGCGGGCCCGGTCTTGCGGGGTTTGGTGCGCTCAGCAGGATTCGAACCTGCAACCTCTTGATCCGTAGTCAAGTGCTCTATCCGTTGAGCTATGAGCGCTCGCCCTGGTGAACGTGCCAGCGGGGCGGTGCGGGGACAACATTACATGACCTGCGACGCGGGGCGAAATCGATTGATCCGGGCGCCGTAGCGGGGCACCGGGCACCGGGGTACGGGCACGTCGGGGCCCTCCCCCGAGCGCGGCCGGGGGCCGGACGGGTCCGGACGGACCGGACCGACCCGGACCGGGAGACGCGAAGAGCCCCGCCGACGGAATCGTCGGCGGGGCTCTTCGTCTGGCGGAGGCTGAGGGATTTGAACCCTCGATCAGGAATAACCCCGAAACCGCATTAGCAGTGCGGCGCCATAGACCGGACTAGGCGAAGCCTCCTCCACATGGACCAAGCCCGCGTGCGCGGACCCGTTCCCTGTGCCTGTGATGATGCCACAACCCGGGGGCCCGGCACCAACCGCCGACCACGTTACTAGGCGGGTCGTCCCCGCCGCAAAGAAGAATGAGATACTGCCTTCTCCGGAGAGAGCTGCCCTGAGCCGAGGAGACCTGTCGACGTGAGCAGCAGGCCGATCCGAGGCGCTGCTCGCCTCGCCGCCATACTCGACGCCCTGCCCGACGCACTGCTCCTGGTGAACAGCAACGGCACGGTCGTCGACGCCAACAACGCCGCCGTGCACGCGCTCCAGACGCCCGGCACGTCGTTGGTGGGGATGGGAGTGCTGGACCTCCTGCCCGAGTTCGACCCGAGCCGGATCCCCGGCTCGATGCGCCCGGCCGCCCGCGAGGACGACGCACTCGACCGGCCGGTCCGGATGACCGCGCGGCGCACCGACGGAAGCACCTTCCCCGTCGAGGTCTCCGGCAACGACTTCGCCGACGACGGCACCGGCGACAGCCGCGGCTACGCGCTCTCCCCGCTCGCGCCCTACGACCCCTACCGCGAGGGCTCGCGCTCCTCCGACCTGCTCCTGCTGCTGGTCCGCGACCTCTCCAGCCGGCTCGGCGTCGAGGCGGAGCTGCGCCGCCAGCACAAGCAGACCGAGATGATCCTGCGGGCCGCCGCCGAGGGCGTGCTCGGAGTCGACCTCGAAGGCCGTTGCGTCCTGGTCAACCCGGCCGCCGCGCACATCCTGGAGTACCGGGCCAGCGAGCTGGGCGGGCGCGAACTGCACCCGCTGATCCAGCACTCCCGGGCCGACGGCACCCCGCTGGCGCTGGAGGAGTCCGCGCTGCTGGACACCCTGACCTCCGGCCGCAAGCACCGGGTGCGCGGCACCGTGCTCTGGCGCAAGGACGGCCGGCCGGTCACCGTCGACCTCACCACCGCCCCCGTCCGGGACGGCGACCAGCTGGTCGGCGCGGTGATGACCTTCACCGACCGCAGCCGCGAACTCGCCCTGGTCGCGCGCAACGAACACCTCACCGCCGTCCTGGAGAGCGAACTGGGCGGCGCGCTGACCGCGCTGCACCGCCGGATCGACACGCTCGCCGCCGACCCTGCGGGCCAGCTCTGGCCGGAGGCGAACTGGACCCTGCGCCGACTGGCCGACGAGTGCCGCCGATTCGGCAAACTGATCGACGGTGTGCTCGCCCACCAGCGCTCCGAGGCCGGCGAGTGGTCCACGGGCGCCGGCGCCGCGGGCAACGGCCCGCCGGGCTTCGACGGCCCGGGCTCGTCCACCGAGGGCAAGCCGGACGACAAGGCGGGGAAGAAGGCCGCCGAGCGCGTCCCGGTCGCCCTGGACAAGGTGGTCCGCCGGGCGGTCGAGCACGCCGGCGAACTGGTCGGTGCCGGCCGGGTGCGGTTCTCCGTGCACGCCGCCGCCGTCGAGGTGATCGCCGACGAGCAGCGGCTCGCCCAGGCCCTGGCCCACCTGGTCGCCGACGTCAGCGGCGTCGGCCTCTCGCTGGACGCCGAACCCGCCCTCCCCTCCCCCGGCCTGACCGCGCCCGGACTCAACCCGGCCAGCGGGACCGCGCTGCCCGCCGGCGGCGGGGACGCGCCGATGGTCGTGCTCGCGGCCGCCCAGCGCGGCGAGGTCGCCCGGGTGGAGATCCGCGGCCCCGGCCGCGGCGGCAGCCCCGTCCACCTGCCGATAGCCCGCGCGGTGGTCGAGCGCCACGGCGGGGTGCTCCAGCCCCACGAGCTTCCGGGCCGCGCCGGCACCACGTACGTCGTCGAGCTTCCGCTGGACCCGGCCGCGGCGAAGGCCGCCGCCGAGCGCGCGGGTGCCGAGGGCCGCTCGGACCGGCCCAAGGAGAGCGACAGCGCCGTCCTGCCGGACCTGCCGGGCATCCCGGAACTGCCCACCGCGCGCAGTGAGGAGCCGACCGGGGCGCCGGCGGCCGAGCCGGCCGCCGGGTCCGAGGGCGGGCCCGCCGGTCCGGCCGGGGCGACCGGGCCTTCCGACCCTTCCACCGCTTCCGTCCCCTCCGGGAGCACCGGGCCCGCCGGACCTGCCGGACTCTCCGGACCTGAGCGGGCCGCCGCCGAAGGTGTCCCGGCCGAGGAGCCGACCGCCGAACGCCGTGGCCGCCGCGGCCGACCCGCGGTCGAGGAGGCTCCGCTGGACCCGGCCGCGGACCGGCCGTCCCCCGGACACGCCTCCGGGCCGTCCGACCGGTCCGCCGACCCGTCGGCCGACCCGTCCGTGAACCACGGCGCCGCGCCCGGCGGACCCCAGGCCGCCCCCGGCCCCGTCGATCCGGCCGTACCCGCCGACCAGTGGCCGAACGCCCCGGCACGAATCGAGCGGGCCGTCCCCGAGCAGTGGAACGGCACCGGCAACGACCCCGCGTACGGGCGGCAGGGCCTCGGCGGCCCGGCCGGCCCCGAGAGCGACCCGTGGGGCAAGGACGACGGCCGATCCGGCACGGCGTACGCGGTACCGGTCGAGGCCGGGCACCTCGACCAGCGCGCCGAACACAACGCCGAACACAACGCCGGACAGCACCCCGAGCGGCAGGACGGCCCGCGGGGCGACGGCGGCCCGGTCCGGGACACCGGCGGCGACGCCGGCCACCGCGGCCCCTTCGCCCTCGGCCCGGGCACCGGTGCGGCCGAGGCCGGCGCCGACGGCGCACCCACCGCCGCCACCGCCCCGGAGGGCGACACCGGCCAGGAGCCCAAGCCGTCCCGTCGGCGCCGGGCGCTGCCGGGCGCCGAGGACTCCTCCGGCGGATTCGCCCTGCCCGGCGTCACCGACTCCCCTCTCTACCCGGGCCTGGAGCACGCCCTGCCCGCCGGCCCCGCGCCCGCACAGCCCGAGCCGGCCGCCGCGCCCACCGGCCGGCGCCGCCGCCTGGCCGTCCCGCCCGGCCCCGGCGCCGAGACGCCCGGCACGCCGGACGGCGCCCCGCCGGCACCGTCCGCGCTGCCCGCGCTCCCCTCCGCGTCCCCGTCCGGCCCGTCCGCCCCCGGCGACCAGCGGGAGGACAGCCCCCTCCCGGTCGGCACCGGACTCGGCGAGCTGACCCCGCCGCGCCCGCTCGGCGCGCCCGGCGCCACTCCGCTCGGCCCGGTCGCCATCGCCCCTGACGCACCGCAACCCGTCGCCGCGAACCGGCCGGCCCCACGGGTGATGGCCGAACTGCCCGCCGCACCGACCGCACAGGACGAGGCCGCGTACACGTCGATGCCCGCCCCGGGCGCCGACGGCGGGCCGCGCCGCCTACTCGTCTGGCCCGAACCCGACCCGGCCACCCGCCAGGCGCTCCAGGACCGCGGCTACCGACCGGTGATCGTCCGCTCCCGCGAGGAGGTCGACGCCCAGGTCTCCGGCTTCCCCGCCGCGCTCTTCGTCGACCCGCTGACCGGCCCGATCACCCGCACCGCGCTGCAGTCGCTGCGCACGGCGGCGCTCAACAGCCGGGTCCCGGTCGTGGTCACCGCCGGCCTCGGCCAGGCCACCCGCGACGCCGCGTACGGCGCCGACCCGGCCGTCCTGCTGCGCGCCCTCGCCCCGCGCGACGGCGAGAACCACGCCCCCCGCGTCCTGCTGGTCGAGGGCGACCCGGACATCGCCGCCGCCATGATCGGCAGCCTGGAACGGCGCGGCATGCACGTCGAGCACGCGGTGGACGAGAACGACGCCGTCGCCCGGGCCAGCAGCGTGCAGCCCAACCTGGTGGTGATGGACCTGTTCCAGATCCGCCGCCGCCGGGTCGGCCTGCTCGACTGGCTGCGCACCAACGACCGGCTGCACCGGACCCCGCTGGTCGTCTACACCTCGGTCGACCTCGACCCCCGCGAGCTGCCCCGGCTGCGCACCGGTGAGACGGTGCTGTTCCTCGCCGAGCGCTCCACCAGCGACGACGTCCAGTCCCGGATCGTCGACCTGCTCGGACGGATCGGCGCCATGGGCGAGGCGGGCGTCGCGGCCGCGGGCTGACCCCCGCGGGCCCGCTCGTCAGAGCCGCTCGCCGGGTCCGCTCGCCGCCGGGAACGGCGAGGGCCGGCCACCCCGTTCCCGTGAGTGGCCGGCCCTCGCCGTTCGTCGCGCCCGCCGTCCCCTACTCCTTGCCGAGCAGGGTGACGTCCAGCCGCTCCGCCGCGTAGTGGGCGCGGATCACCTTCTTGTCGAACTTGCCGACCGAGGTCTTCGGCACCGTCTCGACGATCGCCCAGCGCTCGGGCAACTGCCAGGAGGCGATCCGCCCGGCCAGGAACGCCCGCAGCTCCCGGAGCCCTGCCGTGGCACCCGGGCGGAGGACCACCGTCGCCAGCGGCCGCTCGCCCCACTTCTCGTCCGGGACTGCCACCACGGCGGCCTCGGCGACCTCGGGGTGGGCCATCAGGTGGTTCTCCAGGTCCACCGAGGAGATCCACTCGCCGCCGGACTTGATCACGTCCTTGGCCCGGTCCGTGAGCGTGAGGTAGCCGTCGGGGGTGATGGTGCCGACGTCACCGGTGCGCAGCCAGCCGTCCTCGGAGAACTTGTCGTCCGGGCGCTCCGGGTCACTGTCCGCGCCCCCGTAGTACGCCCCCGCGATCCACGGGCCGCGCACCTCCAGCTCGCCCGCCGAGGCGCCGTCGTGCGGCATCCGCTCTCCGCCGGGACCGATCAGCCGCGCCTCGACGGAGGCCGGGAAGACGCCCTGGGTGACCCGGTACGGCCACTCCTCCTCCGGCGTGAGGCCGCCGGGCGGCTGGGCGAAGGAGCCGAGCGGCGACGTCTCGGTCATGCCCCAGGCATGCACGACCCGGATGCCGTGGCGCTCCTCGTAGCCCTCCATCAGCGCCGGAGGACAGGCCGAGCCGCCGATGACCACCATGCGCAGGCTGGAGGTGTCGTAGTCCCCCGCGTCCAGTTCGTCCAGCAGGCCGCTCCAGATGGTGGGCACGGCGGCGCTGACGGTGGGTCGCACCGCGGCGATCATCTCGGCCATCGGCCGGGGCTGGAGGAACCGGTCCGGCATGAGCAGGCTCGCGCCGGACATGAAGGCGGCGTGCGGGATACCCCACGCGTTGACGTGGAACATCGGGACCACCGGCAGCGCGACGTCGCGGGGGGTGAAGGCGAAGTTGTCCCCGGTGTTCACCTGGAGACAGTGCAGGTAGACCGAGCGGTGGCTGTAGAGCACGCCCTTCGGGTCACCCGTGGTGCCGGAGGTGTAGCAGAGCACGGCAGCCCGGCGCTCGTCGATGTCCGTCAGCCAGGGGTAGGAGGACGGCCGGTCCGCGATCAGGTCCTCGTACTCGTGCACGGTGCCCGCGAAGCCGTCCAGCACGGACCGGTCGCCGGGCCCGCTGACCACGATGTGCCTGAGCGTCGGGTTGAGGTCCGGGAGGACCGCGGCCAGCAGCGGCAGGACGGTGCCGTTGACGAGGACGACCCGGTCGGCGGCGTGGTTGATGATGAACGACAGCTGGTTCGCCGGCAGCCGCAGGTTGAGCGTGTGCAGCACCGCGCCCATCGCCGGCACCGCCAGGTAGGCCTCCAGGTGCTCCGCGTTGTTCCACATCAGCGTCGCGACCCGGTCGTCCGCCGTCACGCCGAGCTCGTCCCGCAGCGCGCACGCCAGCTGCGCGGCCCGCGCCCCCACCTCCACGTACGTCCGGACCACCGGACCGGTCCCGTCCCAGGTGGTGACGGTCGAACGCCCGTGGATGGTCGACCCGTGCTCAAGAATCCTGGCGACGGTGAGCGGTACGTCCTGCATCGTGCTGAACACGGGTCCTCCTCGACCTGGGCGGCACTGCGGCGGCTGCTGCCCCTGAGAACCGCCCCCGGCCACCGGGCCGGCTACTGAGCGGTAACGCGGGCAGCCGAGCCCGATTGTGCCCCGCCGCCTGCCCGATGTCAGTATCCCGACCCCGTTGCCCCGATCACGACTTCGTCCCGGTCCCGCCCGGGCGCTCGCCGCGCCGCCCGGGCGGTCGGCCCGGTACCACAGTCCGGAAGGCCCGGTGGCGCGCGCGGGGCGGGCGGGATACTGGGGGCATGGGTGACGGACGTGGCGAACGACGGGTGGGGCGGGGGCCGGCGGAATTTCGGGTGCCGTGCCCGTGCTGCTCGGGCGGGGTGCGGACGCAGGCGCGAGTCGGGGTCCGGGCGGACCGGACCGGGACGGGGTACATCCCGGAGACCTGCCGCTACTGCCACGGGCAGGGGTGGTTGGCGCTCACGCTGCGGGAGTGAGCGGGGGCGGTCCGGAGACCGCCGACCGCCGACGGGCCTTGCCGGGCGACGGCACGGGTCGGACCGTTGCGTCGTGCCGTTGCCGCCGGGCCGTTGCCGCCGGACCGCTGTCCGACCCGGGCGCGGCGCGACTGCCGGCCGGTCAGCCGGCCAACGGGGCGTCGACCTGGTTGCGGTCGACGGTGAGCGCCGCGCCGCCGTACGTCTCCTCGACGTTGCCGCGGTACTGGTGGACGCGCTGGTGGTCGGCCCAGAGGTCGGGGGTGAGCGGTCCGCCGCCGACGGTGTCGGCGTGGTCGTCCCAGCGCGCGTACCAGAGGGTGTCGGGCAGCGGGGAGCTACCGGCGCGGGCGGCCGCCGCGAGATCGGCGATGCCGGAGTCGAGGCTGGAATAGAAGCCGGACCGGAACCCCGCGGAGTGCAGGCCCTCGGTCCAGCCGAGGGTGAAGTCGACGACGCCCTGACCGCAGGCCGGGTCGCGCATCGGGTACGCCTCGATGTCCAGGAAGACCGGGCTGCCCTCGCCGATCCCGACCGCCCGGAGTCCCGCGACCGCCTCGGCCGCCTCCTCCCGGCCCTGCTGGACGGCCCGGGCCGGGTCGATCCGCTTCGGCTTGCGCTTGAGCTCGCTGCACGGCGCCTGCAGGCCGACGTGCACGGGCAGGAACCGCCAGCCCATCTCACGGGCCTGCCGGACCCAGTCGGCGGTGAGCCTCGGCTGGGTGCAGCCGCGCTGCCCGCCGCTGGTGTAGATGCCGAGCGCGCCGTACGGCGAGCTGTCGCGCCAGGCCCGCAGGGTCTCCAGCGGCGGCGCGGTGCAGGCGTCGAAGGCGGCACCGGCGTAGAGGTCCCGGGTGCGGAGGGCCGGCGGCCCGAACCGGTCGGGGAGGACGGTGGGGCGGATGCGGGGGACGGCGGCGGCCGCCGGAGCGGCCACGTCGGCGCTCGCGCCCGGCCCGCCGGCGGCCAGCAGGAGGACGAGGGAGGCGGCGGCGATGGCCGCAGGGCGGAGATAGCGCACGCCGCCTTGATACTGACGGACCGTCGGGCACGGGCGGCTGCCGCGCCGCACGCGCCCTGAAAGCTCACCCTTTCGGACGCACCCGTCCGCATCCGTCCCGATTTTTGTAACGAGCTTGCTGCCCAGTGGCTCCTTACGGCAAACTCGCCAGCATGCCCACGCCCAACCCCACCGGAACCGCCGCCCCGCCGTCGGCCGCAGCCGTCGCCGAGGTCCTTGCCATGCCGCCCGCCCCCGTGGGCGATCCCGCCGGCGAGAGCGGTGGCCGGCGACGAGGCGACGCCCCCGGAGACGGGCTGCCGCCGGACGCACGACCCGGCCGACCGTCCGGCCGACGGTTCCCGAACTTCCTGCGGCGCCCGGAGCGGATCCCGGCGCCGCTCCTCTGTCTGACCGCGATGTTCCTGGTGCAGACCGGGATCGCACTCTCCAAGCCGCTCTTCGGTCCGCTCGGGGTGAGCGGTACGACCTTCCTCCGGCTCAGCTTCGCGGCGGTCGTCCTGCTCGCCGTCACCCGGCCGCAGCTGCGCGGGCGCCACCCGCGCGACCTGGCCGCCGCCGGACTGCTCGGCATGGCCTCCGCAGGGATGACCCTGCTGTTCGCCGGGGCGATCGACCGCCTGCCCATGGGCACCGCCGCGACGATCGAGTTCCTCGGCCCGCTCGCGGTGGCGCTGTTCTTCGCCCGCCGTGCCAGTCACCTGCTCTGGGCGCTGCTCGCGGCCGGCGGGGTGGCGCTGCTGACCCTGCTCGGCGAGGGCGGGGACGGGAGCGGGTCGGGGCTCGACCCGGTCGGTCTGATGTACGCGTTCGGCGCGGCCGCCTGCTACGCCGCGTACATCCTGTTCACCGACAAGGTCGGGGCCGCGTTCCAGGGGTTCCAGGGACTGGCCGTCTCGATGACGGTCGGCGCGCTGGTGGTGGCGCCGTTCGGGCTCGGCGAGGCCTGGGACGGTCTGACCGAACCGGGGGCATCGCCGCTGATGCTGCTGCTCGCGGTCGCCGGGGTGTCGCTGCTCCTGCCGGTGATCCCGTACGCGCTGGAGATGACGGCACTGCGGAGGATGCCGCAGCGGGTGTTCAGCGTGCTGGTGAGCCTGGAGCCGGCGGTCAGCGCGCTGGTCGGGCTGGTGGTGCTGGGGCAGCTGCTGGGTGCGTCGCAGCTGGCCGGGATCGGTTGTGTGGTGGCCGCGAGCGTCGGGGCCACACTGACCGGCCGGCGCTGAACCGGCCTGCTTGGACCGGCTTGGTCGGACCTGTCGACGACGGACCTGTCGACGACGGAACGGCCGGGGGGAGACGGCCGGCGGGCCCGGGGCGCGTACCACTCGGTGCGCGCCCCGGCCCGTTCTCCTACGGCCTTACGGCGTTGCGGCCCTGAGGCATCGCGGCGCCACGGCCTTACGGCGACGGGGGGCTACGGCCAGAGCAGGGTGCGGGACCACTCCGGTGTCCGCACCGGCCCGGTCCGCGTGTAGCGGAGGCGGACGTGGTGGCGCTCCGCGTGGCCCTGCCAGAACTCCACCTCGTGCGCCCAGAGCGTGTAGACCGTGTGCCCCGCGGCGACCGCGTCCGGGGTGGCCTCCAGCCGGCGACGGGCGACCGCCACCGCCTCCTCGTACTCGGCCGGCGAGGCCAGCGGCTCGCTCTGCCGACCGACCAGCGCGCCGATCCGGGCGGCCGGGGACCGCGTCGCGAACTCGGCTGCCGCGACCTGGTCGGCAGCCCGCTCGACGGTGCCGCGGACCCGCACCTGGCGGCCCAGCTGCGGCCAGTAGACGGTGATCGCGGCGGCCGGGTGGTCGCCGAGCTGGCGGCCCTTCGGGCTGTCCGCGGCGGCGGAGAAGACCCAGCCGGTGCCGGCGGCGTCGATGTCGCGCAGCACCAGGACCCGGGCGTCCGGCATGCCGTCGGCGTCCACGGTGGAGAGCGTGACCACCTGCGGGTCCAGCACCCCCGCGTCGAGCGCGGTCGCGAGCCAGTCGACGAACAGCGGGCCGGGCTCGGCCGGGGCCGCCTCGGCGTCGAAGGTCGGCAGCGGGCGGGTCATCGGCGGACGGCCGAGCAGCAGCTCGGGCACGGACCTGGGCTCGGGGCGGTGTTCCGTCCCCGGCGCCGCGGCCGGGCCCTGGACCGACTGCGAGGCCGACTGCGAGGCCGCCTCCGGGGCCGGCTGCGGGTTCTGCCCGCGGCCCGACTCCGGGCCCGGTACCGGCCTGGTCCCGCCCGGACCGGTCAGGCCCTCCTCCTCCGCTGCCATCGCGCCCTTCCTTCCGGTTGCCGCTGCCGCAGTCCCGCAACGGGCGGGCCACCGGGGCCCGGGCGCGCGGGGTGCGCTGTCGGAGCGCAACCGTACCGCCGCACGGTGACGAACCCGGGCGCGGGCCCTGGAATGAGGGCTCCCTCCGGGACACCGTCCCGGGCACAGGGGGCGGGCCGAGCGCTCGACGCACCGGTCCGGACGCGCCCGTGGGCGGCACCGACGTGCGGTGCCGCCCACAGGACCGGTTCGCGGTGACCCTTTCCGCTACCCGGTTACGCATCTCGCGATCTTTTCCGACCGCTTCGCTTCGATTCACTTCACTGTCAGCCTCGAACCCCGCCGCGGATGCTCAGCTCACCCACGACCACCCACCTCCGGCGCCCCCGCCGGCGATGGTTCACGGTCCATCGGCGCTCAGTTGAAGATCGGGGCGAAGACGACGTTGAAGTTCTTGTTGGACTGGCCGGCCAGGACGGCCCCCGAGTTGTCCTTCACCGCGAGGGTGTTGGCCTGGTTCGAGGCCCCGGCCCCGGTGGCCGTCTGCTGGTTCGAAACGTAGTTGCCGTCGACCGAGCCGAAGATGTTGCCGGTCCCGATGTTGGACACCACCCCGCTGTTGGACCCGTCGTTGGCGAGCGCGCCGTTGTCGGCGGCGGCGGCACCGGCCCCGGCGAGGAGCAGTCCCGCCGCGAGCGGGGCCGCCACCAGAAGACCGGCCACCTTGCGGGTACGGATGCGAGCCATGAGAGCCTCCAAGAAACGGTAAATCGTGCAATGTGTGCGGGAGTTCGCCGGCCAGACGAACACCTGCGGGCTGCGACGCCGAGGGAAAGACTTCCGCAACAAATCGACAAAGCACTACCTCCCGGCAGGCTTTTCGCCCTTTAGCGTGATATCCAGCAGCCCGGTGCATAACCCGGGCCCAAACGGAAAGCGCGCCGACACACTGCCACCGACCTGCCGCATCGCCCGAACAGTCGGACACGATCGAAGCTCCGGGGGTGGCGCGAAGAGCAGCACACGGAGAACCCGGCGCACAACCCTGGCGCGGAACATCCATGAACGCGCCCCCTGAAAGTTCGGTCGCGCTACCGTGTCGACATAGTGAGCCATTCTGCGACAGTCTGACAATCCGGTGATTCACCGATCGGCCGGGAATCCGATCAGATCGCTTTACCGGGGTTGAGAATGCCCAACGGGTCGAAGACCGCCTTCAGCTGCCGCTGCAGCTCCCACGCCACCGGACCGAGCTCCCGCGCCAGCCACTCGCGCTTGAGCAGCCCGACCCCGTGCTCCCCGGTGATCGTGCCGCCCAGCTCCAGCCCGAGCGCCATGATCTCGTCGAAGGACCGCTGCGCCCGCGCCGTCTGCTCGGCGTCCGCCGCGTCGAAGATGACGATCGGGTGGGTGTTCCCGTCCCCCGCGTGGCTCACCACCCCGATAGTCAGCCCGTGCCGCTCGGCGATCACCGCGACGCCGGCCAGCATCTCGGCCAACCGTGAACGCGGCACCGCCACGTCGTCGATCATCGTGGTGCCCAGCCGGTCCAGGGCGGGCAGCGCAAGGCGGCGGGCCTCCAGCAGCATCTCCGACTCCGCCTGGTCGTCGGCCGGCACCACCTCGGTCGCCCCCGCGGCCCGGCAGAGATCCCCCACGGCGGCCAGGCGCTCCACCCGGTCCGGACCGTCGAAGGCCACCAGCAGCAGCGCCCGGGTCGACTCCGGAAGTCCCATCTGCCCCAGCTCGTTGACCGCCCGGACCGACACCGCGTCCATCAGCTCCATCAGCGACGGCGTGAAACCGCGCGCCATCACCTCGCAGACCGCGTCGCACGCCGCGGCCGCGCTCGGGAACTCCGCCGCCAACGCCAACTGCGGCTCGGGCGCCGGCCGCAGCGCCACCACCGCCCGGACCACCACGCCCAGCGTGCCCTCCGAGCCGACCAGCAGCCGGGTCAGGTCGTAGCCGGCGACGCCCTTGGCCGTCCGGCGCCCCGTGGTCAGCAACCGCCCGTCCGCCAGCACCACGTCCAGCCCGAGCACGTACTCGCTCGTCACGCCGTACTTCACGCAGCACAGCCCGCCCGCGCCGGTGCCGATGTTGCCGCCGATCGTGCAGGACTCCCAGCTCGACGGGTCGGGCGGATAGGCGAGCCCCGACTCGGCCGCCGCCCGGGAGAGCTCGGCGTTCACCACACCGGGCTCGACCACCGCGATCCGGTTCACGGGATCGAGCTCCAGGATCCGGTTCATCCTCACCATCGACAGCACGATGCAGCCGTCCACGGCGTTGGCCGCACCGGAGAGCCCCGTCCGCGCCCCCTGCGGGACCACCGGGACACGAAGGGCCGTGGCGGTCCGCATGACGTGCTGCACCTGCTCGATCGTCTCCGGGAAGACCACCACGGCCGGGACACCGGCCTCGCAGAACCCCGCCATGTCGCGGCTGTAGGCGGCCGTCACATCCGGGTCCACCGCCAGCGCTCCGGGAGGGAGACCCTCTGCCAGCCGGTCCGTCAGATCACTCATCGCCGCCTCCGCCCGCGCGGCCCGGGCCTGCCGCACCGGTGCCGCCGCTGTGTCGCTCCGTCAACGTGCCGGCGCCCCGGTCTCCCTCGCCGCCGTCGTGCTGGTGCCGTGCGGGGCAGGGGCAGCACCACGGGCCACCGCTCCGAACCGGCCCTCCGACCGCGTCCGGCTCTCGCACTCTGCCCGGCGCCCGGCCACCCGGCAAGTACGCAGCTCCGCGCCCCACCCGCACGCACCCAAGCGCCCGGCTACCGGCTACCGGCTACCGGCTACCGATTACCTGCTACCGCTCAGGACGGCCGGACGGCCGCAGCGCCCTGGAGCCCAGTGCGGCGAGCCCTGCCGCGGCGGTGGCCGACGCACAGAGCACCGTCGGAACCCGGGCGCCGGCCGCGTCGGCGAGCAGGCCGAGAAGACCGGTCGAGACCACCAGCGCCGCGCTCTGCACGAGCGTCAGCAGTGCCTGCACCCTGGACAGGTGGCCGACCGGCGCGGCGGCCAGGACGAGCGGGCCGAGCCGGCCGGCGAACAGTCCCGACCCCACCCCCGTCACCACCCCGCCCAGCGCGGCCACCCCGGGGTCCGGCGCCCAGGCCAGCACCGCGACACCCAGAGCCGCCGCACCGAGCCCGGCCCCCGCCACTGCCCCCGGCCCGACCCCGGACCTCGCCCCGGACGCGGCCCTCCCCGGCCTCCGACGCGAACCGTCCCGGCCCCGACCGCCGCCACCGCGCAGCGAGAGCAGGACCGCCACGGCGAGCACCCCCGCGCCCTGCCCGCCCGCCACCAGGCCGGCCGCACCGGCATCCCACCCGCGCTCCCGCGCCAGCAGCGGCACGAGCAGCGAGCCCACCGGCAACAGGACCCCCGCCGCCGCCCCGGTGAGCAGCAGCGCCGCCCGCAGCAGCCGGTCCCCCGCCGCCGACCGCACCCCTGCGGCCGTCTCACGCAGCAGCCCGGGCACGACGACGGCTGCCCCCGCCACACGCTCCCCCGCCCCGCCCTTGGCCGGGGCCGCCTCCGAGGTCGCCGGAGCCACCTCCGCGTCCCCCCTGACCCGCACCCGCAACAGCACCAGCAGGAGGACCGCGAAGCTCACCGCGTCCGCCAGCGCCGCCACCGGCAGCCCGCCCACCGCGACCAACGCCCCGCCGATCGGCGCCCCGAGCAACGCGGCCACCTGACCACCGGCCTGACGCAACGCCAGAGCGCGGGGCAGTTGCCCGGGCTCCACCAGCCGGCGCGGCATCGACCCGCTCGCCGGGAGGTAGAACGCGTCGACCACCCCGACCACCACGGCCGCCGCGACCAGCAGCCGGAGCGGTGTGCCCCGACCGTCCGCCGCCACGGCCAGGGTGAGCGTCGCGGCCAGCATCACCGCGTCCCCGGTGAGCATCACCCGACGTGCGCCCCACCGGTCGGCGACCGCACCGCCCAGCAGGACCAGGACCGTGCGCGACACGGTGATCGCCGTGAGCACCAGGCCGGCCGCGCCGCCGCCGTGCGCGGCCGCGGCCCAGCCCAGGGCGAAGTACAGGGCGGCGTCGCCCAACGCCCCGACCTGGGTACCGGCCAGCCAGAGCAGGTAGGACCCCGGCAGGCCCGGACGGCTCGTGTCGTCGGATCCGCCGCGGTCGTCGGATCCGCCGCGGTCGTCGGATCCACCCCGGTCGGCGGATCCGCTCGGGCTACCCGGGCTGCCGGCTCCGTCGGGCGCGGTCGCACCGGTGGTCGTCATGCCGGCCGACGCTAGGACCCTCGACCGGCTTGAGGGCAAGCTCCGACCGGTGCGGCGCCTACGCCCGGCCCACCGGCTCCTGGAGCTCGGTCACCCAACCGGCCGGGTCGTCCGGGCACTCCAGGTAGAGCTCCCGCGCGTACCCGGCCGAGCGGTACCCGTTCTCGTCGATGAACCGCGCCAGCGCCTGGAAGGAACCCAGCGTGTCGTCCATCGAACCGCGGTGCACCACGGTCACCGCCTCCTCGATCTCGGGCAGGTCGACCACCGCGAAGCCGTGCTCCCCACCCGGCTCCACCGAGGCCCCGACCGGCACGGCCACCCGTACCAACACCGCCCCGTCCCCGTCCGGGAGGTCCTCGTAGCAGGCGACGGCCGGTCCCGTCTCCGCCGCTCCGGCCGCCGCCAGCCTGCCGCAGAGCTCCGCGAACAGCGGCCCGACCACCGGCCCGACGTCCTCCGGCTCGTAGCTCGCCGCGACCGCCGTCAACTCGGCCACCCGCACCGACGGCACGCGCTTCACCACGACATCGTGCGTGGACATGGTCCCCTCGCTCTCGATCGTCCGGAGCCTCGCCTCGACCCGGGTCAGCCGCTCCGCGTCCGCCGCCATCGCTGCGGCGAGCTCGGCCCGCCGCAGCCGCAGCATCCCGCGCAGCTCGGCCGCGCCGACCTCCTCGTCCAGGACGGCCCGCACCTGCAGCAGCGTGAAGCCGAGGTCCTTGAGGGCGATGACGCGGTTGAGCCGGGCGAGTTGGGCCGCCTCGTAACAGCGGTAGCCACTGACCGGGTCGACCCGGGCCGGGCGTAGCAGCCCGATCGCGTCGTAGTGGCGCAGCATGCGGACCGACACCCGGCCGTGCTTGGCGAAGTCTCCGATGTTGAACATGATGCCTCCAGTGCAGACCCTCACACCGTGTCATGGTCAAGCAGCGGGACTCCGCCCTCCCTGCACTCCTCCCGCCTTCCTCCCCGCACTCCTCCCGGTCGCCCTCTCGCCGTCGTCGTGGCCGGACCGTCCCCGCCGCTCAGTCCGTGACGTCGAACCCCCGCCGGTCCCCCAGTGCCTGCAGGCTCCGCTGCCCGGGGATCCCGTTCGCGTCGCCGCCCGAGTAGCCGAGGCTGCGCTGGAACGCCGCGTACGCCTGCACCGACCGGGTGCCGAGCGAGCCGTCCACCCAGCGCTGCTCCAGGAACCCCTCGTCGGCCAGAGCCTGTTCGACGATCCGGACCTCGCCGCCGTACGTCTGGTGGCCCTGCTCGGCCCCCGGATCGGTACGCGCCGCCGCCACGACGTGGGCCAGCGAGACGCGCCGCGGCGAGGGCAGCCGGCCGAGCAGCCTGCGCAGTGACCCCTCGCCCGGGACCCCGTCCGCGTCGGCCCCCGACAGGCCCAGACTGCGCTGGAAATCCTGGTAGTTGAGGGTGTCGGCGTCTCGCCAGTCCTGGTCCGGCCCGGACTGGTAGTGCCGTCCGAAGCCCTGCCGGACCAGCGCCTGGCCCACCTCCAGGACGTGCGGCCCGTGCGCCCCGTAGCCGTACTCCAGGCCGTTGAGGGTCACCCGGTACCGGGCCGGGCCGGCGGAATCGGCCCGCGGCGGGGGCACCGGCGCCCCGCCGCCCGCCTCCGCCACGATGCCGGGCAGCACGACCTCGCGGAACTGTCGCGCCCGGACCTCCCCCGGGCAGGCCGTCCCACCGTCCGACCACTCCGGGAACATCCGGTGCACCCCGAACCCGGCGGCGTCCGAGGACGGGCAGGCCCGCAGCGGAATGTCGTGCCGCTGGTGCAGCCAGACCCCGAGCGCGATCAGCGCCCTCACCTGCGCGTCCGTCCACGGGTCGGTGCTCCGGTCGTCGCTCGCCGATTCGATGCTCACCGCCCCGGTGCCGTCGGCCCGGCGGTTGGCGCGCATGTTGGCGTCGGCGCGGGTCTCGGTGCCGACGAACTGACCGACCGAGCCGTCGTACCCCACCCCGAAGTGCGACTCCAGGTTGGTCGAGTCCCGCCAGTACTCGTACATCCGCCGCGGCGTCCACGGCGCCGCCACACTGTGGAAGATCACCTGCGTCGGCGTGATCGCCGCCTGCTCGTCCGACTCGGGCTGGAGCTCCATCTTCTCCGCACCGGGGTACCAGGCCATCCGTCTCTCCTCGCCAGGCCCAGGGCAGTCCGCCCCTTGCATCCGGCTAAACGAGACGCACACCCCCACACGAGGACACCTCGGCCCCAAACCCCCCGTTCAGGTGAAACCGGGACAACTCCGCTCCCCCGGGCCCCACCTCCCGCCACCCCCGAAAACACCGAAGGCGGGTGCCGGAAGCTTCCGGCACCCGCCTTGAGCAGGTGGTTTTCTCCAACCAGCGGAGAGCGTGGGATTCGAACCCACGGTACGGGGTCACCGCACGACAGTTTTCAAGACTGTTCCCTTAGGCCGCTCGGGCAGCTCTCCAGGCGGAGGTCAGCCTAACGGGTCCGGCGGGCTTCGGTGCACCGGGTTTCGGGGCGGGGTGGGGTCAGTTGTCGCCGACGCGCTCGGCGAGGGTGACCTTGGTGTTCAGGGTCTGGCCGTTGCGGGTGTACTCGACGTCGACGGTCTCGCCCGGCTTGTGCGTCCAGATCTTGCTGACCAGGGCGGGGCCGTTCTCGATCGGGCTGCCGCCGAGCTTGGTGATGACGTCGCCCGGCTTGAGGCCGGCCTTGTCGGCGGCGCCGCCGGGGGTGACGGCCGGGGTGCCCTGGATGTCGCGGGTCTGGATCTGGGCGCCGTCGCCCTTGTAGTCGTCGTTGCGCAGGACGTCGAGCTTCGCGTACACCGGCTTGCCGGTCTTGATCAGGGTCTCGGCGACCCACTTGGCCTGGTTGACCGGGATCGCGAAGCCCAGGCCGATGGAGCCGGCCCGGCCGTTGCTGGAGGCGTTGGACTGGATCGCCGAGTTGATGCCGATCACCGCGCCGCCGGAGTCGAGCAGCGGACCGCCGGAGTTGCCGGGGTTGATGGAGGCGTCGGTCTGCAGGGCGTTCATGTAGGAGGACTGGGCGCCGGTCTCGTCGCCGGAGGCGACCGGGCGGTCCTTGGCGCTGATGATGCCGGTGGTGACCGTGGACTCCAGGCCGTACGGGGCACCGATGGCGATGGTGGAGTCGCCGACGTTGACCTTGTCGGAGTCGGCCAGCGGAAGCGGCGTCAGCTTGCCCTTGGGCGGGCTGTCGAGCTTGATGACGGCGACGTCGTAGCCCTCGGCGCGGCCGAGCACGGACGCGTTGTAGGACGAGCCGTCGGCGAACTTGACGGTCAGTTTGCCGCCGCTGGACGCGGGCGCGACCACGTGGTTGTTGGTGAGGATGTGGCCCTCGGTGTCGAAGACGAAGCCGGTGCCGGTGCCCGACTCGCCGTTACCCTGCGCCTTGATGGTGACGACGCTGGGCAGCGCCTTCTGCGCGATGCCGGCCACCGAACCCGGGGCGGCCTCGTTCTTCTGGGAGTTGTTGGCCTGGACGGTGGTGCTGGTGCGGTCGGCCGCGGCGCTGACGCTCTTGTCGTCACGGTCCGCGACGACGACGCCGACCGCGCCGCCGGCGATGCCCGCGACCAGGGCGACGGCCGCGACCAGGGCGATCAGGCCGCCGCGCTTCTTGCGCGGGCCGCCGGGCGTGGGGGCGCCGGGGTACTCGGACGGGTAGCCGAGCGGGCCGCCGGGGCCACCGGGCGCGCCCGGGCCGCCCGGGGTGATGTCGTGCGCGGCCCAGCCGCCGAGCGGCTGGCCGGCGCCGAACGGGTGGTGCTGGCCGGTCGCGCCGTGACCCTGGGGCGCGGCCGGGGCGCCGTACGGGTCGTGGGCGGCGAGGGCGGCCGGCGGGACCGGCGTGCCGGGAGCCGGCGTGGCGTACGGGTTGCCGACCGGCGCGGCCGGTGCCACCGGGGCGGCCGGCGCGGGCGGCAGAACCGGCGGCGGGGCGTCGAGGTACCCCGCGTCGGCGGCCGGCGCCGGGGCGGCGGGCGCCGGCTCCGGGGCACTGACCTTGCTGAACGCCAGCGTGGGCGTGAACCCGCCGTTGCCGCCGTCGGCGGCCGGAGCGGCCTGATCGGACGGGGACCGTTCGGCAGCGGGCGTCGCTACGGGGGAGGGGACGGCCGCAGACTGCTGCGCCGGACCGTCAGGACCGGGAACCACCACCCCCTGGCCGCCGGAGGGCTGCTCCCCCTGCGGCCCGGTGGACCCAACCTCGCGCTCGGTGCTCACGGACGACCTCCATAGCTGACAGGACCAACAACCATAGTTTTTCGCACACTCGATTCGATTGCCGTAAGGAGGCTTCTGAAGAAGTCATAAGAATCCTTAGGCCGGCCAGACAAACCCCGGAACATCCGGCCCCGCGGGCCCCCTGCGCGCCGGGTCCGCGCCCGGGCCACAGCCCCTTCGTACCCCCACCGCACTCCCGCCACGTTCCTGCCGCACCCCTGCCGCACTCCGTCGGCCCCGGCCCCCGGGCCCCCTGGCCTTGGCGTTCTCCGCCGTGCCGGTTAGCCTGTCGCTCAAAACTGACACGCGGGAGCTTGGACCCACCAGGCTGAGAGTGCGCCGGTCGACCGTACGCCACGGAATCCGCGGGCGGGCGTCGAGGGGGCGCAGACCGCCGGAACCTGTCCGGGTAATGCCGGCGTAGGGAGTATCGGCCATGCCGCCTGCTTCGCCATCCTCGTCCTCGGGTACGCCCGCGTCCAAGGGTCTGCCCCCCTCCGGGGACGCCGGGGGCACCGTCCCCGGTTCCCGGGCGGCCGATTCCGGCCGTCCCGCCGGTCCCGCCGGTGCCGCCGTCCTGGACCGCCCCGCGGCACCGGCCGGAGCCCGTGTGGAGGCGCCGCTGGTGCTGGACACCGAGCCGCCGCGCACGCTCCGCTTCCGCGACCACTTCGCGCTCTGGATGAACCTCGGCGTCTCGCTCATCGGCTTCACCACCGCCGCCACCGTGCTCGGGGCGCCGGGCAGCGAGCTGTCGCTGGCCGCCGCCGTGACGGCGATCGTGGCCGGCACCGTGGTCGGCACCGCGATGCTCGGGGTGGCCGCGTTGATCGGCGCCCGCACCGGCGCGCCCGCCATGGCGAACCTGCGCGGGCTGTTCGGGACCCGGCTCTCGTACGTGCCGACGGTGCTCAACATCGTCCAGTGCATCGGCTGGGGCGTGTACGAGCTGCTGGTGATCGCGATGGGCGCGCAGACCGTCGTCGGTACCGGCGGCTACCGCTGGGTCTTCGTCGTGCTGGCCGGTGCCGTCACCACCGCGCTGACCATCTGGCCGCTCGGCGCGATCGCGGTGCTGCGCCGCTTCGTCGCCGCGGCGGTGGCGGTCGCGATGGTGTACTTCACCGTCCAGCTGGGCCGCAACGGCGTGTCCGACCCGGGCGCGGGCAACTGGCACGGCTTCCTGAAGGCGACCGACGCGATGATCGCGGTGTCGATCTCCTTCGTGCCGCTGGCCGCCGACTACACCCGGCACTCGCGCACCCCGCGCTCGGCGTTCTGGGGCAGCTTCTCCGGCTACACCGTGGCGCAGGTCTGGTGCTACGTGCTCGGTCTGTTCGCGCTGCTCCAGGCGGACGGGGACGCCACCCGGATCTTCGACTCCTTCCTCGGCGTCTGGGCCGGCTGGCTGTTCCTGCTGGTGCTGGTGCTCCGCGAGACCGACCAGTCGTTCGCCAACGTGTACTCGACCGCGATGTCGATCCACAACCTGCTGCCGAAGGTCGACCGCCGGGTGCTGACCGGGGGCACCGGGGTGCTCATCACCGTGCTGGCCCTGCAGATCACCGAGTTCACCGACTCGTACTACGCCTTCCTGGGCCTGATCGGCTCGATCTTCGTGCCGATGTTCGCGGTGCTCGTGGTCGACTACTTCCTCGGGGCCGGCCGGCGCGGCTGGAACCTCTCCGCCGACGCGCCGTCCCGCTGGCTGATGCTGCTGCCGTGGGCCCTCGGCTTCGCCACCTACCAGGTGATCGCACCGACCGCGATCGCCACCTGGTGGACCGACTTCTGGACCTCCGTCCAGGAGGCGCTGCACTTCACCCCGCAGGAGTGGACCTCAGCCTCGCTGCTCGGCTTCCTGGTGCCGGCCCTGGTCACCTGGGCGCTCACCCCGCTCTCCCGGAGCAGCGCCCCGGGCACGACGGGCGGCGCGGGCGCCCCCGGCACCGTCGAGCGCTGACCCGCACCATCGAGCGCTGACCCGCACCGTCGGGCGCTGACCCGCGCCGGGGCTCGCGCACCCGGAACGGCGCGCTCGCCCGCGCTCACCTCCACACCCGAAGACGGCCCCGCAGGTTGGGGCCGTCTTCGCTTTCGTGTCACTTCCGCGGCCTATCGTGGACGGTGTGACCAGCCCAGACCTCTCGCCCGCGACGGCGCGCACCGCGCCGCCCGTCCAGGTGATCGCCCACCGCGGTTCCTCGCACGCCCTGCCCGAGCACACGCTCGCCGCCTACCGCCGGGCGCTCTCCGAGGGCGCGGACGCGCTCGAGTGCGACGTCCGGGTGACCGCCGACGGGCAGCTGGTCTGCGTGCACGACCGCCGGATCGGCCGGGTCTCGGACGGCCGGGGCACCGTCTCCGCGATGACGCTGGCCGAGCTGGAGGCGCACGACTTCGGCGCGTGGAAGACCGGCCGCCCCAGCGACGACCCGGAGCTGCGCGGCGTGCTGCGGCTGGAGAGCCTGCTGGAGCTGGTGACCGACTGCGGGCGCCCGGTGGACCTCGCGATCGAGACCAAGCACCCGGTCCGGTTCCGCGGCCGGGTGGAGTCCGAGCTGCTGCGGACGCTGGACCGCTTCGGAATCGGCGGCGCCGGGGAGAACGGCCGGTCCCGGGCCCGGATCATGAGCTTCTCCTCGTTGGCGCTGGCCCGGGTGGGCGCGGCCGCACCGGAGTACCCGCGGGTGTTCCTGTTCGAACGCGGTCTGGCACTGCGCGGACGGCTTCGCCCGGGTGCGCCGCTGCCGGGCGGCGCGCGGATCGCCGGGCCGGGCATCGAGCTGGTGCGGGCCCGGCCGGGGCTGGTGACCAGGCTGCGTGAGCTGGGCCACCAGGTGCACGTCTGGACCGTGGACGAACCGGCCGACGTCGAGCTCTGCCTGGAACTCGGGGTGTCCGCGATCATCACCAACCGCCCGGCGGAGGTGCTGGCCCAGCTCGGTCGGTGACGTGCCCGACCGCCCGCGGAAATACCCGGCCCCACCCCGACCGGACGGTGCGGTGAACCGTTCAACCACCTGGACCGGTTGATCGTCTTGGTAGGGGCTCAAACCTTCCGACGGCGATTTCTGACGCAATTACGGCACTTTCACGACGCAGCGTGAGCATCGAATCACCTGCCGCGTACCGTCCGTCGCCCGGCTTGAAATGTCCGTGCAGGATCGCCGTCCGGTCGTTTCCGACGTATTGCCAAGGGGCATCCATCCCTCGGCATACGCTGAAGGAGGTCCGGGGGTGGCGTTGATGGTGGCGCGTGAAGTGCCGACTTCATCGACCATGGCAGTGCCGCACGGCCCAGCGAGCGTCGGGGCCGCGCGGCGCCGGCTGCGTCGAGATCTGGGTGACCGGCAGATACCGGAACCGGTCATCGATGATGCTGTTCTGATCCTTTCGGAACTGCTGAGCAACGCGTGTCGTTACGCGCGACCGCTCGGCCCGCTGCCCGCCCTCGGGCGCGGCGCCCGGGCCGAGATCGTCGAGCCGCGCCTGGTCGGCGTACCGTCCCGGACCGCCGGGTCGGGCGAGGACCGCTCCCCCGCACCGGGCGGCCACGGCGGCGGCGCCGGGCCCACCGGCGGAGCCGCCGGGCACGGCATCGTCGGGCACGGCAACGTCGGGCACGCAGGCACGGGCGGCGGAGAGGAGGGCGGCGGCGTCCTGGTCCGCTGGCAGATGCACGCCGACGGTGTGCTCACGCTGGAGGTCACCGACGGCGGGGCACAGACCCGTCCGTCGCCGGCCAGCCCCTCACTCACCTCGCACGGCGGCCGCGGGCTGGGCATCGTGGACCAGCTGGCCAGCGACTGGGGCGTGCGCGACGCGCCCGGCGAGGTGACGGTGTGGGCGGCCCTGCCGGCCCGGGCCCGCCACGCCAGGCGGACCGGCGGTACACCCCGCAGCGCCTGAGCTCCGTCCCGCGCGGCGCGTGAGCATCGTCCCGCGCGGCGCGTGAACACAGTCCCGCGCACCGCCCGGACGCCGGGCACGGCCCCGGACCGGGCGGACGGGCGCCCCCGCACCCCGGCGTGCGCCCACGCGCCCGGAGAACGTCAGTAGGCTGCCCGGAGCACATCACCACCTCCCCGGGAGAGCCGCACCATGGGCAAGAAGGCCGCCAAGAAGGCGCCGCAGCGCAGCCAGTCCACCCCCGCCGTCACGGGCGAGATCCCCGTGGTCGGGGCCCGCGAGAACTGCCCCTGCGGTTCGGGCCGCCGCTACAAGGCCTGTCACGGCCGCGAGGCCTCGCACGCGGTGCAGGAGCTGGTGCACCGCCCGTTCGAGGGCCTGTCGGGCGAGGCCGACTGGGTGGCGCTGCGCGAGCTGGTACCGGCCGCGACCGTCCCGCTGACGCTCGCCGCCGGCGTGGCCGCCACCGCCAACGGCGAGGTGCCGTCGGTGACGCTGGCGACCGTCCTGCCGCTGGCCTGGCCGGCCCTACGGCGCCAGGACGGCTCGATCCTGCTGGGCCTGCAGACCCAGTCGGGCTCCGGCGACCTGAGCCGTGACCTGGCCGACGCGCTGGAGCTGGCGCTCGCCGCCGAGCCCGGCACCCCCGTGCCGTCCCGCCGGACCGTCCCGGGCGGCCCCCGGCTGCAGGACCTGCTCGACGCGGACGCCCCCTTCGAGCCCGCCGTGCACACCGGCTTCGAGTTCTGGCTGGAGGACGCCGAGACGGCCACCGGCGAGGTGGCCGCCTCCCTGGAGCGTGCCAACGCCTCGGCGATCCCGACCGAGAAGCTCGCCGGCGTCGACTCCGCCTACTGGTGCGGCACTCCGGACAAGAACCACCTGCGCTGGGTGATGACCGTGCCGGAGGAGCAGCTGCTGGACGCACTGGCCCGGCTGACCGCCGCCGACCGGTCCTCGCTCGGTCAGGACACCCGCCTGGTCGGCTCGTTCCGGGCGCACGGCCTGACCGTTCCGGTCTGGGACCTGCCGCTGTCGATGACCGCGGCCGACTGCGAGAAGCCTGCCGCCGAGTTCGCCGAGCGCCTCGCCGAGACGCTGGCCGACCCGTCCCCGCTGACCGCCGAGGAGCGGCGCGCCCGCGCCAACCTGGTGAACCGTCAGGTCACCTTGAACTAAAGGCGAACGGAGGGCGGACGGGGCGCGCGGAGATCCACGTGATACGCGTCACATTGTTCGCCGCGACCCGCAATTTCCGGGCTGCGAGGGCGTCTTGGAAATTGGCGCGGGCGCAGATCCTTGTTACTGTCTAAAGAGTCCGGTCGCTGGTGCATCCCCCGTCGCCAGCGGCCGGATCTTTTGTTTTTCCGGCCGGCCCACCCCGGAACGAGTGGGCCGTGCCCGATCAGTACGTGGGCCGACCGCTGTCCAGCTGGACCGCCGCCTCCACCAACTCGCCCAGCAGCGGCCCGACCTGGGGAAGCCAGACGCCACCGTCGGCGCCCTGACGCGGCGGCAGCACCCACCGCACCCGGTCGCCCGCACCGCCGCCCGGCGGCAGCGGCAGGAAGCCTCCGCTCCCGTGGTAGCGCAACGAGCCCGGCACCCAAGGGAGTTGGGCCAGCATTTCGCCGAGTGCGTCGAGCGAGTAGGGGGCGACCAGCATCGCGTACCGGCCCGGCATGGCCATCACCGGTCCGAGTGGCAGCCGGAGCGCGGCGAGGTAGGCGAGCGCGCGGGCCCCGGCCGCAGCCGGCAGGCTGACCGCCGAGACGGTCCGGCCGGTGGCGACCAGCGGCGGCGCGTCCGGACAGCGCTGCTCCCACCACCAACGCACCATCCGGGCATCGGTGGTGGCCGCGAGCAGCGGCGGGTCGTGCGGGTGGACGCCGGGTACGGGGCAGTCCGGGTCACCGCAGGAGCAGTGACCGCCGACGAGCTGCGTGCCGGGGACGACGGGCCAGCGGTACTCGGTGGCGGCCGTCAGGGCCGCAGCCAGCCGGGACGCCCGGGCCGCCGACCGGCTCCTCGGGTTGTCGCGCATGGGGTTGTCGCGCATTGGCACCCGTTCCTTTCCGTGACCGCTCGGTGGCTCCGGACCGCGGGCTCCGGACCGGGCCGCCGGCGCGCGTCCGGGAACGCCGCACCGGCCCGGAAGCGGGCGGCGGGCAGGGCGAACGGCGGGGCGAACGGCGGTGCGGGCGTGGAGCACGCAGTGGAGCAGGATGTGAAAGGGCCGCGGAATAGAACAGCCCTTGGAACGAGAATCCCGTATGCGACCGGATGGACGCCGCCCGGGCGCGGTTGGTTCCACCGTACGAGTGAGTCGCTTCCCGCCGGCCCGGCCTGCGGACGGCGAAAGCATACGATCCGGACGGCCGCCGGAGCCGTCCTCACGGTTCTGCCCGCTTCTGGCTGCTCCATGCCCGGACGACGGGGCCGTCGCGCTCGGGCGACAGGGCGATCACACCCCGTCGCGACCGGCCGCGAGCAGGCCGCCCACCGGGGATCACTGCCGGTGGAAACCCGGTGGGAGCGCGGCGGGAACCCGGTCCGGGCCCGGCAGGGGCACGGTCCGGACCTGACGGAACGCGGAGGAGGACCCGCGGGAGAACCAGGGGGAACCGGCCGGAGCGCGGCGCCGCCCGGGAGCGCCCCGGAGGTGACCGGCCGGCGCGCGCACGAACCGAACACGCCCCCGAGCCGGGCCCCGGGAGCAGGACGAACAGGCCACCGGCCTTGTCATGGCTCTGGACATGCCCCGAATGGCCTGTGTAGAAGTGGTGGCATTGCTGTCGATCAATGACGAGTAGTAGCGAATCGAGGCGAAACGCGCCCTTTTGGCCGTGATCGCTCCAAACGGCCGTCCATGGGAGTTCCGCATGATCCGCGTGACACGTACCACCGCGTCAGGAGTGGCGGCATGACCGAGTCCCACCCAGCGTCGACCTCCTCCGAGCCCGCCGAGCCCGCCGGCGCCAGCGGCCTCTCCCTGCTCGACCCGCCCGGCTTCACCGGCCCGGTGCCCGGCACCGGGGGGCCGGGCGGACCCGGCGGACCCGGCGGCGCGGCCGACAGCGATCCCGCCGGCCCGGCCGGCGAGCGGACCGCGTCCGACGGCCGGGCCGCGCCGGACGGGACGGCGACCCCCGACGACCGGACGGCACCCGACGACCGGACCGCGCCCGGCGAGAAGGTCGCAGCGGTCGACGGACGGACCGCGCCCGTGTCCGCGGTGCAGGACCGTTTGGCCGGACAGCTGTCCGATTTCGCCAGCCTGCACGAGCACACCGAACTGCTCGCCCGCGCCCGCGGCGTCGACGCCACCCTCGCCGCCGTCCTGGCCTCCGGCACCGAACTGCTCGGCGCCCGCCGGGCCCTGCTGGTCACCGCGCTGCCCGGTGGCCCCGGCCAGCCGCTCGGCCTCGGCCTGAACCGTGCCAGCCTGGGCTCGCTGGAGACGGTCCCGCCGGACCAGAGCCTGGTCGCCCGGCTGTTGCGCGAGCACGACCGGCCCGCCGAGCTGCAGTCGTACGACCTCGCCCACGACCCAGCCGTCGGCGCCCGGCTCCGCGAGCTGGCCGCCGGCCTCGGCCTCGGCGGCTGCTACGGCCTGCCGCTGGCCACCGAGGAGGACGGCCCGCTGGCCGCCGCCCTCTGGTTCTACGACGAACCCGCCGAACCGACCGACCGCCGGCGCGAGCTGGCCCGCCGCTACTGCGAGGTCGCCGCCCCGCTGCTGGCCAAGCAGCTGGACGCGGAGAAGGTCCGGCGCACCACCGAGGCCCTGCGCCGCGGCCTGCTGCCCGACCGCCTCCCCCAGCCCGCCGGCCTGCGGCTGGCGGCGCGGCTGGTCCCGGCCGGGCTGGACCGCTCCTCCGGCAGCGACTGGTACGACGCCATCCCGCTGCCGGACGGCACGGTCGGCCTCACCGTCGGCTCGGTCTCCGGCGACGGGCCGGGCGCCGGTCCCGGTTCCGCCCCCGGCGCGGCCGCCGCGATGGGCCGGGTCAGGTCCGCGCTGCGGGCGTACGCGGTGCTGGAGGGCGAGGACCCGGTCTCGGTCCTCGGCGATCTCGAACTGCTGCTCAAGACCACCGAGCCGGCCCGCAGCGCCACCGCCGTCTACGCCTGGGTGGAGCCGGAGGAGCGCCGGATCACCCTGGCCGGAGCCGGCCACTGCCCGCCCGTGCTGGTCACCCGGTACGGCGCCGAGTTCGTCGAGACCTCGCTGTCCGCGCCGCTCGGCATGCTCTCCTGCTGGGAGGCGCCCGGCGTCGAGCTGACCGCCGAACGGGGCGACACCCTGGTGCTGTACACCGAGGGCCTGGCCCGCCGGTTCGGCCCGACCCTGCACGCCGGGCAGGCCGGCCTGCGCCGGGCCGCCGCCGACGCGCCCCGTGACGTCCGCACCGACCCGGACCGGCTCTGCGCGCACCTGCTGGCGGTCTGCGCCGGACGGGAGGAGGCCGCCCCGGGCTCCCCCGCCCCCGGTCAGGCCACCGACGACCTGCTGCTGCTGGCGGCCCGCTTCGAGTGAGGGTGTCCGGGCCGGTGCACCGGCCCGGAGCACCGGCGCACCGGGCTTCCGCCGCCTTCCGGACCTTCCGGGGGCCGCCGGACCGGCCGGAACCGAACGGCCTCGAACGACCCCGAACGGTCGAGCGGCCGGGCGTCCGTACCATGGACGCACGGCCGCCCAGGTGTGTCGCGATCCGACACGACCGAAGCGGCACCACGCGCAAGGAGGCGACGTACGTGACCGAGGACCGCACCCCGGCGGTGGCCGAGAACCCCGAGGCCGCCGGCGGCGACGAGCAGCCGCAGCAGTTCAAGGGCCGCAAGAACGGCCTCTACTCCGAGGTCTCCGACGAACTCGCCGCCTCGATGAAGTCCGGCTGGGCCGACACCGAGCTGCACGGCCTGGCCCCGATCGCCCAGGCCCCCTACACCGCCGAGCGCCGCGCCCGGCTCTCCGCCGCCTACCCCGGCGAGCGGCTGATCGTCCCGGCCGGCAACCTGCGGGTGCGCGCCAACGACACCGAGTACAGCTTCCGTGCCGCCAGCGAGTACGTCCACCTCACGGGTGACCAGACCGAGGACGCCGTGCTGGTCGCCGAGCCCACCGGTGACACCGGCCACGCGTTCGGCCTCTACCTGCTGCCCCGCTCCGACCGCGAGAACGGCGAGTTCTGGCTGGACGGCTACGGCGAGCTGTGGGTCGGCCGCCGGCACAGCCTCGCCGAGCAGGAGCAGCTGCTCGGCCTGCCCGCCCGCGACGTCCGCAAGGCCGCCGACGAGCTGGCCGAGCACGCCCGGACCGGCAGCGCCCCGACCCGGATCGTCCGCGGCTACGACGCCGGTCTGGAGGCCGCACTCGCCGACGTGCTGGACGCCGACCGCGACGCCGAGCTCAAGGAGTTCCTGAGCGGCCTGCGGCTGGTCAAGGACGAGTGGGAGATCGGCGAGCTGCGCGCCGCCTGCACCGCCACCGTCAACGGCTTCACCGACTGCGTCCGCGAGCTCGGCCAGGCCGTCGCCACCTCCGAGCGCTGGATCGAGGGCACCTTCTGGCGCCGCGCCCGCGTCGAGGGCAACGACGTCGGCTACGGCTCGATCTGCGCCGCCGGCCCGCACGCCACCACCCTGCACTGGGTCCGCAACGACGGCGACGTCCGCCCCGGCGAGCTGCTGCTGCTCGACGCCGGCGTCGAGACGGCCACCCTCTACACCGCCGACGTCACCCGCACGCTGCCGATCGGCGGCCGCTTCGACGAGCTGCAGCGGAAGATCTACGACGCGGTCTACGACGCGCAGGAGGCCGGCATCGCGGCCGTGAAGCCCGGCGCCCGCTTCCGCGACTTCCACGACGCCTCGCAGCGCGTGCTCGCCGAGCGCCTGCTCGCCTGGGGCCTGCTGGACCCCTCGGTCCACGACGTCGAGAAGGTCCTGGAGCTGGGGCTCCAGCGCCGCTGGACCCTGCACGGCACCGGCCACATGCTCGGCCTGGACGTCCACGACTGCGCCCACTCCCGCACCGAGGAGCACGTCGACGCGCTGCTGGTGCCGGGCATGGTGCTCACCGTCGAGCCCGGCCTCTACTTCCAGCAGGACGACCTGACCGTCCCCGAGGAGTACCGCGGCATCGGCGTCCGGATCGAGGACGACATCCTGGTCACCGCCGACGGCAACGAGAACCTCTCGGCCGGCCTGCCGCGCCGCGCCGGGGACGTCGAGGCGTGGATGGCCTCGCTCGCCTGACCCCGCGGGCCGCTCGCCCCCGGGAACCGTCGCAGCCGCGGGGCCCGGCTCCCCCCTCCGAGGGGCAGCCGGGCCCCGCAGCCCTGCGTCGTCTACTTCACGACCACCCGCACCGGGATGGTGCGGGTGCCCACGACGCTCCCCGGCCCCTGCTGGGGCACCACCATCGCCGTGAAGGTCACCGGCATCACCCCCGCGCCGTCCTGGGGGGTCAGCTTCAGCCGGAGCTTCAGCGTCACGCTCTGCCCGGGCGCGAGGGCGACGATTCCGTTGGACCCGTCCCTGGCGGGCTTGGTGATCCCGATGTCGTACGTCTGCCAGGCGCCGGCGCCGTCCTGCCGCTCCACCGTGCCGCGCACGGCGGAGCCCGCCCCCGCGGCGGGCGCCCCCGGGTACGGGTCGGCGTAGACGAAGGGCACCATCGCCGCGTAGTCGGTCTGGCTGGTGTTCCTGTACGTGACCGTGACCGGCACCGCGCTGCCGTCGTTCGGCACCTGCTGGCCGACGCCGATCCCCTCGACGCTCACGCTCACGTCGTTCTGGTGCGGCACCTGCACCGGAGCCGGGTGCCCGCTGACGTTCAGCGTGTCCAGGAGCGACACCAGGCCCGCCTGGTACTCCGGCTTGAGTCCGTTGGCCACGATGAACACCTGGTCGGCCGGCAGCCCCCACAGCTGGGCGGTGAACGTGTCGGCGCTGGTGCAGGCCACCTGCCACTGCGTCTTGTCGATCGCCCGGCCGGCCACGATGTCCTTCGTCCGGACCGGTGCGCCCACCGACGCGTACGGGCCGGTGGGGATGTAGGGCCTCCCCCAGATCGGGCACGTGGGCTGGTGCCCCCACCCGGAGGTCGAGCCGAGGTCCGCCGTCGTGGGCCAGGTCGCGCCCTCGACCTCGCTCGCCGAGTCGTACACCACGACGGAGACGCCGTACGGCTCGCAGGAGTCCGGCGACCAGCCCGGCTGGGCGCTCGTCGGCGCCCCCGGACTGAGCACGCAGACCCGGTCGTCGGTCGGCTTGGGCGGTGACACCCGCCAGCCCGGCGGGACCTTGAACTTGACGCCGCGGAAGGTGTACGGAACGGCCGCCGTCTGCGGCGGGGCACTGCTGCTCGACGTGCTGGTGACCGGCGGGGTGCCGCCGGAGGTGCTCTGCGGCACCTGGCCGCCGAGCGGCGCGCCGGTCGCGCCGCCGGTCGGCCGGTAGCCCGGCCCGGCCTCCTCGTCCGCGTCGGCCGACGGGGAGGCGTCCGCGGTCGGAGCCGCCGTGGGGCTCGGCTCCGGTGTCGGGACCGGTGACGGCGTCTCCGTGACGGTCACGGTGGCGGCCGGGCCGGGGTCCTGCTGCCTGGCCACGGTGTCGCCGCGGAAGCCGAGCACGCCGAACGCCAGTGCGGCGGCCAGGGCGAACAGCGGGACGGCTGCGAGGTGGACCGGCCGCAGCCGGCGGACCCGCCGGTTGGGGGGCGCCGCCGGACGGAGGTCGTGCGCGCCGATCTGCGCCGCGCGGGCACTCATCGCCTCGCGGAGCAACCGTTCGACCGGGGTCCCGTCCGGCCCGTCGTCGCCGCCGCCGGAACGGCGGGGAAGCCTGTCGGTCATCGAACCTTCTCCAGATGCTTTTCCAGGGCGTCCAGTGCCCGGCTGGCGGTGGACTTCACGGCGCCCCGGGAGAGTCCCAGGGTTTCGGCTATCTGCGCCTCCGAAAGGTCGGACCAGTAGCGCAGCACCAGCACCTCGCGCTGACGCGTGGTCAGCTCCTGCAGGGCGACCAGCACCCGGCGGTGCTCGTCGTTGAGCACCGCGTGGTCCTCCGCCGACGGTGCGTCCGCCTCGTGCGGGGGAACGTACTCGCGCGCGGTCTTGCGGCGGCGCAGCATCGACCGGGCGCCGTTGACGACCGAGGTGCGCAGGTACCCGAGCGCGTTGTCCAGGTCGTCCAGCGTTTCCCCGTGCCGCTGGTAGAGCTGGGTGAAGGCTTCCTGGACGACGTCCTCCGCCAGGTCCTGATGGTCCACCAGCAGCACCGCCATGCGCACCAGGCCCAGCCGGTGCGCGTGGTACAGGTCGGTCAGGGTGGGCCGTTCCTCCTCGGCCGCCGACCGCCCTCCGCGGAGCAGCCTGAAGCCCATACGCCGTTGCGCCGGCCCCTGCTCGACCGGACCGGCGGGCGCCTCGACCTCCTGCGCGCCGAACAGCAGCCCCGTCAACCCGGCGAGGGAGAAACGCCGCCCCCCACCCCGTCCCGCGATCGGCCCGATGGCCATGGACATGTACGTTCTGCTTTCCCCCGGGACGGCGCCCGGCGCGAACCGGCCCCGTCATGACACGTGATCAAGGTTGTGATCTGCGGGAATACTGCCAGTACCGGTTCTCCGGCTCCCCCCGCCCCCGTACCTATGGACGTGTGGGGGCGTCCGGGGTTGCTGCCCGGTTCCGAGAAATCGGATCCGGCCGAAACGGCTACACTCCCCGGCATCCCGCCAGCCGCGCCGCCCGCCCGAGGGGAACCCATGGCCGACCAGCAGACCACCGGGCCGGTGGCCGTCACCGTCGGACGGCGCCCGGAGCCGGTCCACGACGTCGCCGTGTACGCCTTCGACGGCATGACACCGTTCGAACTCGGCGTCGTGGTAGAGGTGTTCGGGCTCGCCAGGCCGGAGCTGAGCGGGCTGCTCGCCGCCCCCTGGTACGGGCTCAAGGTCTGCGCCGACCGCCCCGGGACCCCGCTCCGCTCCGTCGGCGGCTTCTCCCTCACGGCCGAACACGGCCTGGACGAACTCGCCGCCGCCGACACGGTGGTGGTGCCCGGCGTGCCGAACGCCTTCGGCGGCGTGGGCGCGCCTCCCGGCAGCAAGGCCGGTGGGGTCTCCCCCGGCCTCGTCGCCGCGCTGCGCACCGCGCACGAACGCGGCGCCCGGATCGTCTCCATCTGCTCCGGAGCCTTCGCACTCGCCGCCGCCGGCCTGCTGGACGGCCGCGAGGCCACCACCCACTGGCGGTACGCGGAACTGCTCCAGCAGCGCCACCCAGCGGTCCGGGTCAACCCCGACGTGCTGTACGTGGACAGCGGCTCCGTCCTGACCAGCGCCGGCAGCGCCGCCGGGATCGACCTCTGCCTGCACCTGGTCCGCCGCGACCACGGCGCCCGGGTGGCCAACAGCGTGGCCCGCCGCTTCGTCGTGCCGCCGCACCGGGACGGCGGCCAGGCGCAGTTCGTCGAGGCCGCGGTCCGGCCGGTCGAGGAGGGGGACGACGGGATCGGCCGCTCCATGCAGTGGGCGCTGGACCACCTCGCCTCGCCGCTGACCGTCACCCTGCTGGCCCGGGCCGCCGGGATGTCCGACCGCTCCTACCTGCGGCACTTCACCGCCCGCAACGGCACCAGCCCGATGCGCTGGGTGATCAGCCAGCGCGTCGCGGCCAGCCTGCCCCTCCTCGAAGCACCCGCCGGGACCGTCGAGGAGATCGCCGTCGCCGTCGGCTTCGAGAGTGCCGCCACCTACCGGCACCACTTCGGCCGGGTGATGCGCACCTCGCCCACCGCCTACCGCCGCTCCTTCGGCCACGGCGGCGCCTGAGCCCCGGGGGGTCCGGGGGTCCGGGGCCCCGGCGGGCGTCCCGTGAGGGAGGACGGCCGGGGCCCGGTCATCGGGTCACGCCTGCGTCCCGGAGCGGAGGGCCGCGTTGGCGAGGATGGCGTCGTGCAGCCACTGCGCGAGGCCGGGGGCGAGCCCGTCGTAGACGGCGGTGAAGCGCGGGTCGGCGACGTACATCTCGGCGAGGCAGCGGTGCATCTCGTAGCCGCACGCGTAGAAGTTGTCGGTGATCTGCTGCCGGTGCGCCTCGGCGAGGTCCGCCGCCGGGCCGCCGCCGGCCGGTTCACCGGCGGTGAAGGCCTCGGCCAGACGGGCGTTGAGCGCGTCCCCCTCGGCCTTGATCCGTTCCCAGTCGGCCTTGCCGTAGCCGCCGGTGCGGCGCCGGGACTCCGCCCAGGCGTCACCGGAGCCCCAGCGCTGCTCGGCCTCGGTCTCCCACTCCTCGCGGTAGGAGTCGCCGAAGACCTCGAACTTCTCCTCCGGGGTCAGCTGAATGCCCATCTTCTCTGCCTCCATGGCGTGTTCGACGGCCGCGGCCAGTTCCTGGAGGCGGGCGATGCGGTCGGTCAGCAGTCGGTGCCGGCGCCGCAGGTGCTCGCTCGGGCTCACCGAGCCGTCGTCCAGGACGGCCGCGATCTCCTCCAGGGGGAACCCGAGTTCGCGGTAGAACAGGATCCGCTGCAGCCGGTCGAGGTCGGCCTCGTCGTACCGGCGGTAGCCGGCCCGGGTGCGGCCCCGGGGGGACAGCAGGCCGATCTCGTCGTAGTGGTGCAGGGTGCGGACGGTCACCTTGGCGAACTTCGCCACCGCGCCGACCGCGTACCCCGTACGGTCGGGCCCTTCGCCGCCGTTCATCCGGATTCTCCCTTCGTGCTGCCCCACTCTCTTTCCTCCCGTTGCGTGAGGGTCAAGTCCAGTTTCACCGGTGCGACGCCGGTCTCCGGCGGTCACCTCAATCCACTGGTGACGGCCGGGTGCTGGTGGACCGGGCGACGGACACCCACCGGTCTGCCGCTGCGCGAGGCGACCGCGTACGCCGCGGTGCACACCGTCGGCGCGATCGCGGGGACGGGACCGGCCGACGCGATGTTCGGGCACCCGCTGTTCGAACTGTCCGCGGTCCCGCGCGGGGGCGGGGCGCTCCTGCTCGGCGAGGCGGTGGCCGCCGGAACGTTGCTGCTGGTGGTGACCGTGCCGGCGGGCGGCGGCCGTCGGCGACCGGTGTCGACGGCGGTCGGGCTCTGGGTCGGCGCCGCCTGCCGGGCGACCTCCTCGGGCGGCTTCGCCAACCCTGCCGTCACGCTCGGCCGGGCGTTCACCGACGGCTGGACCGGCATCGCCCCGGGGTCCGTCCCGGGCTTCGTCCTCGCGCAGACCGCGGGTGCCGCGGCCGGGCTCGCGCTCGCGGCCCTGTCGACCGGCAGGGTGCACCGGGCGGCGGACGGTCAGGCCGTCACCGGTTCGCGTTCGGGTTGCGGCTGAACGGACCGTGGTCCCCGACGTCCGGGCCGCCCGCGCCGTCGCCGGTCGGGCCAGAACAGCACGTACCCGGCGGACACCACCACGAAGGCCAGCCTGGCCAGGCCGCGTGCCGCGTCGGACGGGAGCAGCAGCGTGCCCCCGTACAGCGAGGCCAGCGCGATCCAGCTCCACCACGGCACCAGGCGCTGCTGGCCGACCGTGTCCCAGAGCAGGGTGCCGAGCAGGATCGACGCGGTGTAGTACGTGTAGACGCTCGGGTCGAGCAGGATCCGGGCGTCCGCCCCGAGCAGGACGACGGCCGGCCAGCGGCCCCGCCGGACCGCCAGGCAGCCCAGCGTGAGGCCGAGCGCGAACTGGGCCGGCCGGTCCCACCACGGGGTGGCCGGGTCGGTCACCCCGAACCAGCGCAGGGCGGAGGCGGGCTGGTTGGGGATGGTGAACTTGGCGGCCGCCATGGTGTCGAGGTCGCCCAGGTAGAACGGCAGCCAGGCGACGGCCACCAGCCCGGCGAACCAGAGCGCCGTCCGCAGCCAGGCCGGCCGGGGCAGGGCGAGGATCAGCGGCGCGAACGCCAGCGCCCACGGCTTGGAGTCGACCGCCAGCGCCAGGAAGACGCCGACCAGCCAGGCCCGTCCCCGGCTCAGCTCGTGCACCGCGAGGGTGGTGAAGAAGAGCGCCAGCACGTCGTCCAGGTGCGCGAAGCGGACGGACACCTCGACCCACATCGGGATGAACGCGAGCCCGGCGATCAGCAGCCGCTGCTGGAGCCGGCGGTGGTTGGTACCGGTGCCCAGGTAGTGCCGGGCCGCGGTGCGGCCGACCAGGACCAGCATCGCCAGGCCCAGCCCGGACATCACCGCCTCGGCCAGGACCGCGCCGGTGTGTGCGGGGAACGGGCCGAAGAGCCGTGCCGCGGCCAGGCTGACCGGGCCGATCTGGAGCTCGGGGTGGTGTGCGTAGAGCGAGAGGCCACCGTCGGGCCGGTCGCTGAAGAGCAGTTCCTCGCCCTGCCGGAGGTAGTGCCAGGAGAAGCCGCCGCTCGGTTCGACCAGCAGGAACCAGAGCACCGTCCAGGCGACCAGCAGGACGTGGTGCCGGCGGACCGGCAACCCGGCGATCCGGCCGGTGGCCGCCCCGTAGTCCGTGCCGGCCCGTCCCGGACGCCCCGAACCCCGTTCCCGCACACCCACCTCGTCCGCCGTTCCGCCCCCTCGGCCCGCCATCCTAGGTGACCTGACGAAACCGCCCGTGCCCCCGGGGTGCGGGAGCACGGGCGGTACGCGTCAGCGATGTGCGTCAGCGACGGGCGTCAGCTGTGCGCGTCGGCGACGGGCGTCGGCGGTGCGGCTCAGCCCTGCTGGGCGGAGCGACGGCGGCGCAGCACCACCAGGGTGCCGACACCGGCCGCGAGGACGGCGCCACCCGCGATCGCGATGGCGGTGGTGTTGTCACCGCCACCGGTGGTGGCCAGCGCCTTCTCGGCGTTGTCCGCGTTGGCGTTCGCCTTGACCACGGCGGCCGGGGTGATCGGCGGCGGCGAGACCTTCGGGATGCTCACCGGGAAGTCGATCGGCTCCCGCGCACCGGTGCCGCTGGGCGCCGGGGTGGGGCTCTCCGGAGCCGTGGTGGCCGGAGCCGTCGTGGCGGGCGCGGTGGTGACGGGGGCGCTCGGCGAGGTGCTCGCGCTCGGCGTCGTGCTCGCGGACGGCGTGGCCGTCGTGGACGGCGTCGCGGTCGCGGACGGGGAAGCGGTCGTCGTCGCCGACGGGCTCGCGGTGGTGCTCGGGGTCGCCGTCCCGCTCGGGGTGGTGCTCGGCGTGGTGCTCGGGGTCACCGTGGCGGACGGCGAGGGGGTTCCCGTCGGCGTCGTGGTGGCCGACGGGCTGCCGGTCGGCTTCACCGTCGGGCTCGTGCTGGGGGTGGTCGGCTTCGTCGTGGACGGCGTGGCGGTCGGGCTCGGCTTGCCGCCGGGCACGATGGTGAAACGCTCGCCGTGGATGCCGTCGCAGCTGAACTCGCCCTCACCGATGGGGGTGTTGCCCTCGGCCGCCGCGGAGAAGACCACGGGGACGACCCCGGCCGTGCCGAGCGGCGCGTCCTTGGTCACCGCGACGCGGACGGTGAGGGTGAGGCTCTTGCCCTTCTTGACGGCGAGCAGCGAGTTCTCGTAGTCCGGGTTGCCGTTGACGAGCTTGCTGAGCAGGAACAGCACACCGTCGTCGTCGGTCTCACCGCCGCCCGGGGCGGGGGCGGCGGGCAGCCACGTCTTGGTCTTGTCCAGGCCCTCGGGCAGCTGGTACTCGACCTTGAGCTGGTCCGCGCGCAGGTTGCCCTTGGCGTTCTTGAACTTGAGCAGCGGGTAGAAGACGAAGTCCGTCTTGGTGTCGTTGTCGATGGTGAAGCTGAACTGCTTGGACTCGCCGCCCGCGACGAAGGTGCTCGGCACCCCGTCCAGCGACAGGTCGAGCTGGCGGGAAGCCGCCTTGGCGGCCTGCGGCGCGGCGGCCGACGGCGAGCCCGTGGCGGCGGCGACGGCACCCTGGGCACCGGTCAGGGCCATCGAGGCAGCCAGCGCGGTGGCACCGGCGAGGGCGAGACTGCGCGGTATGGAGATGGACACGGGAGACCTCACGAGAGTGTCCGGGCAGGACCCGGGAGCGCGGGCGGACGCTGCTGTCCGAGCTGCCTTCCCCCCGCGAAGCTGGAAGTCCGACGGAGACTACCGAAGGAACCAGCCACTCGGAAAGGCGGGTGCCGTGTTGTCCCGAACCCCGCCCGATATCTGCCCAATTGACCCAACTCGGCCCGCTGACAGGTCTTTTGATCCCTTCCGTCAGATGCCCACGAAGTGACCGGAACACGCCCGTGGGGACCGTGTCGTACACCTCCGTGGCTTGAACCCGACGGCTCCAACGCGTGCGGCCTCCGTCCGGTTCCGGGTGACGGCCACCGGTTCGCCCCCGGCCGTGCCCGGCGTAGCGCCGGCCGGCGCTACGCCGGCAAGCCGGCCCGGCGGCGGGCGACGGCGGCGACGGCCGCCCAGTCCTTCTCGCCGTCCCCGTGGGCGAGCGCGTCCAGGAAGGCGTCCCGCAGCACGCTGCCGAACGGCAGCGGGACGTGCGCCGCAGCGCCCGCGGTGAGCGCGAGGTCGACGTCCTTGAGGCCCAGCGGAAGCCTGAACCCGGCCGGCTCGTAACGGCGTTCGGCCACCATCGAGCCGTAGCCGGTGTAGGCCGGTCCGGGGAAGAGGGTGCCGGTGAGCATCTCGACCAGGTCGGTCGGGCGGACCCCGTTGGCCTCGGCCAGGCTGCACGCCTCCGCCAGCGACTCGATCGCGCAGGCCAGCAGGAAGTTGGTGCTGATCTTGGCGGCGTTGGCCTGGACCGGGCGGTCGCCGAAGTGCCAGGTGCGCCGGCCCATCGCGGCCAGCAGCGGCTCGACCGCCGCCAGCGCGTCCGGGCTCCCGGCGGTCAGGATGTCGAGCGTCCCGGCCGCGGCCGCCGGTGGCCGGCCGAGCACGGGTGCGGCGACGTAGCCGATGCCGTGCTCGGTGTGCAGGGCCTCGGCCCGTTCGGCGAGCGCCACCGAGACCGTGGCCATGTTGACGTGCACGCCGGCGGCGGCGCCGGCCAGCAGCTCCGGGTCGAGCAGCAGCCGTTCGAAGGCCGTGTCGTCGGCGAGCATGGAGACCACCACCCCGGCGGCGAACGCGTCCGCCGGCCCGCCGGCCGCCTGCGCGCCCCGGGCGACCAGCTCGGCCACCGGTCCGGGCGAGCGGTTCCAGACCCGGACGGTGTACCCGGCTCCCAGCAGGTTCGCCGCCATGCCCCGGCCCATCGCGCCCAGTCCGACGAAGCCGACCGTCGTCCCGCCCATCCCACACTCCCGCTGCCGCCCGGCGGGCCGGTCGTCCGGCCACGATGCGCCCGACTGTACGTCAGCAGGCGACGACCGGCCCGCCGGGCGGGCGCGCCGTTCCGGTCCGTCCGTCGCGGGTCCCGTCCGGGCGGCGGCCCGGGAATCGGCTCGGGAATCGGCTCGGGTGCCGACCAGGGTGCCGGCTCAGGCGCAGGCGCGCTCCGGCAGCCGGCCGGCGGCGACCGCCCGGCCGGCCTCAAGGTGTGCGACGACCCGGCCGCGCAGCAGCTGGTACTGGGCCTGGAGCCGGCCCGGGCGCTGCGGGCGGGCGACCGGGCGGCCGGGGCCGACCCGCTCGTCCGGGCCGAACCGCGACCGGGTGAGGTCGACCTCGACGCCGGCGGCGGACCGGTTCCACCAGTGCAGGTCCGTCCGGACGCCGCCGGCGTACACCTCGCCCATCATCAGTTCGCCGCCGAGCAGGTCGTGCACCACCAGGGCGGTCGCCCCGCACTGGCCGCGGGCGGGGTTGTCGGGACGCCAGTGGGCCAGGTCCTCGGGCGCGCAGGTGTCGACACCCCAGGAGGAGCGGATCGCACGTTCGATGTCGTTGAGGGTCCACGCCGTCATAGCGGGAAGCCTGCCACGCGGCACTGACAGCGGCACAGGCTTTTCAGTGGGCAACCCCGTGTTCTGCGCTGACCTTCTCGATCTTCACCCGTACGAGGAGCTCGCCGGGGACGCCGTTGCGGGCGCCGTACTGCTCGGCGAGGTCCTCCCCCATGTACCGGGCGGCGATCCGGGTGGCCCACTCCCGCACCTCGGGCAGGTCGTCGACGAGCCGGGCCGTGCCCTGGACCAGGACGTAGGAGAACGGCGGCCGCTCGTCGTCCACGCAGAGCATCACCCGGCCGTCGCGGGCCAGCGTACGGCCCTTGACGGTGGCGGCACCCGTGTTGAAGACGATCTCGTCACCGTCCAGCAGGAACCAGACCGGCGCCACGTGCGGGCGGCCGTCGGCCCGGGTGGTGGCGATCTTGGCGGTACGGGTGCCGGCGGTGAGGAAGGCGCGCCATTCGGCCGCGGTCATGTCTGCCATGCCCCCATCCTGACCGCTCGGACGGCGCGGCGCGCGGAGGTCCGGCCACCTTGTTCGCGCCGGAGTGCGCCGTGGTGCCCCGGAGCGTGCCGAACCGCACCCACCCGCGCGGGGCTCGTACGGCCCCGGCCGGGGCAGGTGCGTGCGGTGCGCGCCGGGGCGGTCGGGGGCCCGCCCCGGCGCGCACGTCCCGTGCCGGGCGTCCGGCTGCCCGACGAGGGCCTCGACGCCCGTTCCCTGCCGAGGCCGCGCCGCCCGCGATCCGGCGGGCGTCGCGGCACCCGCTACTTGCCGAGCGCCGCGACGCCCGCCTGCGCGAACTGCTCGTCGAGGTCGCCGCTGGGCGCACCCGCGACGCCGATGCCCGCGACGGGCGCGCCCTTGGCCTGCACCGGGGCGCCGCCGGCCAGGAACAGGGTGCCCGGAATGTCCTTGAGGTTCGGCGCCTGCGCCAGCCGCTTGGCCAGCTCGGAGGTGGGCGCGTTCCAGGAGACCGCCGTGAACGCCTTGCGCTCGGCGGACTCCGGCGACTGCGGGCCGGCACCGTCGCCCTTGAGCAGGACCCGGGTGATGCCGTCCCGGTCCACCACCGCGACCGAGACGCGCTGGCCGGCCTTGGCGGCGGCGTCCAGGGTGGCCTGGGCGGCCTTGGTGGCGGCCTCGATGGTCAGGCCGGTGGTCTGGGTGAGGTTCTTGTTCTGGGTGTCGGCCTTGACGGCGGCCGCGACGGCCGGGGTCTCGGAGGAATCGGCGCTGGCCGAGACGGCGCCCACGGTGGCGGCGGCCAGCGCGGCGGCGGCGACGGTGCCGGTCAGCACCTTGGCGCGGGCGGAGGTCTTCTTCATGGTCGGGCTCCTCGTCGGATCGGTGGTGGGGACGGGATCGATCCTCCGGTTCCGGCCCCCCGCGCCACATCGGCGTTCCGGACACCGCCCGCAGGCATGATGGACGACGGACCCGTCAGCCGATCGGTTGATGCGCGACCGGGCCGCACGGGTCACCATCGAGGGATCGGCGCAGCTCGGCGCCGTACCCGCGCGCCGTGACCGGGGCGGGCGGACGGAAACAGGCGGCGGAGTGAGGAGGGGCCCGTGGACCGTGTCGGCCGCCCCCTCGCAGGCCCCGGCCCGGACGGCCCCGGCCCGGACGGCCCCGGCCCGGACGGCGACGCCTCCGACGCGCCCACCGGTCACGGCCCCCGCCCGCACCCCGGCGCGCACGTCCCCGACCCGGACGCGGGCCGGCTGGCCGTACTGCTCGACTCCGCCTTCCTGCTCCTGCTCGCCACCTCGCTCAGCCGGTTCCTCACCCATCACCCCGGCAACCCGCGCATCCCCTGGGTGCTCGGCCTGAGCATCACCCTGGCCGTCGCCCAGCCGGTCGGCTCCTGGCTGGCCCACCACCGCCCGCCCGCTCCGGGGCGCCGCCGCCGGCTCTGGCCGCTGACCCTGGTGACCGCGATCTGGGTGGTACTGGTGCTGATCGCGCCGAGCTTCGCGTGGTGCGCCGTCCCGCTGGTCTACACAGCGCTGCGGACCCTGCCGGCCCGGGCGGCGATCCCGCTGGTCGCGGCACTGACCCTGCTGGTGGTGGTCGGCGAGGTGCGGCTGCCCGGCGGGGTCGACGCCAACCTGCTCCTGCTGCCGCCCGCCGTCGCGGCCCTGGCCACCTCCGTCTTCCTGTACATGGAGCGACAGGCCGAGCGGCAGCGCGCGCTGATCGCCGACCTGGTCCGCACCCGGCGCGAGCTCGCCGAAACCGAGCGCCGGGAGGGCACCCTGGCGGAGCGTGAACGGCTGGCGATGGAGATCCACGACACCCTCGCCCAGGGGCTCTCCAGCCAGCAGATGCTGCTCCAGGCCGCCGACCGCACCTGGGACGGCGACCCGGCGACGGCGCGCGCCCACGTCCGTACCGCCGCCGACGTGGCGGCCCGGAACCTCGCGGAGGCCCGCCGCTTCGTCCACGACCTCGCACCCGCCGAGCTCGCCGACGGCCGCACGCTCGACCAGGCGCTCCGCTCGCTCGCCGAACGGGAGTCCGCCGAGAGCGGGCTGCCGGTCCGCTTCCACCTGGACGGCGCACCCGCCCCGCTGCCGGCCGCCGCGCAGGCCGCGCTGCTGCGGATCGCCCAGGGGGCCCTGGCCAACGTCCGGGAGCACGCCGGGGCGTCGGCCGCCGCGCTCACCCTCTCCTTCCTCGGCGACCAGGCCGTGCTGGACGTCGCCGACGACGGCCGCGGGTTCGACCCGGTCTCCCCCGGAACCCCCTCCGCCGACGGCAGCGCCCCCGCCTCCTCCCCCGCCGGCAGCCGCGGCCACGGCCTGCCCGCGATGCGCGCCCGGCTGCGTCAGCTCGGCGGCGCCCTGACCGTGGAGAGTGCCCCCGGCGAGGGCACCGTGGTCTCCGCCGCGGTCCCGCTCGCCCCCCGTCCCCCCGCCGAGCAGCGCCGACAAGCCCCGGAGCCCCGATGAACACCGACCCCGTGCCGTCCCCGGTCCGGCTGCTGGTCTGCGACGACCACGCCGTGGTCCGGGCCGGGTTGCTCGCCCTGCTGGCGAGCGCCGGTGACATCGAGGTGGTCGGCGAGGCGAGCAGCGGGGAGGAGGCGGTCGAGCTGGCGGCGCGGCTAGCACCGCAGGTGGTGCTGATGGACCTCCAACTCGGCGACGGCATCGACGGGGTGGAGGCCACCCGGCGGATCACCGCCGCTCCTGGCGCGCCGCACGTCCTGGTCCTCACCACGTACGACACGGACGCCGACATCACGCGGGCGATCGGCGCCGGCGCCACCGGCTACCTGCTGAAGGCCGAGCGGCCGGAGGAACTGTTCGCCGCGGTGCACTCGGCCGCGCAGGGCAGGACGGTGCTCTCCCCGCCGGTCGCCTCCCGGGTGATGGCGCAGATGCGGGCGCCGGCGCCACAGCCGACCGAGCGCGAGCTGGAGATCCTCGCCCAGCTCGCCCAAGGGCTCGGCAACCGGGAGATCGCCCGCGCGCTGTTCATCAGCGAGGCGACCGTGAAGACCCATCTGGGCCGGATCTACGAGAAGTTGGGTGTCGACACCCGGGCGGGCGCGGTGGCCGTCGCCAAGGAGCGCCGGCTGCTGCGCTGAGCGTTCGGACGGCCCCGTTCGGTATCGGCGACGACGCGGAATGCCGGATTTCGACGAGGGCCCGCGGGCCTCCGGCCGGCGCTCCCGCCGCCAGTCGCCGCCCCCTCCTCCGCTCCCTGCGCGAACGGCCCTTTCCCGGCGGCGACTTCCCTCGACCCCGGTCCACACCCCAGAATGTGGATGTTTCGTGGATCTCACTATTGACAAACCAACCATGCGGTTTGTTAACGTAATGATCAACGACGCCCTGCAGACAGGGGGCCTGCCGGGCCTGTGCGGAGCGCTCTCGCCGGAGAGCGGAGCCAGGGGGGACGGCGGGAGTCCGGGGAGTCGGGGGGAGCGGCGCATCGAGCCGTGCGAACGCGGCGCGGAGCGAGTCCGGGGGGACTCGCTCCGCGCCTCCCTGCTTTCCCGCCGGCCTCGACGCCTCCCGCGCGCCCGCACCCGTTCCCGCACCCTGCGCCCCGCGCCCGAATCCGCGCCCGGCACCCTTCCCCCGCACCTCGACGTCCTTCCCCTGCGCTCCGGGCCGTCCGTCCGGGTAAACTGCACCGAGTAGTGCAAATGAGCCCTGAGGAGGGACCCGCCCGATGAGCGCAGCGAACCCGGCACCGACCGCCGGCTCACGCCGGATGCCGGAGAAACGGCAGGCCATCGCCCGCGCGGCGAGCACGGTGTTCGGGCGCGAGGGCTACACCCGGGCGAGCGTCGACGCGATCGCCACCGAGGCCGGGGTGTCCAAGCGCACCATCTACAACCACTTCGGCGACAAGGAGAAGCTCTTCCTCTCCGTCGCGCTGGAGACCGCCGGCGAGCTCACCGAGATCGTCGCCGCCCTGGCCGACCGTCATCTGCACAAGATCGTCGACCTGGAGGCCGACCTGATCGCCTTCGCCGTCGACCGTGCCAAGGCCGTCCTCGCGGCCGGCGAACACTACGCGCTCGGCCGGACCATCCGCGCCGAGGCGGGCAACATCCCGCCCGACGTCCTGAACGCCTGGCTCGCCGCCGGCCCGCTCGCCTCCCACCGCGACCTCGCCGCCCACCTGGTCCGCCTGGCCGGCCAGGACCTGCTGACGGTCGACGACCCCGACCTCGCCGCCACCCACTTCACCCTGCTCACCTTCAGCGGCGCGGCCGACCAGTCCTTCTACGGCGCCGTCCCGATATCCGACGCCGCCCTCCACACCACCGTCTCCACCGGCGTCCAGGCCTTCCTCCGCCTCTACCGCCGCACCGCCCCCCGCCCCGCCGGCGCCTGACGGCCACCCCCACCTACAACCCCCCACCCCCGCGTCCCGCCCCACCGCAACTGCCGCCGCCGACCGGCACCGGCACCGGCACCGGCACCGGCAAGCCGCAGGTCGTACGACCTGCGGCCGGACCGCGAAGAGCGAACGGACGAGACGGCCCGACCGGAACGGCCGGGCCCGCCCCGCTCAGGCCGTCCGCCCCCCGTTCCCCAGCGCCACGCGCGCGGGGATCCAGGTGCCCACGGCGGCGAGCGCCGCGCCGCCGACGACAACGATCACGAGTTGGGTGACCGGTACCGCCACCGGCGCGGTACCCCGGGTGATGCCCCGGGCGTAGGCGGTGAGCACCCCGAAGGCGATGCCCAGGCCGAGGACCGTGGCGATCGCGACGGAGGCCGCGGTCTCCCAGCCGAGCATCCGCCGGACCTGGCCGCCGGTGGCCCCGGTCAGCCGCAGGGCGGCGAACTCGTGGCGCCGCTCGGTGATGCTCATGGCCAGGGTGTTGAGGACGGCGATGGCGACGAAGGCGACGATCAGACCGAGCGTCACGTAGCCGATCTGGGCACTCGTCCCGTTGCCCGCGGACTGGGCGGCGACGCGGTCGAGCACGCCGATGCCGGGCTCGGTCCGCAGCGCCGCGGCCAGGGCGTCGCGGGTGACGCCGTCCCCCCGGACGAGCAGGCTGTCGTCGAGCGGGACGTCGACGTGCGCGGCGACCGGTCCGTGCGCCAGGGTCAGGTCGCCGAAGGCCATCCCCCGGGCGTACAGGGCGACGACGGTGACCTCGTACGGCGTGCCGTCGGCGAGGGTGAGCCCGACCCGCTGGCCGATCCGGTACCCCAGCCCGTCCGCGGCCGCCGCCGTCCCCTCCGCCAGCCGGCCGAGGTCGCCCGCGGTCACCCCCAGGTCGAGGGTGTCGGACAGCCGCTCCGGCGTGACCGCCTGCACGCTGCGCTTCTCCAGACCGTCGCGCACCTGGCTGTGGAGCACCCGGGTCACGGTCCGGACGCCGGGGACGGCGGCGGCCGCCGCGGCGACGGAGGAGGGGACGCGGGGCCCGACCACCAGGTCGGCGACGTTCCCGCGGTCGCGCTGCGCGCTCGTCGCCCGGTCGACGGTGGTCCCGGTGAAGAGGATGGTGCAGGCCATCGCGATCAGCAGCGTCAACGGGGTGACGACCGAGGCCAGCCGGTGCGCCGCGGCCCGCAGGTTGTGGGCGGCGAGGTAGCCACCGACCCGGGACGCCCGCAGCGGCAGGCCCAGGACCGCCGCACCGGCCCGGGCGACCGGCGGCCCCAGCAGGGCGAGCGCGGTGCACCACAGCAGGACGGCGTTGAAGCAGACCGGGGTGGAGGACTGGTCCGAGTGCAGCGCGGTGAGCAGGACGGTGAGGACGACGGCGCCGGCAGTGGCGACGGTACCGAGGACGATCCGGACCGGGCCGATGCGCGGCGGCCTGAACTCGGCCTCGCCGAGGGCCTCGACCGGCTTGACGGCGGTGGCCCGCCGCGCCGAGATCCGGGCCGCGCCCCAGCCCGCGAGCAGGGTGGCCCCGGCCGCGGCGATCGCGGGGAACGGCGAGAGGACGACCGGGAAGTTCGCGGGGATCACGTCCAGGGAGACGAACCGGTCGTGCAGCCGGTCGCCCAGCGGCACGCCCGCGGCGGCACCGAGGATCCCGGCGGCCAGGCCGACCACGAGCGCTTCGCTGCCGATCATCTTCCGGACCTGCCGTCCGGTCGCGGCGACCGCCCGCAGCACCGCGATCTCGCGCTGGCGCTGCTGGATCGACAGGGCGAAGGTGCCGACCACCACCAGCAGGGCGACGATCAGGGAGGTGCCGCCCAGGACGGCGCCCATGCTGACCAGGCGCACCTGGGCGTTGGCGGCGTCGGGGAACTCCACCCGCCCGCGCTCGTCGCCGGTGCGGACCACGGCGACCGGGCCCCCCGCCATTCCCCGGAGCAGCTCCCTGACGTCGTCGGCGGCCGAGGGCGAGGACGGGAACACCCCGATAGCGCTGACCAGACCGTCGTGACCGGCGAGCCGACGGGCCTGCTCCGGGGCGAAGTACACCCCGGACTGGGCGGCGAACCCCTGCGTGGCGACGCCGACGACGCGGACGGTCGACGACCCCGTGGCGGTGCGGACCTGCACGGTGGAGCCGACGGACAGGTGGGACCGGGCCGCCGTGGCCGCGTCCAGCACGACCTCGTCGGCGGCCGACGGCGCGCCGCCCGAGGCCAGGGTCAGGCCGGACAGCGGCGCCGACTCCCAGCCGTGGCCCCACGAGTTGCGCGTGGGCCCGCCGGGCAGCAGCACGGGGAACATCACCTCGGTCGCGACGGCCCGCACCGAGGGCAGCGCCTCGATGCGCCCGGCGAGTGCGGCGGGCACCCAGGCCCGGTCGGTGATCGGCTTGGCCTTCTCCCTGGTCCTCCCCTCGCCCCGGTCCTCGACGTGGTGGACGTTCTGGTCCCCGGTGACCACGACCGGTGCGGCCGCGTACCGTTCGGGTTCGACGGTGCCGAGGATCCCCGTCGTCAGCAGCGTTCCGCAGCCGCTGACCAGGGCCGCGGCGCAGAACAGCGCGACGAACGCGCCGGCGAATCCGGCCCTGCGGTGCCGGAGGGTGGCGAGGGCGAGGCCGAACATCATCGGTTCCACGCTCCCAGGCGGATCATGCGGTCGGCGACCTTGGCGGCGGTCGGCCCGGACATCGTGTCGGCGACCCGGCCGTCGGCCAGGAACAGGACGTCGTCGGCGTAGGACGCCGCGACGGGGTCGTGGGTGACCATCACGACGGTCTGGCCGAGCTCGTCGACGGCCTGCCGGAGCAGGGTGAGGACCTCACGGGCCGTCATGGTGTCGAGCGCACCGGTGGGTTCGTCGGCGAAGAGCACCTCGGGATCGGAGACCAGGGCCCGGGCGATGGCGACGCGCTGCTGCTGCCCCCCGGACAGCTGGCCCGGGCGGTGCCCGGTCCGCTCCTGCAACCCCACCCGCCCGACCAGTTCGGCGAGCCGCGCGGCGTCGGCCCGCCGACCCGCGAGGCGCAGCGGCAGCGTGATGTTCTGCTCGACGGTCAGCGCCCCGACGAGGTTGAACGCCTGGAACACGAACCCCGCGCGCTCCCGGCGCAGTTCGGTCAGCTTCGTCTCGCTGAGCCGGGACAGGTCGGTGTCCCCCAGCCGGACCGTTCCGGACGTCGGACGGTCCAGGCCCGCCGCGCAGTGCAGGAACGTGCTCTTGCCCGAACCGGACGGCCCCATCACCGCGGTGAACCCGCCCTTCGGCAGCCGCACCGTCACCTCGCGCAGCGCGGCGACCGCACCCCGCCCCTTGCCGTAGACCTTGCTCACTGCTTCCAGCGTGATCGCTTCGCTCATGCTCCTCAGCCTGCCGATCCCCGGGCGCCCCCGGCAGGGACGGGATCACGAGCCACCCGTGACATCGTCACGGGTAGGGTCGGCGCATGATCAGACTCCTGCTGGCGGAGGACCAACACGTGGTGCGCAGCGCGCTGGTGGCGCTGCTGGAGCTGGAGCCGGACCTGGAGGTCGTCGCGCAGACGGGCTCCGCCGACGACGTGGTGCCGAGGGCGCTGGTCTTCACCCCCGACGTCGCGGTGCTCGACATCGAGATGCCGGGCCGGCTGGACGGGCTGCAGGCCGCTGCCGCGCTGAAGGAACGGGTTCCGGGCTGCCGGACCCTGATGCTCACCTCGAACGGCCGGCCCGGGCTGCTCCGCAGGGCCCTGGAGGCGAAGGTCGACGGCTTCCTGCTGAAGACCGCCCCGCCGGAGGAACTGGTGGCGGCGATCCGGCAGGTGGCCGGCGGCGGACGGGTGCTCGACCCGGGACTCGCGGTCGCGGCGTGGGACCTCGCCGACAATCCGCTGACGCCGCGGGAGAACGACGTGCTGCGGGAGCTGGCCGAGGGCGCCGAGCCGCCGGAGATCGCGACCCGGCTGCATCTGTCGACCGGCACCGTCCGCAACGTGCTGACCGCGGTCGTCGGCAAGCTCAACGCCCGCAACCGGACGGACGCGGTACGCATCGCCCGCGACGCGGGGTGGTTGTAGCGGCCGGCGCCGGCACGGTGGCCGTCAGTCCCGCGGCACCTCGGCGCGCAGCACGTACCAGCCGTCGTCCGGACCGGCCGACAGGGTGCCGCCGATGGCGGCGAGCCGGACGGTCAGCCCGCCGATCCCCGATCCGGGCGCGCTGACGCCGTCCGGCACCCCGTCGTTCTCCACCTCCAGGCGCACCGAGTCCCCGTCCAGCGAGGTGGCGATGCGTGCGTGGCGCGCGGAGCTGTGCCGCAGGAGGTTGGTGACGGCCTCCCGGAGGACCACGCTCAGGACGGCTCCCGCGGCCTCCGGAACCGGCCCGTCGTCGAGCTCCACCGTGATGGCGGCCGCCTCCAGGACGGCCGCCGCCGAGGCCAGTTCCGCGGCGAACGACAGCCGGGGGGCGGCGTCGACCACCGTTCGCAGCTCGCTCTCCCCGCGCTCGGCCAGACGCACGATGTCGCGCAGCTCGGCCCGGCTGCGGTCGGCGTCCGAGGCCGACAGCCGCCGGGCGAGCTCGGCCTTGAGCAGGATCGCGGTCAGCCCGTGGCCGAGCAGGTCGTGCAGGTCGCGGGCGGCGCGCAGGCGTTCGGTGACCACGGCGGCCCGGGCCAGCCCCGCCCCCGCCCGCTGGAGCTGCCGCACCAGGCGGACCAGCCGCAGCACCCCGTGGACGACGACGCAGGAGATCAGGACGTCGACGGCGGCGAACAGCCCCGGCACCGCACCGCCGCCACCGGCCGCGCCGCCGCCGACCGTCCCCCCGGGGATCAGGCCGCCGGTGATCAGGCCGCCGGCCACCGCCGCCGCGCCGGCGAGCGCCAGGCCGGCCCGGAGCGGCAGGGCGAACAGGAGCGCACCGGCCAGGATGCCGACCGCACCGATCCAGTTCCGCCCGAACCAGGGCAGCGGCAGGAAGGCGAGGGCCGCCGAGCCGAACAGGAGCAGCCGGGCGGGGCGCGCCGCGTCGCGGGTCGCGAAGCGGACCTGGAGTCCGCAGAGCAGCAGCAGGCACGGGACGCCGAGGCCGAGCAGGGGCACCGGGACGAACAGGACGGCCTTGACGCAGAAGGTGCCCAGCACGAGGACGTACAGGCCGAGCACCGTCCGCAGTTCGGGCGGATCCGCCAGCGCTGCCGGGGCGGGGGTGGCCGCGACCTCCGCCTCGACGGCGAAGCGCCCGTCCGGCTCCAGACCCGCCGTCAGCGAGCCGCCGACGGAGCGGACCCGGTCGGCGAGGCCGTCGAGGACCTCGGCGCCGAGCGCGGCCGTCGGCACACCGTCGCTGACCACCCGCAGCACCACCCGGCCGGCCCGTTCACCGGTGACGATCTCGCACCGCCGCGCGTCCCCGACCCGGACGACGGCGGTGACCGCCTCCCGCAGGACGGTCGCCAGTACCGTCCCGGCCGGTCCGAGCGGCTCCGAGTGCCCGATCCGGAGGTCGGCGGCGATGCCGGCGGAGGCGAGCAGGGCGCGGGCGCTGGCCGCCTCCGGGGCGAGCGACAGGCTGCGCAGCTCGGCCGCGGTGGCACGGGTCGCCGCCAGGGTCCGGCGGGCCGCGGCGATCAGGGCGTCCAGGACGGCCGGATCCTTCCGGAGCGCCAGGCCGCGGACCTCCCGCAGGCCCTCCGCGAGGCCGGCCTGCAGGCCGGCCGCGATCCGCAGCCGTTCGGCGGTCACCGCGGAGGCCGCCAGGGTGAGCCGGGCGGCGTGGACCCGCGTCGCGAGCAGCGCGAGCGTGGTGACGGCGTACAGCATGGCGGCGCCGATCACGAGGATGAGCATCAGGTCGACGACCGTGCGCGCGCTGCCCGACCGGGCCGCCTCGGTGAGCGCCGCCGCGCCACCCAGCAGGAACAGCGGGGTCCGGCGGCGCTCCAGCAGCAGCGAGGCGGCCGGGAGGCACAGCAGCCCGATCGAGACCCCGAGCGGAACGACCGCCAGCCAGCCGACGGCCAGTTCCGTGAGCGTCCAGGCCACGGGCGGAGCCGCGGGGACGGCCCGCCGCAGTCCCGGCTCGACATGGCGGAGCTGCACCGCCACCAGCAGCAGGCACGCCACGACGACCGCGAGCCCGGCACCCGGCTCCGCCGGTACCCGGGCGAGCCCCTTCAGGAGGTGCACCGAGGCCACGGCGGCGGCCACCCCGCCCACCAGCGCACGCGACGACCGCGGCGCGACGTCGCCGCTCGCTACCCCCTCCACCCGGGGCATGCTACGCGGAACCCGATCACCCCGGACGACGAGAAAGCCCCAGGCCGTGGGCCTGGGGCTTTCCTTGTGGAGCGGGCGACGAGAATCGAACTCGCACTCTAAGCTTGGGAAGCTCATGTTCTACCACTAAACTACGCCCGCCTGACGAGCCGTCAGAGACCGCTCGATCTGTGCCCACTGTACCCCATGGGTGACACCCGTTGCACAGCTGATCGGAGGCCGTGGCGGAGCCGCGGGGGGCGGTCGGCGAGGCGTACTGTGTGGGCCGCGTGAGAGCGCCGCGGCGGGCGGGGCGCGGGGCGGCGAGCCTTGGTGTGGAATGTCCGGAACATCCCCTAATGTGACGCTGGTCCCGTGGGCTGTCGCCCGTTCGGGGCGCGACGAGTACGGGTGAGTAGCGGGGTAAGGATGGGAAGGGGATCGATGGAGCAGCGCGCCGTCGTTCGTTGTGCCGAGGGGCACCTGTTCAGCACCACCACGTTCCCGATGCAGAATCTCGGGCCCGGCCGGCTGGGGCCGGGGCGGCTGATCCGCTGTCCGCAGTGCGGACGGCTGAGGAGTTCGGTGCTGGCCAATGTGCGGGAGCTGTCCGAGCCGCAACTGGCCCGGGCCCTGCAGCTGGAGGCCGCGGAGTTCCTGGCCTGACCGGGGTGACCGCGGGACGGTGGTGACTGGTGCGGCCCCGGGCGATTCGTCCGGGGCCGCGTCGTGCACGTAACCTCGAAGCGTGCTGCTCTCTGACAAGGACATCCGGACCGAGATCGACAAGGGCCGGGTCGTGATCGACCCCTTCGACCCTGCGATGATCCAGCCCTCCAGTATCGACGTACGACTGGACCGCTTCTTCCGGGTCTTCGAGAACCACCGCTACCCGCACATCGACCCCTCCGAGGAGCAGCCGGACCTGACCCGGCTGGTCGAGCCGGAGGAGGACGAGGCGTTCATCCTCCACCCCGGCGAGTTCGTCCTGGCGTCGACCTACGAGGTCATCTCGCTGCCGGACGACGTCGCCTCCCGCCTGGAGGGCAAGTCCAGCCTGGGCCGCCTCGGGCTGCTGACGCACTCCACGGCCGGCTTCATCGACCCGGGCTTCAGCGGGCACGTCACGCTGGAGCTGTCGAACGTCGCGACGCTGCCGATCAAGCTCTACCCCGGGATGAAGATCGGGCAGCTCTGCCTGTTCCGGCTCTCCTCGCCGTCCGAGCACCCGTACGGCTCGGAGCGCTACGGCTCGCGCTACCAGGGGCAGCGCGGTCCGACGCCGTCCCGCTCGTACCTGAACTTCCACCGCACCAAGGTCTGACCACCGCGCGCGGCGGCGACCGCACGACGGCAGGACCGCACGGCAGCAGAGCAGAGCCGACGTGGGCGGTCGCCCCGGGAGACCGGGGCGACCGCCCACCGGCGTTCACGGGTGTTCCGCGGGTGCGGCGCCGGCGCTCAGGCGCGCTTCGGGCGGGTGACGGCGACCAGCTCGCTGCCGTCCTCGGAGAGCCGCAGCTCGGTGCGGAGCTCGGTCAGCTCACCGAGGTGGTGCAGGTGGGTACCGCCGCAGGCGATCTGCGCCGGGCCCTCGGGCAGCTCGCAGTGCCACTGCCGGCGCGCGGTGAGTTCCGGGCCGGGGACATCGATGCGGACCGGGGCGTCGGCGGCGACCCAGGCGGCCAGCCGCCGGTTGACGGCCCCGGTGAGCGCGGGAAGCGCGTCGGCGAGCGCGGGGTGGTCCTCGGTGGCCTCCGCGGTGAAGCCCTTCTTGCGGAGCGACTTGCCGAGCCGGTACGTATCGGTGCTCGCCTCGGTGTCCATCACGGAGCCGGCCATGGCGAGGCTGTCGAAGTCCGGGTGGCCGAAGGCGTCGGAGCGGCCCGGGTCCTTGCGCCAGCGCGGGGCGAGCGCCTCGTTCAGGGCGAGGGCGAGCAGGTGGCAGCCGCTGTGGGAGGCGCAGAGGGCGCCGCGGCGCTCGGCGTCGACGGCGAGCGTGGCGGTCCGGCCGACGATGTCGCCCGGGTCGGCCGCCAGGACGTGCAGGACCAGCCAGGACCACTCCTCGTCACCGCGCCGGACCGGGATGTCGGCGCCGACCAGCAGCTCGCCGCCCTCGGGACCGACGGCGCCGGTGAGGCAGTCGACGACGGCCAGCCCGGTGCCGTCGACGGTCAGGGTGCCGAGGTCGGCCGGCTGGTCGGGCCAGGTGTGGTCGAGCGGGTGGAACGGGGTCGCCCCGGTGACGACGGCGTACCGGCCGCCGTCCAGCGGGTGCACCGCGAGCACCGTCGACTCGCCGGTCACCGCCCCGGCCGGGAAGCTGACGTGGGTGGTGGGGAGGGTCATGCCTGGCTCCGTGCGGGTGAGGGTGGACGCAGTACGCGGACATGCGGACGGGCCCCGAGACGGGGCCCGTCGACCATTCTCCCCCGGCCGGAGGACGCCGGGAGAGGCCGGGAAGGAGGCGGAGAACCGGAGGGGGCCGGGGAACCGGCGAGAAGGACGGCTCGGATCGGGGCGGGGGCCTCAGCCCAGGGTCGGTAGCTTGATCAGCACCAGCAGCGCCAGCAGTTGCAGCGCCCCCGCGCCGGCCGCCTTGCCCCACGGCAGGTCGTGCAGCCGCCGGACCATGGTGGTCAGCAGGACGGCGCAGAGCAGCCAGGTGGCCCAGCCGACGACCTGCACCACGATGTTGTCGGCCGGCAGCGCGAGGGCGAGCAGCAGCCGGGGCGCGTCGGTGGTCCAGCCGATCAGCACGGCGAGGCCGACCGTCGACTTCCAGGGGCCGTCCCCGCCGAACTGGCGGGCCAGCGCGTACGTCACCGCGCCCAGCATGCCGCCGGCCAGGGTGAAGCCGACCGCCGCCGCGAGCAGCGAGGTGAGCGCCACGGTGAAGGTCGAGTTGACCACGTCGTCGCGGGTCATCCCGAGGCCGAGCACGGCGAGGGCGCCGTACAGCAGCGAGACGGTGACGGCGGGCAGCCAGACCTGGTGGTCCCGGGTGCGGTCGAAGGTCGCGGTGGGGGTGCGGAAGAGGCCGATCAGCAGCTCGCGCCAGTTCGGCCGCGGCCCGGCGGCGTGCGGCGCGGACTGGCCGCCGGCGCGGTAGACGGCGACGTTGTCCTGGCCGTAGGGCTGCTCGTCCGGGTAGCCCTGCGACTGCCCGTACTGTTCCTGCCCGTACGGGGGCGCCTGGTACGGCTGCCCGTGCTCGTCGTAGTAGTACGGCTCGCCCGCGTACGGGTCGCTGCCGGTCGGGAACGCCCGGGTGTGACCCGGCTGGTTCGCCGCGTACGGATCGTGCGGGCCCTGCGGGGCATACGGGCCCTGCTGCGGAGCTCCCTGCGGGCCGGTGAAGTACTCCGGTCCGTCGGTCGGCCCGTGCCCCCCGGGCGCCGCCTGCTGCTGCGGAGGCGCCGACCACCCGCCACGGGGGTCGGCGCCCTGACCGCTGTCGTATCGATTGCCAGCCACGCTCCGAAGGTACCCGCCCGACCGGCTCCGTGGCGGCCGGGCACCGGACCGGGTCCGGTTTGCAGCGAGCCTGTGACGCCCGCACGGCCTGCGGGGACCAGCGAGGCGCCCGGGACCACCGGGACCACCGGGTCGGGCGGCCGGACGGAACGCCTAGCGCTGCGCGGTGACCTTCGGCCCGTGCACCGCGGCCGCGGCGGCGGTGCCCGCCGGGCAGCCGCCGGGACCGGCCGAGGTGCGGACGGCGCCGGCCGGCAGCAGGGTGCCGCAGGCGATCCGGATGCCGTTCGGAAGCTCGTTGTCGGGCTCGACGATCGCGCCGTCGCCGATCACCGCGCCGTCCAGCGCGGTCCGCTCGCCGACCGTGGCGTAGGCGCCCACGATCGAGTCCTTGACCAGGGTGTCCGCCCCGATGAGCGCGCCGGGCAGGATCACGCTGCCCTCGACGATCGCACCGGACTCGACGACCGCGCCCTCGGAGACCACGGTGCCGCCGCTCAGCACGGCGCCCCGCTGGACGGTGGCGCCGGGCAGCAGCAGGGCGTCGCCGGTCGGGCCGGGCACGGCCGGCGAGTCGACCTTGCCGAGCACGAGGTCGGCCGAGCCGCGGACGAAGGCGGCCGGGGTGCCGAGGTCGAGCCAGTAGGAGGTGTCCACGACGCCGCGCAGCAGCGCGCCGGTGGCCAGCAACTCCGGGAAGGTCTCGCGCTCGACGGAGACCTCGCGGCCGGCCGGGATGCGGTCGATGACGGAGCGGGTGAAGACGTAGCAGCCGGCGTTGATCTGGTCGGTGACGATCTGCTCGGGCGTCTCCGGCTTCTCCAGGAACTCCAGGACCCGGCCGTGCTCGTCGGTCGGGACGAGTCCGAAGGCGCGCGGGTCCTCGACCCGGGTGAGGTGCAGCGTGACGTCGGCCCCGGCGGCCACGTGGCCGTCGCGCAGGGCGGCGATGTCGACCCCGGAGAGGATGTCGCCGTTGAAGACCAGGACCGGTTCGTCGGGGCCGCAGGTCAGCCCGGTGGCGGCGTTGCGGATGGCTCCGCCGGTGCCGAGCGGCTCGCGTTCGGTCAGGTAGACCAGTTCGATGCCGTACGGGGTGCCGTCCTGGAAGTGGTCCTCGAAGACCTCGGCCAGGTAGGAGGTCGCGAGCACCACGCGGGTGACCCCGGCCGCTGCCGCGCGGGCCAGCTGGTGCGCGATGAACGGGACGCCTGCCACGGGCAGCATGGGCTTGGGGGTGTGGGTGGTCAGCGGACGCAGTCGCGTGCCCTTACCACCGACCAGCATGATCGCCTCGGTCATGGTCTGCGCTGTTCCCCTTGTGGTCTCTGCGGCCCGGCCCGGCGGGCCGATACCTCCGTCGGTGGTCAGAAATGCCGTTCCGGGAGCCGGAACGGATCGACCGGCACGAGGGCCGGTCCGGCGCCTACTGTATTTCCTTCTGACAGGGACGCCGTCCGGTGGTCCGGTGGTTGGCGCCCCGCCCGAGGGATTCGCACCCGAAAAGCCCGGCCCGGCGGGCGCACGTGGCACTCGCCGGGCCGGGTGGTTGTTGCAGAACTGTCGAACAACTGGGCGGCGGAGTGGCCGGGTTCGCCCCGTCACCGCCCCGTCATCACCACGTCACCGCCTCGTTCAGGCGTCGACGGTCTCGGTTTCGGCCTCGGCCGGCGGGGCCGCCTTGACCGAGTCGAGCAGCAGCTGGGCGACGTCGACGACCTTCAGGTGTTCCTTCGCCGCGCCCTCGTTCTTCTTGCCGTTCACGGAGTCGGAGAGCATGACGAGGCAGAAGGGGCAGGCGGTGGAGACGATGTCCGGGTTGAGCGAGAGGGCCTCGTCCACGCGCTCGGTGTTGATCCGCTTGCCGATGCGCTCCTCCATCCACATCCGCGCGCCGCCGGCGCCGCAGCAGAAGCCGCGCTCCTTGTGGCGGTGCATCTCCTGCTGGCGCAGGCCCGGGACCTTGTCCATGATCTCGCGCGGCGGGCTGTAGACCTTGTTGTGGCGGCCCAGGTAGCAGGGGTCGTGGTAGGTGATCAGGCCCTCGACCGGGTTGACCGGGACGAGCTTGCCCTCGTCGATCAGGTGCTGCAGCAGCTGGGTGTGGTGGATGACCTCGAAGTGGCCGCCCAGCTGCGGGTACTCGTTGGCGATGGTGTTGAAGCAGTGCGGGCAGGTCGCCACGATCCGCTTGACCGGGGCGTCCTCCAGCGCAGCGTTCAGCGTCTCGACGTTCTGCGCGCCGAGCATCTGGAAGAGGAACTCGTTGCCGAGGCGGCGGGCGGAGTCACCGGTGCAGGACTCCTCCTTGCCGAGGATGGCGAACTGCACGCCGGCGGTGTGCAGCAGCTCCGCGAAGGCCTTGGTGGTCTTCTTGGCGCGGTCCTCCAGGGCGCCGGCGCAGCCGACCCAGTAGAGGTACTCGACCTCGGCGGGGTCGATGTCCTCACCGATCACCGGCACCTCGATGCCGGTCTCCTTCTTGAGCTCCTTGACCCAGTCCAGGCGGGCCTTGGTGGCCATGCCCCACGGGTTGCCCTTGTTCTCCAGGTTCTTGAGCATCGCCCCGGCCTCGGTCGGGAACGAGGACTCGATCATCACCTGGTAGCGGCGCATGTCGACGATGTGGTCGATGTGCTCGATGTCCACCGGGCACTGCTCGACGCAGGCGCCGCAGGTGGTGCAGGACCACAGCACGTCGGGGTCGATGACCCCGTTCTCCTCCGCAGTGCCGATCAGCGGGCGCTCGGCCTCGGCCAGCGCGGCGGCGGGGACGCCGGCGAGCTGCTCGGCGGTCGCCCGCTCCTCGCCCTCCAGGTCCTTGCCGCCGCCGGCGAGCAGGTACGGCGCCTTGGCGAAGGCGTGCTCCCGCAGGCTCATGATCAGCAGCTTGGGCGAGAGCGGCTTGCCGGTGTTCCAGGCCGGGCACTGCGACTGGCAGCGTCCGCACTCGGTACAGGTGGAGAAGTCGAGGATGCCCTTCCAGGAGAAGTGCTCGACCTGGGAGACGCCGAAGACGGCGTCGTCGGCCGGGTCCTCGAAGTCGATCGGCTGCCCGCCGCTGGCCATCGGACGCAGCTCGCCGAGGGCGACGTCGCCGTCCTCCTCGCGCTTGAAGTAGATGTTGAAGAACGCGAGGAAGCGGTGCCAGGCGACGCCCATCGAGGGGTTGATGCCGATGGTGACGGCCCAGGCGAAGGAGGTGCAGATCTTCAGCATCGCGAAGACGTAGACCAGGTTCTCCAGGGTGCCGTGCGACAGGCCCTTGAAGGCCAGCACCAGCGGGTAGGAGATCAGGTACTTCGCCTCGTACGAGCCCACGTGCTCCAGCGCGCCCTCCAGGCCGCGCAGGATCATGATGCACAGGCCGATGCCGAGGATCGTGTACTCGACGTAGAAGGCCTGCCAGGCGATCGAGCCGGCGAAGCGCGACTTGCGGCCCGCCCGGCCCGGCAGGCTGAGCAGGCGGATCACGATGAGGGTGGCGATGCCGAGGGTGGTGAACGTGCCGACCAGCTCGGTGAAGAGCTCGTACGGCAGCCAGCCGCCGAGCACCGGCAGCACGAACTCGGCGTCGAACAGCTGGAAGAAGGCGGTCAGCAGGGTCAGGCCCAGCGTGAAGAAGCCGACCGCGACGAACCAGTGGGCGACGCCGACGACGCCCCAGCGGTTCATCCGGGTGTGGCCGACGAACTCGACCGCCACGGTCTTCGCGCGCAGGGCGGGCTGCCCGAACCGGGTCGGGTCCGGCTGACCGGTCCGCACCACCTTGTAGATGTACAGCGCCGCACGGGCGGCGAGCGCGGTGCCGACCACGAACGTGACCAGCGAGATGACGATCGCTGCTAGCTGCATCGGCTCTCCGTCTCCTGCGGCTTTCTGGGGGTGCTGGGGTGCTGGGGGTACAGACTCTCGCGGTGATTGTACTCGCCGGTAACTTGCAGGGCCGACGGGCCGGACATTACCGCTCGTTAACACTTCTCCTGAAGATGCTCAAGGTATGGCGGCAGTCACGTAAGTGCACCCTGCCATCGCCGTCCGGGCGGCGCAGGGGCGCTCTCCGCATTTCCGGCTCAGCAAAGTTGAGCGCTTCGGACTCATAGCTGTTGACGCCCCCCGCCTCGTCGTGCATCCTTGAGCCTGTAAAGCTCAACTCTTCCGTGGAGGTATCTACGATGGCACGCGCGGTCGGCATCGACCTCGGCACGACGAACTCGGTCGTCAGCGTTCTGGAGGGTGGCGAGCCCACCGTCATCACGAACGCCGAGGGCGCTCGGACCACGCCGTCCGTCGTCGCCTTCGCGAAGAACGGCGAGGTGCTCGTCGGCGAGGTGGCCAAGCGTCAGGCGGTCACCAACGTGGACCGCACCATTCGCTCGGTCAAGCGTCACATGGGCACCAGCTGGAAGATCGGCCTGGACGGCAAGGACTTCAACCCCCAGCAGATCAGCGCCTTCATCCTGCAGAAGCTGAAGCGGGACGCCGAGTCCTACCTGGGCGAGACGGTCACCGACGCCGTCATCACCGTCCCGGCGTACTTCTCCGACTCGGAGCGCCAGGCCACCAAGGAGGCCGGTGAGATCGCGGGCCTCAACGTCCTGCGCATCGTCAACGAGCCGACCGCGGCCGCCCTGGCCTACGGCCTGGACAAGGACGACCAGACCATCCTGGTCTTCGACCTCGGCGGCGGCACCTTCGACGTCTCGCTGCTGGAGATCGGCGACGGGGTCGTCGAGGTGAAGGCCACCAACGGTGACAACCACCTCGGCGGTGACGACTGGGACCAGAAGGTCGTCGACCACCTGGTGAAGGTCTTCCAGGCCGGCCACGGTGTCGACCTGTCCAAGGACAAGATGGCCCTGCAGCGCCTGCGCGAGGCCTCCGAGAAGGCCAAGATCGAGCTGTCCTCGTCCTCCGAGACCTCGATCAACCTGCCCTACATCACGGCCTCCGCCGAGGGCCCGCTGCACCTGGACGAGAAGCTCACCCGCGCCCAGTTCCAGCAGCTGACCTCGGACCTGCTGGAGCGCTGCAAGGTCCCGTTCCACAACGTGATCAAGGACGCGGGCATCGCCCTCTCCGAGATCGACCACGTGGTCCTCGTCGGCGGCTCGACCCGCATGCCGGCCGTCGCCGAGCTCGTCCGCGAGCTGACCGGCGGCAAGGACGCGAACAAGGGCGTCAACCCGGACGAGGTCGTCGCCATCGGCGCCTCGCTCCAGGCCGGTGTCCTCAAGGGCGAGGTCAAGGACGTCCTGCTGCTCGACGTCACCCCGCTGTCCCTCGGCATCGAGACCAAGGGCGGCATCATGACCAAGCTGATCGAGCGCAACACCACGATCCCGACCAAGCGCTCCGAGATCTTCACCACGGCCGAGGACAACCAGCCGTCCGTGCAGATCCAGGTCTACCAGGGCGAGCGCGAGATCGCCGCGTACAACAAGAAGCTCGGCATGTTCGAGCTGACCGGCCTGCCGCCGGCCCCCCGTGGCCTGCCCCAGATCGAGGTCACCTTCGACATCGACGCCAACGGCATCATGCACGTCGGTGCCAAGGACCTCGGCACCGGCAAGGAGCAGAAGATGACCGTCACCGGCGGCTCCGCGCTGCCGAAGGACGACATCGAGCGCATGATGCGCGAGGCCGAGCAGTACGCGGAGGAGGACCACAAGCGCCGCGAGTCCGTGGAGACCCGCAACCAGGCCGAGCAGCTCGTCTACTCGACCGAGAAGTTCATCGCCGACAACGCCGACAAGCTGCCGGCCGACGTCAAGACCGAGGTCGAGACCGCCATCGGCGAGCTCAAGGAAGCCCTCAAGGGCGAGGACATCGCGAAGATCCGCGAGGCCTCCGAGAAGGTGTCCACCACCGCGCAGAAGCTCGGCCAGGCGCTGTACGCCAACGCCGACGCCGCCGGCGCCGCCCCGGCCGGTGACGCCGCCGGTGCCAAGGACGACGACGTCGTCGACGCCGAGATCGTGGACGACGAGAAGCCCAAGGGCGGTGCGGCATGACGGAGAAGCCGCAGGGTGCTGAGCCCGGCGACGACTCCGCCGCCGAGGAGGCCGTGATCAAGGCTGCCGAGGAGGCTGCCGCGGGCGGTGCCGATTCGACCGCCGGTGCGACCGGCGAACCGGACGACCTCGCCACGGCCAAGCGCGAGCTGGCCGAGCGGACGGCCGACCTCCAGCGCCTCCAGGCCGAGTACCAGAACTACCGGAAGCGGGTCGAGCGCGACCGGCTGACGGTCCGTGAGATCGCCGTCTCCAACATCCTGGAGTCGCTGATCCCGGTCCTGGACGACATCGGCCGGGCCCGTGACCACGGCGAGGTGACCGGCGGCTTCAAGTCCGTCGCCGAGTCGCTGGAGACCGTCGTCGCCAAGCTGGGCCTGCAGCAGTTCGGCAAGGAGGGCGAGCCCTTCGACCCGACCATGCACGAGGCGCTGATGCACAGCTACTCGTCGGAGGTCACCGAGGACACCTGCGTCCAGATCCTCCAGCCCGGTTACCGGATCGGCGAGCGGATCATCCGCCCGGCGATGGTCGCGGTCGCGGAGCCCCAGCCGGGCACCCAGACCACGTCCGGCCCGGACACCGACACCGCCAAGGGCGGGGAGAAGAAGGACCAGGCCGACGGTGGCCCGGACAGCTGACCACCGGTGACGGCTGACAACCTGTGCGCTGCGGAGTCGTACGCCGGCCAGTACGGCGGCCGGCTCCGCAGCGCACTGTCGACGCGCCACGGCCGGCCCGTTGACAGCTCTGTGACGATGGACCTCGGGAGGTGGCGCCAGCCATGAGCGGCAAGGACTACGTGGAGAAGGACTACTACAAGGTCCTCGGCGTGCCCAAGGACGCCACCGCCACCGAGATCAAGAAGACCTACCGCAAGCTGGCCCGCGAGTTCCACCCCGACGCGAACAAGGGTGACACGGCGGCCGAGGAGCGGTTCAAGGACATCTCCGAGGCGTACGACGTCCTCTCCGACGAGAAGCGCCGCAAGGAGTACGACGAGGCCCGCAGCCTCTTCGCCAACGGCGGCTTCCGCGCCGGCGGCCCCGGTAACGGCAACTACAGCTTCGACTTCGGCGACCTGTTCAGCGGCAACCAGGCCGGCAACAGCGGTGGCCTCGGCGACGTCTTCGGCGGTCTGTTCAACCGCGGCGGCGCCCGACAGGCCCAGCCCCGGCGCGGCGCCGACGTCGAGACCGAGGTGACGCTCTCCTTCGAGGAGGCCGTCGACGGCGCCACCGTCCCGCTCCGGATGACCAGTCAGGCCCCCTGCCGCCACTGCAACGGCACCGGTGCCAAGGCCGGCACCACCCCCCGGGTCTGCCCGACCTGCGTCGGCTCCGGCACGGTCAGCCGCGGCCAGGGCGCCTTCGCCCTCTCCGAGCCCTGCCGGGACTGCCGCGGCCGCGGCATGATCGTCGACGACCCGTGCACCGACTGCCACGGCAGCGGCCGGGCCAGCTCCGCCCGCACCATGCAGGTCCGGATCCCGGCCGGTGTCCAGGACGCCCAGCGGATCCGCCTCAAGGGCAAGGGCGCGCAGGGCGAACGCGGCGGCCAGCCCGGCGACCTCTACGTCACCGTGCACGTCGACCCGCACCCCGTCTTCGGACGGAAGGCCGACAACCTGACCGTGACCGTCCCGGTCACCTTCCCCGAAGCCGCGTTGGGGGGCACCATCGAGGTGCCGACCCTCAACGGCCCCTCGGTGAAGCTCAAACTCCCCCCGGGCAGTGCCAACGGCCTCACCCTGCGGGCCCGCGGCAAGGGCGCCACCCGCAAGGACGGCACCCGGGGCGACCTCCTGGTCACCGTGGAGGTCGTGGTGCCCCAGCACGTCACCGGCGACGCGCTGGCCGCTCTGGAGCAGTACCGCGAGGCCACCGCCTCCGACGACCCGCGAGCCGCCCTGTTCCGAGCGGCGAAGGGAGCGTGACGACCAGATGACCCCCGACAGCACCGGCCACGGCCCGATCGGCCCCGGCATCGGCGAGGGACTGCCCGGCGGCGGCCCCCCGCGCGCGCGCCGGGCCGTTCCGCAGCCCCAGTACGTCCTCACCGAGGACACCCCGGTCTACGTGATCTCGGTGGCCGCCGAGCTCTCCGGCCTGCACCCGCAGACCCTCCGCCAGTACGACCGCCTCGGCCTGGTCTGCCCCGACCGCACCGCCGGCCGCGGGCGCCGCTACTCGGCGCGCGACATCCAGCAGCTGCGCGACGTCCAGCGGCTCTCCCAGGACGAGGGCATCAACCTCGCCGGCATCAAGCGGATCATCGAGCTGGAGAACCAGGTCACCGCCCTCCAGTCCCGGATCGCCGAGCTCACCGACTCCCTCGAAGGCGCGGCCACCGCCCTCCAGCAGCGCGAGGCCACCATCCACGCCTCCTACCGCCGCGACCTCGTCCCCTACCAGCCCCCGACCCCGCACTCCAGCGCCCTGGTCGTCTGGCGTCCCAAGCGCTGACCCGGCCACGACGGTCGCCGCCGCCGGTTCCCCCTGGTCGGGGGGTGCCGGCGGTGCTTGCGTGGTGAGAGAGTGCTTTCTGCAGGCGAGAGCGGATCAAGAACGCCGATGCCGGTTCGCGGAGGCTCTGGCTAAGATCCCCATCGAAGCCGGCGAACCGGCCTCACTCAGCTCTATCCGAACACCAGGGAGCCGCAGATGAGCGAGACGGCCGAGCCCGGACTCACCTCAGGCGGCCTCGGTGTCCTTTCGGACGGCGCTCGCAAGCTCTACCTCCACGTCCTGCACTCCCACGGCCGCCTCGTACCCGCGAGCCAGGAGGCCACCGACCTCAGGTTCCTCCAGGAGCTTCTCGACATCGGCCTGCTGGTGCCGGACACGGACGAGCCGGACGTGCTCGTCGCCGTGGACCCCCAGCAGCTCTCGTCCGGGCTCATCGCCTCCTGGCAGCGCAAAGCACTCGACCTGCTCTCCCGGGCCGAGGCGCTTCCGATCGATCTGAAGGAACTGTCCGAGGCCTTCCACACGCCGAAGCAGACCGGCGGCAGCATCGAGTACGTCCGTGGAAAAGTACTGATCAATCAAAGACTCGGGCAGTTGACCACGAGTTGCACCGAGGAGTTCCTCGCCGCACAACCGGGTGGTCCCCGCCCCCCGGAGGCACTCGCCGGCAGCCGCGACCGTGATTTGGCACTTCTCCAGAGAGGCGCCACGTTTCGGACCATTTACCACCCCAGTACGCGTTACCACCCCGCCACCAGGGACTACGTCCTCGCCATCACGGACGCCGGGGGGCAGGTCCGCACCCTGGACGAGCCGTACACCCGGCTCATAGTCGTGGACCGCCGCACCGCCATCATTCCCATCGCGGACGACCTGAATGTGGCCGCGTTCATACACGACCGCGCGATCATCAGCTATCTGGTCTCCGACATCTTCGAGCGCAACTGGAACCGCGCTCTCGATTTCGACGGCGCCCGCGCGGTGCCGCAGGAGGTCATCTCACGCCTGCGGCAGACGATCATCGATCTGCTGCTGAAAGGCACCAGTCACCGCGTGATTGCCCGAAGCCTGGGCATCAGCGAACGCACGCTGGCGCGTCACATAGCGGACATGCGTGAGGACTACCGGGTGGATTCGCTGTTCCAGCTCGGGTACATGCTGGCCCGGACCACCCAGAGCGGGCACCCCGAAGAACGCCTCGGGGAACACGACCCGTCAACCGACTGACTGCCCGGGGCCCCTGACGGCCCGCCCGGGCGTCACGTGCCGAACTCAGGTCCAGTTGCTGTCGTTCGCGGTGAGGGCCAGCGTGACCAGGGCCGGAGCGTCGGCGGGCACGGAGTTGGCGGTACGCGGCGCCGGCTGGTGGCCGGAAGCCGCCGACGTGACCTGGCTGCTCGCGGTCAATACCGCTATAACAGCAACGACCGAAGCCGCAGTGATGCGAACGTGTCGGCGCAGGCGAAGCATTGCGATCACGCCTTCCTGAGTTAGTCGCGGGTATCGAGCAATGGGAACAGCTACGCAGCCGCCCACATAATGCCCCAGCTCGAACGCACGCGCCACATCCCCCCTCCACAGAGGTGCGTCATCTCCATGCCAGGCAGACAGATGACACCGCGAAGCAGTGGACTCCACCGCCCCGAACGATGGACGATCAGTTCGCTCCCGATGGTCCCGGCAAGCTCACCACACTTGCCGATGTACCTTCAATTCACCATTCGACTTAGCTCCCCCGAGCGAAGTCCGCAGCCTCGCCGATCAGAACCCCTAACCCTGCCGGACCTGGTGAACCCGGTCAGCCACTCCCCGGAGTCGACATGACTGAGCCCTACCTGCGTCACCACGACAGCCAGGCCCTTGAGGGCCGGCGTGCACGAGTCTTCCTGGCCGCGCCGCTCATGCGGTTGACCGGGCCGGCGGACAGTGTGGTGACCCTCGCCAGCCGGACGCGGCTGACCACCCTCCGCACCACCCTCCTCCGCAGTGGCGCCGCCGTGTACAGCGCCCACCACAGTGACGCCTGGACCGTCGCCGGGCGCGCCCCCGAGCCGCGCGTGCCGTCGGACTTCCGCGCGCTGCAGTCCGCCGACCTCGTCTTCGCCTACGTCGGCGCACCGCTGTCGGCCGGGGTCAGCCTGGAGCTGGGCTGGGCGTCGGCGCTGCGCAAGCCGATCGTGCTCCTCGTCGACGAGGCCATCACCCACAACCCGCTGATCGCCACCATCGAGCAGGTCGCCCCCGTCCTGCCGCTGGTCTTCGACGACACCTGGTCCCAGGAGGCCCTCCACCACACCGTGGAGACCGCCCTCGACTGGGCCGGCATGGCGCTCTCCCTGCGCGAGGGCTTCTGGACCGCCCCCGGCGAGCAGTTCACCGTCCCCCGTCAGCAGCCCCCCGCCGTCGGCCCGACCGGCTACTGGCCCACCGGCGCGGCCACCGGCTGATCCCGTCCGGGCTCCCCCGCCCGGGCTCCCGCATCAGGCAGAGCGGTCAGGCAGCGCAGCGCAGAGCGGCCGGGTAGCGGGTGCGAACGGCGCCGTCGGGCTCATCCGTCGTCACGGCCGCCCCGCATCAGCCAACCGAGCTGGAACAGGGTCTGCGCCCCGTACCGGTCGCGGAGGCGGGCGATGTGCGCGGCCACGGTCCGCTCGCTCAGGCCGAGGCGGGTGGCGACCGCACGCTGGGTCAGACCGCGGGCCAGCAGGCGGCCGACGCGGTCGGACGCGTTGTGGGGGTTGCGGGCCGGGCCGTCGGCGAGCGCGGCGGTCCAGTCGGTCGCGTCGGCGCGGGCCCAGTCGCGCTCGAAGGCGTTGACGATGAAGGCGATCGCGGCGCGGTCGGTGATGAAGGCGGCGGTGCTGTGGTCGTCGCTGGCGGAGATCACCGCGACCGAGCGGTCGAAGATCATCAGCCGCTGGAACGGCTCGTCGAGGGTCCGGATCAGCGAACCGTGCCGGGTGACCTCCTCGGCGTAGGCCAGGGCGGCGGGTTCGGAGACCGCGACGGGCTGGTAGATGGTCCGCAGGGTGCAGCCGCGCTGCAGGAGCTGGACGTCCTGGACCAGGGCGCCCTGGAGGGCGTCGGCGGGCCGGTGGCCGGGCTGGGCGGTGAGGACCTCGGTGCGGCAGTCGGAGACCAGCTGGGAGATCCGGTGCCGGATGTGGGTGTGGCCCTCGATGTAGACGGCGCCGCCGGAGCGCTCGGGCGGCCGGGGCATCGCGTCGTAGGCGCGGGTGAGGCCGTCGAGGGTGCCGGGCAGGTTTTCGGCGCGGACGAGGAGGCGGGTGGCCTCGCTGCGGAGCTCGGCGCCGAGGCGGTCGCTGACCGAGCGCGGGCTGACGGCCGTGTAGCAGGCGTCCATCGGGTTGGGCATCAGCAGACCGATGGAGACGAGCTGGCGCAGGGCGCGACGGTCCGGTTCGGGGACGTCCGCGACGGGGATCCGGCCGCCGTCGGCCAGGATGGCGAGGTAGAGCCGGCGGGCGGCCTCGTCGGGCTCGCCGCCGGACGCGGCCGGGCCGGTGGCGGCGCCCCCTCCGGCGCCGACGCCCGGAGCGGTCGTCGGATCCGCCGTCCCCTCGACCGTCACGTCGAACGCTCCCTGCCGGATGTCTCGCGGATGTGTGCGCCCTCGCACGCCGTGCGCACTCGTCACACACGTTCGCCGGGCGTGATCACGGTACTGGGAGCCGGCGGGCCCCCGGACTCCGGGTGCCGTCGCACACGGGCCAGGGGGGCCGCCGGTCCACGCCACGGTCGCGGCGCTTCCGGCGAGGCGGAGCAGCAACGCCTCGCCGGCTCCGGTCCCGGGGGCCATCACCACACATGGCGTCCCGGCCGGCGCTCTTCCCCCCGATATGCAGGTACGTGCGGACGTACCGGACGCATCCAGTAATGAAGAGCAAGTCGCCGTCATCGGGCTGCGGTTGCCCGGTCGACGTGACGTGACTCCACCCTCACAGCGTGACGGCCGGTGAACAAGTGCCGCCCGACTGCATGTTCTCGCAATTGCAGGAACCTGCATCGTCGGCGTGGCGCGACGTCCGCCGCGGCGCCCTGGCGTATCGCGAACGTGCAGGTCAGGGCAGTGGGACGGCGGAGTCCGACCCTCCGGTCATTCGGAACCGAACGACCGCGTTCCGTTCCCCGCGACCTACGCAGCGCTCCCCCCGTGCCTCCCCGGCCCCCGGTCCGAGCCCGTTCGGGCACCGTCCGGGTACCGTTCGGGCCGCCCGTACCGGACCGTACCGGAGCCACCCGGGGCCGGGAAGCCGCGGGGAGGCACGGAAAGGCGCGGTGCCGCAGGGCCCCGGCCGGCCGGGGCCGGGCCGTCCGCCAGGACGGGTGGCACCGGAGGCCACCCCCCGGGACGGACGGTCCCGGCCGAGCCGCCGACAGCCTCCCGCCGGACCACCGCACCACCGCACCACCGCACCACCGCACGGGACGACGTGACGCCTCGTCAGATCCCTGTCGAGCACCGGTGCCGGCCCCGGCTCAGCGGGCCAGCAGCCGGCCGCCCGCCAGCCCGGCGGCGGTGCCGCCCGCGGCGAGGGCCCAGGAGGCCAGCAGCAGGACGAACAGGGCGGTGGCGAGTCCGGTGAACCCGGGGAAGCCGGTGTGCCGGGCGAGGGCGGCGGCGCCGGTGACGCAGGTGCCGACCGGGAAGGTGAACGCCCACCACGTCATCGCGAACGACATGCCGGCCCGCCGGGCACGGAGGTTGGCGGCGACGGCGAGCGCCAGCCAGAGCATCGCCACGCCGAGCACCGCCACCCCGTACAGCTCGGCGAGGGCGAGCGCGACGGGGGCGATCGTCGGGGTCACCGGGCGCGCGGCGTCGGCGAGTTGGTGGACCGCGGTGGTGGACTGGCCGAGCGGGCCGAGCACCAGGAAGAGCGACGGGGTGAGCGCCAGGGCGGGCAGCTTGCTGTGCACGAGACCGGTGAGCACCACCGGCAGCAGCGCCAGGGTGGCGAGCAGGCCGATCCCGAACAGCGCGCAGCAGGTGTACAGCAGCGCCTGCCGGGCGGTGCCGGCGGGCAGGTGCGGGATCAGCGCGGGACCGGCGGCGGAGGCGACCAGCGGAGCCACCACCGGCAGCAGCCAGGTCGGGTTGGCCTCCAATGGGGAGACCGTGTGCCGAGTGATCATCAGGTACGGGATGCCGACCGCGACCAGCAGCGCGTACCCGGTGCCCACCGTCCAGAGCACGGCGTCGAGCGCGACGGCCGGGCCGGTCCCGATGACGCGGGAGCCGAGCGTCAGGGTCCCGAGCCCGACCGAGATCAGCGCCATCGGCGGACAGCCGTAGAAGACGGCGGTGGCCGGGTTGTCCAGCAGCTGGGCGCGGGCGGCGTCCCGGTGACGGGTGAGGTGGACCAGCCGGGCGGACCCGAGCACCAGCAGACCGGCCAGCCCGAGCGCCCACATCACCTCGCCGAACCCGATCAGGCCGGGCAGCCGGACCGGGAGGGCGGCCGCACCGTTGCCGACGATCGCGGTGCCCATGACCGCCGCGTACCAGTTCGGCCCGAGCTGTGCGAGGTCGAGCCGGCGGGCGCGGTCGGACGGGCGCAGACGGGGGCGAGGGCGGGGGCGGGGGTGCGTGCGGGGGCTGATCAGGGTGGCCATGGCATCAACCGTCTCCCGGTGCGACCCCGGTCGGTAGCGCCGAACGCTCTATGAGGGCATAGCCTGAACCTATGGCCCTCTCCCCGCGCGTCCCCGAACTCGGTGCGCTGGAGCTGCTGCTCGCAGTGGCCCGGCTCGGCAGCGTCGGCCGGGCCGCCGCCGAACTCGGGGTGAGCCAGCCGACCGCCAGCGCGCGGATCAAGGGCATGGAGCGGCTGATCGGCGTCCCGCTGCTGGACCGCTCCCCGCGCGGCTCCCGGCCGACCGAGGCCGGCCGGCTGGTGGTCGAGTGGGCCCGGCAGGTGGTGGAGGCCGCGCAGGCCCTGGACGCCGGGATCGACGCGCTCCGCGAGCGCCGGGACGCCCGGCTGACCGTGGTGGCCAGCCTGACCGTCGCCGAGTACCTGATGCCCGGGTGGCTGCTGGCGCTGCACGAGGCGAGCCCGGGGACCGCCGTGACGCTGCGCACCGCGAACTCCGCGGACGTGGCCGGGCACGTGCTGGCCGGGGACGCGGACCTCGGCTTCGTCGAGGGCCCCTCCGCTCCGCCCGGACTGGCCGGCGCGGTGGTGGCGGCCGACCGGCTCGTCGTCGTGGTCGCGCCGGGCCACCCCTGGGCGCGCCGCCGCTCCCCCCTGACCCCGGCGGAGCTGGCGGCGACACCGCTGGTGCTGCGCGAGCCCGGCTCGGGGACCCGGGAGGTGCTGGAGATGGCGCTGGCGCCGTACGGGGGCGCGGCCCGGCCGCGGCTGGAGCTGGCCTCGTCGACGGCGCTGAAGGCGGCGGCGATGACCGGCGCGGGGCCGGTCTGCCTGAGCGAGCTGGCGGTGGTGGAGGAGCTGGCGACCCGGCGGCTGGTGGAGGTGCCGCTGGCGGAGGGGCTGGACCTGCGACGGCCGCTGCGGGCGGTCTGGCCGGCCGGCCGGCGGCCGAGCGGGCCGGCCCGGGAGCTGCTGACGCTGACCCGGCGGACGGCGGCCCCGAGGCGGGCGACCGGGGCGCGGCGGTCGGCGGCCCGGACGGCGGAGGCCGGGGCTCCGGGGATCCGGCCCGCGGGCGGCGGCGCGCCGGGGGCCCGGGCCGCGGAGAACGGCGCCGCGGGGAACCGGGCCGCGGGGGCTCGGAGACCCGCCCCGCACGGGCGCCCCGACCGTTCATCTGAAAGTTGAGCGGAATAGACTCAACTTAGTGCATGCTGTAGAGAGCAGAACCAACGCACGACAAGGGAGGACACCCCAGCAGTGGACGCCAGCAAGTTCACCACCAAGACGCAGGACGCCCTGTCCGCCGCGATCCGGCAGGCCGGGGGCGCCGGGAACCCGGACGTCAAGCCGGTGCACATCCTGATCGCGCTGCTGGAACAGCCCGAGGGCATCGCCAGGCCGCTGCTGGAGGCGGTCGGCGCCGACGTGTCGCGGGTCGAGGCCGAGGCCCGCCGCCTGCTGACCGGGCTGCCCAGCGCGATGGGCTCGACCGTCGCCGCGCCGCAACTGGCCCGCGACACCCTGGCGGTGCTGACCGAGGCCGGCCGGCGCGCCGACGACCTCGACGACCAGTACGTCTCCACCGAGCACCTGCTGGTCGGCCTGGCCGCCGAGGGCGGGCCGGTCGCCGAGCTGCTGGTGCAGCAGGGCGCCTCCGCCAAGGCCCTGCTGGCCGCGTTCAAGGACGTCCGGGGCAGCGGCCGGGTCACCTCGCCGGACCCGGAGGGTACCTACAAGGCACTGGAGAAGTACGGCACCGACCTCACCCAGGCCGCCCGGGACGGCAAGCTCGACCCGGTGATCGGCCGGGACCAGGAGATCCGCCGGGTGGTCCAGGTGCTCTCCCGCCGGACCAAGAACAACCCCGTGCTGATCGGCGAGCCCGGCGTCGGCAAGACCGCCGTCGTCGAGGGCCTGGCCCAGCGGATCGTGGCCGGCGACGTGCCGGAGTCGCTGCGCGGCAAGCGCCTGGTCTCGCTGGACCTCAGCGCGATGGTGGCCGGCGCCAAGTACCGCGGGGAGTTCGAGGAGCGGCTGAAGGCCGTCCTCAACGACATCAAGCAGAGCGACGGCCAGGTCGTCACCTTCATCGACGAGCTGCACACCATGGTCGGCGCGGGCGCCGGCGGCGACTCCGCGATGGACGCCGGCAACATGCTCAAGCCGATGCTGGCCCGCGGCGAGCTGCGGATGGTCGGCGCCACCACCCTCGACGAGTACCGGGAGCGGATCGAGAAGGACCCGGCCCTGGAGCGCCGGTTCCAGCAGGTGCTGGTCGGCGAGCCCAGCGTCGAGGACTCGATCGCCATCCTGCGCGGCCTCAAGGGCCGGTACGAGGCGCACCACAAGGTGCAGATCGCGGACGCCGCGCTGGTCGCCGCGGCGACGCTCTCCCACCGGTACATCACCTCCCGGTTCCTCCCCGACAAGGCGATCGACCTGGTCGACGAGGCCGCCTCCCGACTGCGGATGGAAATCGACTCCTCGCCGGTCGAGATCGACGAACTCCAGCGCTCCGTCGACCGGTTGCGCATGGAGGAGCTGGCGCTGGAGAAGGAGTCGGACCCGGCCTCGGTCGACCGGCTGGCCCGGCTGCGCCGCGATCTCGCCGACAAGAACGAGCAGTTGAGCGTGCTCACGGCCCGGTGGGAGCAGGAGAAGAAGAGCCTCAACCGGGTCGGCGAGCTCAAGGAACAGCTGGACGACCTGCACGGCGCGCTCGAACGCGCCCAGCGGGACGGCGACTTCGAACGCGCCTCCAAGCTGATGTACGCCGAGATCCCGGCCGCGGAGAAGGAGCTCACCGACGCCCAGGAGCGCGCCGCCGCCCAGGACGGCTCCGCCTCGATGGTCAAGGAGGAGGTCGGCCCGGACGACGTGGCCGACGTGGTCGCCTCCTGGACGGGCATCCCGGCCGGCCGGCTGCTGGAGGGCGAGAGCGCCAAACTCCTGCGCATGGAGGAGGAGTTGGGGCGCCGCCTGATCGGCCAGGCAGAGGCCGTGCAGGCCGTCTCGGACGCGGTCCGGCGGACCCGCTCGGGCATCGCCGACCCGGACCGCCCGACCGGCTCCTTCCTCTTCCTCGGCCCGACCGGCGTCGGCAAGACCGAACTCGCCAAGGCCCTCGCCGACTTCCTCTTCGACGACCAGCGGGCCATGGTCCGCATCGACATGAGCGAGTACGGCGAGAAGCACTCCGTCTCCCGCCTGGTCGGCGCGCCGCCCGGGTACATCGGCTACGAGGAGGGCGGCCAGCTCACCGAGGCGGTCCGCCGCCGGCCGTACAGCGTGGTGCTGCTGGACGAGGTGGAGAAGGCCCACCCCGAGGTCTTCGACGTCCTGCTCCAGGTGCTGGACGACGGCCGGCTCACCGACGGCCAGGGCCGCACGGTGGACTTCCGCAACGCGATCCTGATCCTCACCTCCAACCTGGGCAGCCAGTTCCTGGTGGACCCGGCCACCCCGGAGGAGCGGAAGAAGGACCTCGTCCTGGACTCCGTCCGGGCCGCCTTCAAGCCGGAGTTCCTCAACCGGCTCGACGACATCGTGGTCTTCGACCCGCTCGGCACCGCCGAGCTGAGCAGGATCGTCGACCTCCAGGTGGCCGCGCTCGGCGCCCGGCTGCGCGAACGGCGGCTCACCCTGGAGGTCTCCGCGGCGGCCCGCGACTGGCTCGCGCTCACCGGCTACGACCCGGCGTACGGCGCGCGGCCGCTGCGCCGGCTGGTGCAGTCGGCGATCGGCGACCAGTTGGCCAGGGCGATCCTGGCCGGCCAGGTGCACGACGGCGACACCGTCCTGGTCGACCGGGACGACGAGAGCGACCGCCTCACCGTCCGGGCCCGCGGACCACTGGAGAAGTAGCGCCGGCGGACCTCGTCGGACCCGGTCAGCGGGGCCCGCCACCCCCGGTGACCTGCCTCGCGCACCCCCGGTGACCGGGTCCGGTCACCGGGGGTGCGCCATGATCCGGCCATGCCCGGCCGGAGCGCGGTCTCCCCTGTGAGGCAGGGCCCCGATGAGGCAGGATGGGAGGTGGAAGGGCGGCCTCTCATTGCCGACCACCACGTGCACTGAGGAAGAGGACCCTATGAGCATCGACCCGTCGTCCATCCCGTCGTTCGGTGTCCCCCAGGGCGGGCAGCCGGGCGGTCAGGGCGGCCGTCCGGACGGCCCGCCGCCGATCATCGTCCCGGACCAGGCCCTGGTGGGCCAGCTCCTCGACCAGATGCAGCTGAAGCACGTCGTGGACGAGGAGGGCGACCTCACCGCCCCCTGGGAGGGCTTCCGCGTCTACTACATGTTCCGCGGTGAGCAGAAGGAACTCTTCGCCGTCCGCGCGTTCTACGACCGCTCGTACCCCCTTGAGGACAAGGCCGAGATCCTCGACCTGATCGACGAGTGGAACCGCGAGACCCTCTGGCCCAAGGTCTACACGCACACCCACGAGGACGGCGTGGTCCGGCTGATCGGTGAGGCCCAGATGATCGTCGGCACCGGCGTCAACCTGGACTACTTCGTCACCACCACCGCCAACTGGACCCAGGCCGCGGTGGGCTTCGAGCAGTGGATCGTCGAGCGCCTCGGCCTGCAGAAGGACATCGAGGGCGAGGACGGCGAGGGCAAGCCCTCCGAGGGCACCGACGAGGCCTGATCCCCCGCCTCCGGCCCTCCGCCACGGCCCGCCACCGGCACTCCGGTGGCGGGCCGGCGCCGTTCCCGGCGGGCCGTCCTTGTCCCGGGCCCTCCCCTGGCCCGAGGATGGGGGTCGACCACGAGGTGTGAGGAGCCGTGATGGGTGCGAGGCCGCTGCTGAACCGCCGGCTGGAGGGACTCGGCACCACGATCTTCGCGGAGATGTCCGCGCTGGCCGTGGCGACCGGTTCGATCAACCTCGGCCAGGGGTTCCCGGACACCGACGGGCCGGAGGCGGTGCGCGAGGCCGCCGTCCGTGCGCTGCGCGAGGGGCTCGGCAACCAGTACCCGCCCGGCCCCGGGGTCCCCGAGCTGCGCGCCGCGATCGCCGGTCACCAGCGGCGCTTCTACGGCCTCGCGTACGACCCGGACACCGAGGTACTGGTCACCGCGGGCGCCACCGAGGCGATCGCCGCCACGCTGCTGGCGCTGCTGGAGCCGGGCGACGAGGTGATCGCCCTGGAGCCGTTCTACGACTCGTACGCCGCCTGCATCGCGATGGCGGGCGCCGTCCGCGTCCCGCTCACGCTGCGTGCCCCCGACTTCCGCCCCGACCTGGACCGGCTCCGGTCACTGGTCACCCCGCGTACCCGGCTGCTGCTGCTCAACTCGCCGCACAACCCCACCGGCCTGGTGCTCACCCCCGAGGAGCTGCGCGCGGTCGCCGAACTCGCCGTCGAGCGCGACCTCCTGGTGGTCACCGACGAGGTCTACGAGCACCTGGTGTTCGGCGGCGCCCACCACCCCGTCGCGGCCCTGCCCGGCATGCGCGAGCGCACCGTCTCCATCTCCTCGGCGGGCAAGACCTTCTCGTTCACCGGGTGGAAGGTCGGCTGGGTCACCGCGTCGGCGCCCCTGGTCGCGGCGGTGCGCACCGCCAAGCAGTACCTGACCTACGTCAGCGCGGGGCCCTTCCAGTACGCGGTGGCCGAGGCGCTGCAGTTGCCCGACGACTACTTCGCGGACTTCCGCGCGGATCTGCTGCACAAACGGGATCTGCTCGCGGACGGGCTGGGCGCCGCCGGTTTCCGGGTGTTCCGGCCGGCCGGCACCTACTTCATCACCACCGACATCACTCCGCTGGGCGAGAAGGACGGCATCGAGTTCTGCCGCACGCTGCCCGAGCGGTGCGGCGTGGTGGCGATCCCCAACGCGGTCTTCTACGACGACGTGGACGCGGGCCGCTCGCTCGTCCGCTTCACCTTCTGCAAGAAGGTCGAGGTCCTGGAAGAGGCGGTCACCCGGCTCGCCCGGCTCTGACCGATCTGCGGGACCTCTCGCACGTTCCGACGATTCGTCAACTCACCTGAACGGTAAGGGCTTTCCCTGCCGGTCGGGCAATTTCCGCTGCCCCGGCGGCATGCCACGACGACGGTCCGGCGCCGTGCGCCCGGCGCGGCGGGGCGGGGGGCGTACAGGTCGTGTGAACAGCGCATGAGCAGCTCACACGGCGTGCGAACCGGGGCGAGGGGCGCGCGCGGTGCATAGTCGCACACCGGGTCGATCAGAGCAGGGAAGCAGATGTGCTCGAAACGGTGAATGCTTGACAAAGTTGGGTAAATCACCGACGGACCCGGCGTATTCGTGCTTCTCTGCTGCTGAATCTCCAGCCGGAATCCTTCCTTCCACGGTCGGCCGCGCCCTGGACCGCACAGCCACGAACAGCCTCGCCCTTGCCTAGGCCAACTCGCTGCTGCTCGGCGGGCGCGCACGGAGCTGAAACGCGGAGCCGAGCATGCTCACCACTTTGCAGACCTCCTACACGGACACCCGCGCGGGTGACCTGGCCTGGTGCCTGGGCGGCGACCCGCTGCCCGCTCTCGCGGTCCGCGACCTGAGACTCGACGGCCCCGGCCACCCCGGCCCGCCCGGCACCCTCCAGCTGCGGCTGCTGGGCGCCTCGCACCAGGTGGTGATCACCGCCGGCCCGGGCCACTGCCTGGAGACCGTCGCCTGCCTGCCCGGTCGCCGAACGCCGCTGCCGGCCCGGGTCGCCAAACAGGTCGACGGCTGGGAGTACGAGTTCGCGGCCCGGATCGAGGCGTTGCCGCCCCACGACTTCGCCGCCCGCGCCCAGGAGTTGCTGGCACTGGTCGAGGGGCACCCGCGCGGCCTGGCCGGGGTCTTCCCCGGAGACCCCAGCGCCTTCACCGCCCTGGTCACCCAGGGCGGCGCGGACCGGCTGCTCTGGCGCACCTGGCACGCCTACCCGCAGGAGGGGCAGCTGGTCTGCACCCGGTCCTCGCTGGTGGTCCTCCGGTGACCGCGACGACCGAGCCCTCCATAGCCCTGCCGGCGATCTTTCATTCGTACGCAGGAACGATTCGTCAACCTGTCACGCCAAGCTGTCCGTCGAATGGGCGCAGCCGTCCGTCCCGAACGTCGCCTAGCGTTTGTTCGTGATCAACCATCCGGCCGGTCCGCCCCCCGCACAGCCGGGCCTCGACCTCGACGACGGCAGCCCACCCCGGCTCGGGCGGAGCCTGACCCCCCTGCCAGCCCGCCGTCGGTGCCGGCTGCGTTCCCGCCCGCGGCTCGCCCGACTGGCCGTCCTGCTGGCCGCGTTCGTCTGCGCGGCCTGCGGACTCGTCTACGAGCTGGAACTCGTGGCGCTCGGCGACTATCTGCTCGGGGACTCGGTCACCCAAACCTCCGTCGTCCTCTCCGTCATGGTGTTCGCGATGGGCCTCGGCTCACTGCTCGCCAAGCGGTTCACCAGCCGCCCGGCCACCGCCTTCGCCCTGGTCGAGTGCGCCCTCGCCCTCACCGGCGGCCTCTCCGTCCTGGCGCTCTACTCGTGCTGGGCCTGGATCGGCCGCTACCAGGCCGCCATGGTCGGCATGACCTGCCTGATCGGCGTGCTGATCGGCGCCGAGATCCCCCTGCTGATGACGCTCGTCCAACGGATCCGGCGGGAGGACGCCGGACGGGCCGTCGCCGATCTCTTCGCCGCCGACTACGTGGGCGCGCTCATCGGCGGGCTCGCCTTCCCGTTCCTGATCCTGCCCGCCCTCGGGCCCGGCAGCGGCGCCCTGGTCACCGGCGCGGTCAACGCCGTGGCCGGCTCCGCCGTGGTGCTCTGGCTCTTCCGCGAGGAACCGGCGCCGAGGGTCCGGCTGATGCTCTGGGGCGGCTGCGCCCTGGTGCTCGTGGTGCTCGCCGCGGCCGCCGCCTGGTCCGGCGCGGTCGAACGCGCCGCCCGGCAGGCGCTGTACGGCGGGCAGGTGCGGTACGCCCACGGCCGGTACCAGGAGGTCGTGCTCACCGGCCCCGCCGAGGGCCCGCTCCGGCTCTACCTGGACGGCCGGCTGGCGGTCTGCGGGCCGGACGAGTACCGGGGCAACGAGGCCCTCGTCCACCCCGCGATGGGAGCCGGCCCGGACGGCCGGGTCCTGGTGCTCGGCGGCGGCGACGGGCTGGCCCTGCGGGAGGTGCTGCGGCACGGCGGGGTCCGCTCGGTGCTGGTCGTCGATCCCGACCCGGCGCTCCCCCGGCTGGCCCGGACCGACCCGGCCCTCGCCGCCCTCTCCGGGCACTCGCTGGAGGACCCCAGGGTCCGCACCGCCGAGGCCGACCCGCTGGAGTGGCTGCGCACCACCCGCCCCGCTCCCGGCCGGTCCTTCGACGTGATCCTCGCCGACCTGCCGGCGCCCGCCGACGGCGGCCCGGCGAAGTTCCACTCCCAGGAGTTCTACGGCCTCACCACCCGGCTGCTCGCCCCCGGGGGGCGGCTCGCCGTCCGGGGCGGCGACGAACCGGGCGGCCGGCACGGCCTCTGGCAGGTCGAGTCGGGCCTGCGCGCCGCCGGCCTGCGGACCGTCCCGTACGCGGTCGCGGGCAGCGCGACGGCCAGCTGCCGCCCCGGACCGGAGGGTGACCAGACCTTCCTGCTCGCCGCCGCCGCCCAGCCGCCGCTCTCGCTCGCCCCCGACGCGCCGCCCCCGCGCGCCCTCACCCCCGACGCCCTCCGCGCGTCCGCGGCCCGCCTCGCCGCGGCCCGCCCTGCCCGTCCACCCGCCGCCCTGACCCTGCTCGGCCCCCGCTGAGCCCCTCCGGCGCCCGGAGCCCGTACGGGGCCGTTCCGGGCCCGGGGCCCCGGCCCGGAACGGCCCCGGGGCGGGGCTCGGGCGACAGCTGGGGGACAGGGCGGGGCCCGGAACGGGTTCGGTCGGTAGGCTCCCTGACATGGAGCATGAGGTTGTCGTCCCGATGCCGGCCGGGCTGGTCCGGCAGGCCCTGCAGGATCCGGCGCTGCTGGCGCGTTCCGTGCCGGGGCTGAGCACCGAACCGGCTGCCGTCGGCAGCGGCCCGGCCGACGAGATCGCCGGGCGGCTGAAGCTGCGGATCGGCACCTCCACCATCACCTACAAGGGTGGTCTCTCACTGATCGAGGGCCGCGAGGGCGTGCTGACCGCGTTCGCCGAGGGCCAGGAGGCCCGCGGCAGCGGCGAGGCCACCGCCACCGTCCGGGTCAGCGTCGCCGACGGCGCCGAGGACGGCACGGCGGTGGTCCGCTTCACCGGCGACCTGACCGCCTCGGGGCGGCTGACCGAGTTCGACGACGAGACCCTCGCCGCGACCGGCCGCCGGCTGCTGGACCGGTTCGCCGCCGCCCTCGCCTCCCCCGACGGCGCGCCGGAGGTCGTCCCGGACGAGGACGAGGAGGCGGCCGTGGGCGCGGACGAGGCTCCGGGCGCGGCCCGGGAGCCCGCCGCGGAGGACCCCGGGAGCCCCGGGGACGGCCCGGTCCGCCCGGACGGCCAGGAAGCCGAGTCCCCCGACACCTCCGAGGACGATCAGGCCGACCAGGCCGACCGGCCCGCTCAGGGCACCGAGGACGCCGAGGACGGCCAGGAGCCCGAGGACGGCCAGGAGCCCGAGGACGCCGATGACGTCGAGGACGGCGGCCAGGACGACGAGGAGCCTCCGGGCACCGCCACCGTGGTGTTCCTGGAGGACCACCAGGAGGACCGCCGGGGCGAGCCCGGCGACGACCTCGACGACGACCTCTCCGACCTGATCGCCTTCTCCGACGCCGACGCCGAGCGCTTCGGCCTCCCCGTGGGTGACGTCGACGAGCCCGACCGCACCGCCGCCGGGGCCGGGGCCGAGGAGGCCGTCTCCGCCGACCTCCCCTCCGAGCTGCCCTTCGAGTACGAGCAGGACCCCGTGCTCGGCGGCCCGGTCCGCCGCAGCATCGTCGGCCGCTCCGCCGAGGAGGTCGACCACGCCCCGCCGCGCGGCCCGTACGCGCCCGCCCTCCCGGCCCGCAGCGCCCGGGCCCGCGCGGCCTCCCGCTGGGGCGGCGACGCCGGCGGGATCGTGGTGCCGGGCGTGGGCGGTCGCAGCGCGGTGCCGTGGGTGATCGGCGGCGGTGTGGCCCTGCTGGGCGGCGCGGTGGTGCTGGTCAGGGCCCTGCGCCGCCGTTAGCCGGGGGCCGCCCCCTAGACTGGACGCTCATGAGCAACGACCGCGACGCCCTGCTGGCACAGATCAAGGACAAGGCCGTCGTCCACGGCAAGGTCACCCTTTCCTCCGGCAAGGAGGCCGACTACTACGTCGACCTTCGCCGGATCACGCTGGACGGCCGCGCCGCCCCGCTGGTCGGCCGGGTGATGCTGGACGCCACCTCCCACCTGGAGTACGACGCCGTCGGCGGGCTGACGCTGGGCGCCGACCCGGTGGCCGCCTCGATGCTGCACGCCGCCGCCGCGCGCGGGCGTGAGCTGGACGCCTTCGTGGTCCGCAAGGCGGGCAAGGCGCACGGCCTGCAGCGCCGCATCGAGGGCCCGGAGATCAAGGGCCGCCGGGTGCTGGCGGTCGAGGACACCTCCACCACCGGCGGCTCGGTGCTGACCGCCGTCGAGGCGCTGCGCGAGGCGGGCGCCGAGGTGGTCGGCGTGGCGGTGATCGTCGAGCGCGGCGCCGCCCCCGCCATCGAGGCCGCCGGCCTGCCGTACGTCACCGCGTACACCCTGGAGGACCTGGGCCTCTGAGCCCGGGCCCGCCGTCTGCGCGGCGCCCCCGCCCGCCCGCTCCCTCCGCACCGCAACCGAACGGCCGGGGCCCGGTCCTGTTTCACGTGAAACAGGACCGGGCCCCGGCCGTTCGTCGCTTTCGGGCCTCAGCCGCGCCGGTGCCGTCCGCCGCCGGCCTGGACGGCCTCGTCGTCCTCGGCCGCGGCGCCGCCGGCCTTCTTCTTCCGGCGCTCGCGCACGATCTCGACGAGGATCGGCGAGACGGAGAGCAGCACGATCAGCAGCACCGCCGGGATCAGGTACTTGTCGATCACCGGGGCGAGTGCGTCGCCGAAGAAGTAGCCGATCAGCAGCATCGACTCGGTCCAGAGCACGCCGCCGATGACGTTCCAGAGGAAGAAGGTCTTCGCCGGCATCTCCAGGGTGCCCGCGACGGGGTTCAGGAAGGTCCGGACGATCGGCATGAAGCGGGCGAGCACGACGGCCTTGCCCGGCCCGAACTTGTTGAAGTACTCCTCGGCCTTCAGCACGTACTCGCGGCGGAAGATCTTCGACTCGGGCTTGTCGAACATCTTCGGCCCGACCTTCACCCCGATCTGGTGCCCGAGCTGGGCGCCGACGATGGCGGCGATCGGGGCCCCGATCAGGAGAGTCGCGATCGGCAGCCGGGTGCCTTCGCCGAGGACCGACGAAGCGGCGTCCGAGGCGGCGACACCCGCGATGATGAGCAGCGAGTCACCCGGGAAGAAGAACCCGACCAGGAGGCCGGTCTCCGCGAAGATGATCGCGATCAGCCCGATGGCACCGAGGGACGAGATCAGTGATTTGGCGTCGAGCAGATTGACGGCCAGCTGGTTGTAGTCCACGGGCGCAGAATAGCGGGCTTGTCTTTACCAAAGCTTCGCGCCCGGGGCTGAGCGGGCCCTCATCCCTTCGTCGCATGCCGCTCCGCGCCCGCCGCACACCCCTGTGGGACCCCCGGCGGGCTTCCCCGGGCGCTCCCCGGGGAGCGCCCGGGGAAGCCCGCCGTCCCGACTGGCGGGCCACATGGTGGAGCCGGTGGGCGTTCTGGGAAGATGGCACGGGCGCCCGGTCCGCGGTGGCACCACCCTCATGGCCGACCCGCGGCGGTTGCCTCGAACCTTGGTACCGGCAGGCCGCACCGCAGAGCCGCGCATCGGCCCTGGTACCCCGGAGTCGTCACCAGGCGTACACAGCGTCGGACAGCACCGTCCGTACGCCGCAAAACCCGACAGGAGCGGATTCGCATGCCCATCGCAACTCCCGAGGTCTACAACGAGATGCTGGACCGGGCCAAGGCGGGAAAGTTCGCCTACCCGGCGATCAACGTGACCTCGTCGCAGACCCTGCACGCCGCGCTGCGCGGCTTCGCCGAGGCCGAGAGTGACGGCATCATCCAGATCTCGACCGGTGGTGCGGAGTTCCTGGGCGGCCAGCACAACAAGGACATGGTGACCGGCGCCGTCGCGCTCGCCGAGTTCGCGCACATCGTCGCCGCCAAGTACGACATCACCGTCGCGCTGCACACCGACCACTGCCCGAAGGACAAGCTGGACGGCTACGTCCGTCCGCTGCTGGCAGTCTCCGCCGAGCGCGTGGCCCAGGGCCGGAACCCGCTCTTCCAGTCGCACATGTGGGACGGCTCGGCCGAGACCCTGGCCGACAACCTGGCGATCGCCCAGGAGCTGCTCGCCCAGGCCGCTGCCGCCAAGATCATCCTTGAGGTCGAGATCACCCCGACCGGCGGCGAGGAGGACGGCGTCACCCACGAGATCAACGACGAGCTGTACACCACCGTCAACGACGCCGTCCGCACCGCCGAGGCGCTGGGCCTGGGCGAGAAGGGCCGCTACCTGCTGGCGGCCTCGTTCGGCAACGTGCACGGCGTCTACAAGCCGGGCAACGTGGTGCTGAAGCCGGAGCTGCTGCGCGAGCTGCAGGACGCGATCGGCAAGCAGTACGGCAAGAACGACCCGTTCGACTTCGTCTTCCACGGCGGCTCCGGCTCGACCACCGAGGAGATCGCCACCGCGCTGGAGAACGGTGTCGTGAAGATGAACCTGGACACCGACACCCAGTACGCCTTCACCCGCCCGGTCGTGGACCACGTGTTCCGCAACTACGACGGTGTCCTGAAGGTCGACGGCGAGGTCGGCAAGAAGAACACCTACGACCCCCGCACCTGGGGCAAGCTCGCCGAGGCGGGCATGGCCGCCCGCGTGCTGGAGGCCGCCAAGCAGCTGCGCTCGGCCGGCAACCGCCTGAAGTAGGGTCCCGCCCGACGGCAGGGTCTGCGGTCATGCCCCCCAGTGGTTCACTGGGGGGCATGACCATTCACAAGGACCTCCTCGGGGGTCCGCCTCCGACCCACCTGCCCGCCGAGCCCGCTCCGCTGGAGCTGCTGGCCGGCGGCGCCTCCCCGGCCGAGGTCGCGGCGAAGTACCCGACCTCCTCCCTCGCCTGGGCCCAGCTCGCCGACGACGCCTACGCCGCCGGCCGCACCGTCGAGTCCTACGCGTACGCCCGTACCGGCTACCACCGCGGGCTGGACGCGCTGCGCCGGGCCGGCTGGAAGGGCCACGGCCCGGTGCCGTGGGAGCACGAGCCGAACCGCGGCTTCCTGCGGGCGCTGCACGCGCTCGGGCGGGCCGCCGGCGCGATCGAGGAGAAGGAGGAGGCGGAGCGCTGCCTGCAGTTCCTCCGGGACAGCTCGCCGACCGCCGCCGCCACACTCGGCTGACGACACCTGACGCGCCGGACGAAACCGCCCCTGCTGCCCGTCCGGGCAGCAGGGGCGGTTTCGTCCGCTCCGCCCACCCGGAACGTGGACACCCGTCGGTCCACCGTGTCAGGGTGGGCGGGCGAGGGGGGCGCATCGGTTAGACGTTCCGCGGCCCCACGGGTCGACAGGAAGCTCCACCGTGCCAGCAGCCAGCCCCACCCCCCGCGGCGACCGCCCCCGTGGTTCCGGCACGAACGGTGCCCGTCGGGCCCGCGCCCGTACCTCCGGGCCCGGCACCGCGCGGCGCGGCACGGCTCCCCGCCCCCGGGCGTCCTCGCGCCGCCGCACCAGGCCCCGCCGCCGGCTCGGGCCCGGCATGGTCGCGGCCCTGGTGGCCGCGGTGGCGATACTCGGCGGCACGCTGTTCGTCCTGAAGCGCCCCGACGCCCTGCCCGGCGCCGACCGGACCGCCCAGGGCCGGGTGGCCCCGGCCGACGGCAACGCCCCCGCCCCGACCCCTCCGGCGGCCCCGGCAGCCGCCCCCGTCGCGCCCACCCCGACGCCGACGCCCACCCCGACGCCGACCGCCACACCCGCGCCCACACCGGAACCGACCACCCCGGACCCCGGCTTCAAGGGCACGGGCACCTTCACCGTCGCCCAGGGCTCCGCCGCCCCGGTCGGCAAGGGCACCGTCCGCCGCTACCGGGTCGAGGTCGAGGACGGCATCGGCATCGATCCGCCGGCCGCCGCCGCACAGGTCCAGGCGATCCTCGCCGACAAGCGCGGCTGGACCAACGACCGCAGGAACGGCTTCCAACTGGTGTCCGGCGGCGCCTACGACTTCACCGTGAAGATCGCCTCACCCGCCACCGTCGACAGGATCTGCGGCGCCGCCGGACTGGACACCCGCGGCGAGGTGAACTGCAACGTCGGCAACCAGGTGCTGGTCAACGTCAAGCGCTGGACGATCGGGTCCCCCCAGTTCAGCGGCCCGATCGACGAGTACCGGGCACTGATCGTCAACCACGAGGTCGGCCACCGGATCGGCCACGGCCACGAGACCTGCCCGGGCCAGGGAAAGCCCGCGCCGGCCATGATGCAGCAGATCTACGGCCTCAAGGGCTGCGTGCCCAACGCCTGGCCGTACAGTCCCGAGGGCACCTACCTGGGCGGTCCCGCAGTCTCCTGAACCTGCTTGGAACGGGACGGAGTTGAGACACGTTCGGTGTACGGCCGGAACGGCTCCGGCCGTAGGCTGGCGCCATGATCAGCGCAACCGCCCCGACCGACGACCGCCTCGCGACCGCCCGTTCCGCGGCTGCGCGCCCCGCCCCCTCCCGCCACCGGCTGCTCGCCCTCGCGGGCACCGCCGGACTCCTGCTCGGCACGGCCGCCTGCGACTCCGACGGCGGCGGCACCGGCGCGGCCGGCGCGGGCCGGCTCTCCTACGACCAGGCCCGGTCGACCGCCCAGGACCTGTCGGAGTCCGGCCCCTGCCCGTTCGGCCTGGACCTCGCGGCGGCCCTCAAGGGGGCCGGGGTCGACCTCCCGGTCACCGCCGGGGCCAAGGGGCACCCGACGGCCGAGGCCGAGGTCGAGGCGGAGGTCCCGGCCCAGCCCTGGCCCTCCGGGGCCACCCCGCCCGCGGGGATACCCTCGATCCCGGCCACGCCCGCAAGGGCATGGGTGACCTGCCACTTCACGGCCGGCGCCACTCCGGTCCGGGTCGACCTGCTGGCCCTCGCGGAGCACGGCCCGGCGATCAGCCTGATGCTCCCGCACATCCAGCGGTTCGGAAACCTCGGTGTGGACCAGCTCCAGGACTTCGCCGACCGGCAGCCCGCCACCGGCCAGACCAAGGTCACCCCGGGCGGGGGTCTGGTGGGCGTCTCCCGACCGGCCGTCCGCGGCAAGGGGGACCTCGCGCTGACCCTCACCCAGACCACCGGCGAGGCCCCGACCGAGCCCGCCCTGACCGGCGAACCGCTGCGCAGGGCCACCGAACGGCTCGTCGCGCAACTGCGTCCCTGACCGACCGTCGACCGGCTCCGTCCATCACCCGGCCGCCGCCGACCGACCGCGGGCCGGCGGGCTCAGCCCAGGACCGGCAGGTGACCGCGCAGGTCGCTGCGCTCGCCGCCGGCCGACACCGCGGCGGCCTCCACCGCGTCCGCCCAGCCGGTCCGGCCGGTGGCCAGCCGGATCCAGGTGAGCGGATCGGTCTCGACGACGTTCGGCGGGGTGCCCCGGGTGTGCCGCGGCCCCTCGACGGCCTGCACCACCGCGTACGGCGGGATCCGCAGCTCGACGGCACCGCCGGGTGCCTGGTCGGCGAAGGCGTCGGCCAGCAGCCGGGTGACGGCGGCGACCGCCTGCCGGGCGTGCGGGAAGTCCGCCCGGCCGAGCGCGTCAGCCAGGTCGTCGGCGTGCACGACCGTCTCGACCAACCGGGTCACCAGCATGTCGGTGAGCGTCATCGAGCCGAGCCGGATCTCGAACCGCCGGCCCGGGATCCGGGTGTCCTCCCCGTCCAGTGCGTCGACGAGCCCGTCCGCGGCCCGTGCGAAGGCCCCCGCCACCGAGGCCGGCTCACCGCCGAACTCGCCCGCGGCCTTCTCCCGCGCCTGCCCGTCGAGCAGCGGCGCGACCGTGCCGACCCGGGCGACCCACGCCAGCAGGTCGAGCGGCGGACGGCCCTCCAGCGGGTCGCCGAGGTGCGCGGGTACCCAGTCGATCTGGACGGCGAGGTGCGCGACCAGCTCGCGCACCCGCCACTCCCCCAGCCGGGTGGGCCGGGCGAGCAGCTCCGCCGCGTCCGGGCGGGCGCAGAACTCCCGGACGGCGTCGCGCAGCGCGACGGTCTGCTCGGCCAGCGCGGCGCTGACCTTGGAGTGCTGGTACGTACGGGACTTGGCAGGCATGCGCCCCAACATACGCCGAGGGGCGGACGGTTCCGCAGAACCGTCCGCCCCTCAGCACAGCCCGGTCAGGCGAGCAGAGCCTCGATGACGCCGGTGTGGACGTCCTTCAGCTCGGCCAGCGAGACGGTGAACAGGCCCTGCACGTCCAGCACGTCGCCGTCGACCACGCCGACCCGGGTGGCCGGCAGACCGCGCGCGGTGCACATGTCGTTGAACCGGAGCTCCTCGCTGCGCGGCACCGCGACGACCGCACGGCCGGCCGACTCGGAGAACAGGAACACGAACGGGTCCTGGCCCTCGGGCACGATGATCCGCGCGCCGTGGCCGCCCTTGAGGCAGCTCTCCACCAGGGCCTGGCCGAGGCCGCCGTCGGAGAGGTCGTGCGCGGCGTCGATCATGCCGTCGCGCGAGGCGGCGATCAGGATGTCGCCGAGCAGGCGCTCGCGCTCCAGGTCGACCTTGGGCGGCAGACCGCCCAGGTGGTCGTGGACCGCCTGCGACCAGGCCGAGCCGCCCAGCTCGTCCTCGGTGTCGCCGAGCAGGTAGAGCAGCTGCCCCTCCTCGGCGAAGGCCACCGGGGTGCGGCGGGTGACGTCGTCGATGACACCGAGCACCGCGACCACGGGGGTCGGGTGGATGGCGACCTCGCCGGTCTGGTTGTAGAGCGAGACGTTGCCGCCGGTGACCGGGGTGCCGAGCGTCAGGCAGGCGTCGGCCAGGCCGCGGGTGGCCTCGGCGAACTGCCACATCACGTCCGGGTCCTCGGGGGAGCCGAAGTTGAGGCAGTCGGAGACCGCGAGCGGCTTGGCGCCGCCGGCCGCGACGTTGCGGTACGCCTCGGCGAGGGCCAGCTGGGCACCGGTGTACGGGTCCAGCTTGGTGTAGCGGCCATTGCCGTCGGTGGCGACCGAGACGCCGAGGTTGGTCTCCTCGTCGATCCGGATCATGCCCGAGTCCTCGCCGACCGAGAGCACGGTGTTGCCGAGCACGTAGCGGTCGTACTGGTCGGTGATCCAGGACTTGGAGGCCTGGTTCGGGTGACCGGCGAGCTTGAGCAGGTCGGCCTTGAGGCCCTCGCCGGTGGTCGGGCGGGCCAGCCGCTCGGCGGTCGGGGCGTCGGCCTGCAGCGCGTCCTGCCAGCTCGGGCGGGCGTAGGGGCGCTCGTAGGTCGGGCCCTCGTGGGCGACGGTGCGCGGCGGCACGTCGACGACCAGGTCACCGTGCCAGAAGATCTCCAGGCGCTCGCCCTCGGTCACCTCACCGATGACGGTGGCGATGACGTCCCACTTCTCGCAGATCTCCAGGAAGCGGTCGACCTTGTCGGGCTCGACGATGGCGCACATGCGCTCCTGCGACTCGCTCATGAGGATCTCCTCGGGCGAGAGCGTGTGGTCGCGAAGCGGCACGGTGTCGAGCTCGATCCGCATGCCGCCGGAGCCGGCCGAGGCCAACTCGCTGGTGGCGCAGGACAGGCCGGCGCCGCCGAGGTCCTGGATGCCCTTGACGAGCTTCTCCCGGAAGATCTCCAGGGTGCACTCGATGAGGAGCTTCTCCTGGAACGGGTCGCCGACCTGGACGGCCGGGCGCTTGGCCGGGCCGGTGGCGTCGAAGGTCTCGGAGGCGAGCACCGAGACACCGCCGATGCCGTCGCCGCCGGTCCGGGCCCCGTACAGGATGACCTTGTTGCCGGCGCCGGTGGCCTGCGCGAGGTGGATGTCCTCGTGCTTCATGACGCCCACGCACAGGGCGTTGACCAGCGGGTTGCCCTGGTAGCAGGAGTCGAAGACGACCTCGCCGCCGATGTTCGGCAGGCCCAGGCAGTTGCCGTAGCCGCCGATGCCCGCGACGATCCCGGGCAGCACGCGCCGGGTGTCCGGGTGGTCGGCCGCGCCGAACCGCAGCGGGTCCATCACGGCGACCGGGCGGGCGCCCATCGCCAGGATGTCGCGGACGATGCCGCCGATGCCGGTGGCCGCGCCCTGGTAGGGCTCGATGTACGACGGGTGGTTGTGCGACTCGACCTTGAAGGTGACCGCGTATCCCTGGCCGACGTCGACCACACCGGCGTTCTCGCCGATGCCGACGAGCATCGCGTCGGTCTCCGGCTTCTTCTCGCCGAACTGCTTCAGGTGGACCTTGGAGCTCTTGTACGAACAGTGCTCGGACCACATGACCGAGTACATGGCGAGTTCCGCGCCGGTCGGACGGCGGCCGAGAATCTCCCGGATCCGCGCGTACTCGTCCTTCTTGAGGCCGAGTTCGGCCCAGGGCTGGCCGGCGTCCGGGGTCTGCTCGGCGTTCTTGACGGTGTCGAGGCTCATCAGGCGTTCACCAGCTGCTTCAGGACGGAAGTGAAGAAGCCCAGGCCCTCGGTGGTGGGACCGGTGAGCGGCTCCACGGCGTGCTCGGGGTGCGGCATCAGGCCGACGACATTGCCGGCGGCGTTGGTGATGCCCGCGATGTCGCGGTACGAACCGTTGGGGTTGACGTCCAGGTAACGGGCGACCACACGGCCCTCCGCCTCCAGTTCGTCGAGGACGCGCTCGTCGGCGACGAAGCGGCCCTCGCCGTTCTTCAGCGGCACGACGATTTCCTGGCCGACCGCGTAATCCCGGGTCCAGGCAGTGCCGTTGTTCTCGATCCGCAGCTTCTGGTCGCGGCAGATGAAGTGCAGCGAGTCGTTGCGGGTGAGGGCGCCCGGCAGCAGGTGCGATTCACAGAGCACCTGGAAGCCGTTGCAGATACCGAGAACCGGCATTCCCAGCTTCGCCTGCTCGATGACGGTGTCCATCACCGGCGAGAAGCGGGAGATGGCGCCGCAGCGCAGATAGTCGCCGTAACTGAATCCGCCCGGCAGGACGACCGCGTCGACCTGGTGGAGATCCTTGTCACGGTGCCAGAGGGCGACCGGCTCGGCACCGGCCAGGCGGACCGCACGACGGGCGTCGCGATCGTCGAGCGAGCCGGGGAAAGTGACGACGCCGACGCGGGTGGTCACTTCGCCTCCTCCTCGACGCGGACGGTGAAGTCCTCGATCACGGTGTTGGCGAGAAAGGTCTCGGCGGCTTCGCGGATACGGGCGAGCACGGCGTCGTCGACCGGGCCCTCCAGCTCCAGCTCGAAGCGCTTGCCCTGGCGGACGTCGGCGATCCCGGTGAATCCGAGACGGGGCAGCGCACGCTGCACCGCCTGTCCCTGGGGGTCGAGGATCTCCGGCTTGAGCATGACGTCGACTACGACGCGTGCCACTGGCACTCCCGGTGGTGTCTTCGTGAGGCGGGGGAACTCCAGACTACCGGGGGTTTCGGGCGGGATTGCTGGCCGGGCGGCGCGACGCGCGTAGACCCGAGACCCTTACGCCACAAGGGCTCCGGACGCCGGGCGCCCCCCGCACACCGTCCCATTTCGCCGGATTCCCGGACCCCAGCGAGAACACCCGAAGAGCACCCGAATACCGCCACTCCGGGACAGATCCCCCAACCGCGTGCCCGGGTATCCGACGCGGCGGCGAAGACACGTGAATATCCGGAAAAGAAAGCCGGACTCTTCGATTTCTCCCCGCTTCGGGTGCAGAATAGGGCCACCTGCCGCGGCAAGTGCTGCGTATCCGGCATGCCATCGGGCCTGCCCGTATGCGCTTGCGCGAGGGGTGCACATCAGGCCCCGGAGCGCACCCGCGCCCGGTCGGCCGAATTGCCCGAGAGGATTGACACCCATGGCTCAGCGTGTAGTTGTCACGCTCTCCGACGACCTGGACGGCGGCGCAGCCGCGGAAACCGTCCACTTCGGCGTCGACGGGAAGTCGTACGAGATCGATTTGTCCGTGGACAACGCGGAAAAGCTGCGGGAGGCCCTCGCTCCGTTCGTCGCGGCCGGCCGCCGCCAGAGCCGCACCGGGAAGTCCTTCCGGCGCACCGCGCTCACCCCGGACCCCGCCGCCGTGCGCGCCTGGGCCCAGTCCCGCGGCATGGAGCTGCCCGCCCGCGGCCGCATCCCCAAGCACGTCTACGAGGCGTTCGCCGAGGCGAACTGACCACCGCGGTACCCGGTCGTCCCGCCCAAACCCCAAGGGTGGGGCGACCACCCCGACGGATGCTGTAGAGTATTCCTCGTCGCCGCAACGGAGAGATCCGAAGAGGCGGAAGGTGCCCCACCAGGTACCGTGCGGACGTGGCTCAGTTGGTAGAGCATCACCTTGCCAAGGTGAGGGTCGCGAGTTCGAATCTCGTCGTCCGCTCCATGACGAAGGGTCCTCTCGGTCGAGAGGGCCCTTCGGCGTTTCCGGCATTCGCCGGCGACCGTCCGCAGTATCCGGGCCCACCGACCGGTGACATATGTCATGGCCGACCCGTGGATCCGCACCCCGTTCCCGTGAAGCCGCGCACTGTCCGCGGTGCCCCGGCGACGGGAGGCTTGGGACATGGAAACCAGCCAGCCCCTCCACGGCGACCACGTGATCGAGGTCACCGACCTGCACCGTCACTACGGCACCGGCACCACCCGCTACCACGCGGTCCGCGGCGTCGACCTGACCGTCGGCCGCGGCGAGCTGTTCGCCCTGCTGGGCACCAACGGGGCCGGCAAGACCTCCACCATGGAGCTGATCGAGGGACTCACCGCCCCGAGCGAGGGACGGGTCCGCGTCCTCGGCCACGACCCGCACGGCGAGCGCAGCGCCGTCCGGCCGCGCATCGGCATCATGCTCCAGGAGGGCGGTTTCCCCGGCGAGCTCACCGTCGCCGAGACCGGCCGAGCGTGGGCCGGGATGACCAGCAACGCCCGCCCGCTCGACGAGGCACTGGACCTGGTCGACCTCACCCACCGCCGCAACGTCCGGGTCAAGCAGCTCTCCGGCGGCGAGCGCCGCCGGCTCGACCTGGCGATGGCCCTGCTCGGCCGGCCCGAGGTGCTCTTCCTGGACGAGCCGAGCACCGGCCTCGACCCGGAGGCCCGCGTCGCCGTCTGGCGGCTGGTCCGCGAGCTGCGCGCCCAGGGCACCACGGTGCTGCTCACCACGCACTACCTGGAGGAGGCCGAGGAGCTCGCCGACCGGCTGGCCATCATGCACGGCGGCCAGGTCGTCACCACCGGCACGGTGGCCGAGGTGATCGCCGGCCGGCCGTCCCGGATCTCCTTCGAGCTCCCCGAGTTCACCGGCACCTCGCTGCCGCCGCTGGCCGACGCCACGGTGACCGCCGACGGCCGGAAGATCACCGTCCAGACCCCGCGGCTCCAGGCCACCCTCACCGACCTGCTCGGCTGGGCCGCCCGCCACGGCGTCGAACTCGGCGCGCTCGACGCCCGCAGCGCCTCCCTGGAGGAGGCCTTCCTGGCCATCGCCTCCGAGGCCGCCGACCGGCCCCCGGCCGAGACCCCCGCCGCTCCCACCGCCCGCCGCCGCCTGATCGGACTCGCCCGATGACCACCGCCACCGCCTCCGCCACCACCGCCGGTCCCCGGAGCACCACCGCCCGTCGGCTGCTGGCCCTCGGCCGGGCCGAGGGCATCCTGCTGCTGCGCAACCGGACCGCCCTGTTCACCGCCCTGCTGCTGCCGCTGCTGCTCATCGGCGGGCTGAAGAACGTGCTCGACCAGCAGGCCGAGACCACCCCCGGCCTCGACGTCGACTCCCTGCTGGTCAACGGCGCCGTCGGGATGGTGCTGGCCTTCGTCGTCTACTACAACCTGACCGCCGCCTACGTGGCCCGCCGCGGCGAGCTGGTGCTCAAGCGACTGCGCACCGGCGAGGCCCGGGACATCGAGATCCTGGCCGGCACCGCCGTCCCCTCCGTCGCCCTGGCCCTGCTGATGTGCGCCGTGATCGGCATCGCGGGGGCCTCGGTCCTGAACCTGACCGCGCCGGTCAACCCGCTGCTGCTGATCGTCGGCCTGGTCATGGCCGTCGGCACCCTGATGGCCCTGGCCGCCATCTCCAGCGCCTTCACCAGGACCGTCGAGAGCGCCGGCATCACCACCATGCCGATCCTGCTGCTCTCCCAGTTCGGCTCCGGCCTGTTCTTCCCGCTGGAGGTCATGCCGGACCGGGTCGCCGACTTCTGCCGCCTGCTGCCCACGACCCCGGCGTTCCAGCTGATCCGGGTCGGCTGGTTCGGCACCGACGGCTCGGCCGACGCCACCGGCTTCGCCGGCACCTGGTCCACCGCCGCGCCGCACCTGGTCACCGGCGCCGTCTGGCTGGCCCTCGCGGCCTGGGGTGCCGTCCGGTACTTCCGCTGGGAGCCGCGCCGCTGAACGGCCCGGACCGGGAACCGATGGCCCGCACCCCGCTCCACCTCTGATAGGAAGACAGCAGCACGATCATGGCCGGACGGGGAGCGGAGCAGATGGGTGTCGTGAATCCGGTGCGCAGGTGGCGAGGCTTCAGCAAGCCCCAGCGCTCCGAGCTCTACCTCCGCTGGTCGCTCTACCTGATGGCGCTCGCCCCGCTGCCGGCCGCCCTGCTGAGCAGCACCTCCGCCCCGGAGACCCGGCACTACCCGGCCTCCGTCCGGGTCAGCCTGGTCGTGGGCCTCGCCCTGGTCCTGGTCACCCTGCGCGCCTACCGCACCTCGCTGGACCACTACCTGAAGCGGCCCGCGGACCACCCCCGCTGGCTCCTGATCACCGGAGCCGTCGCGGTGGCCGGCTCCTGGGCGGTCATGCTGATCGGCCCCCGGACCGGCGACGGCCCGGACAGCGCGCCGTTCACCGCCTCGATCGTGATCGCCATGCTCTTCTCCTCCTTCGGTCCGGCCGCCGTGGGGCTGCCGCCGCGCACGGCGGCCCTCGCCGGACTCGGGGCGCTGCTGGCCGTCGCCCCCGCGCTCATGCTGGCCGGCGTCGACCTCGCGACCACCTGCGGGATGCTGGTGTTCACCGCGTCCGCCATGACCTTCATGGGCTGCAGCTGCCGCAGCTTCGCCTGGCTCCAGTCGGTGGTCTGGGAGCTGGACTCGGCCCGCGAGGCCCAGGCGCAGCTGGCCGTCGCCGAGGAGCGCCTGCGGTTCTCCCGCGACCTGCACGACGTGATGGGCCGCAACCTCACCACCATCGCGCTCAAGAGCGAGCTGGCCTTCCAACTGGCCCGGCGCGGCAGGCCGGAGGCCGCCGACCAGATGGCCGAGGTGCAGCGGATCGCCCAGGAGTCGCAGCGCGAGGTCCGGGACGTGATCCGCGGCTACCGCACGGCGGACCTGCACGCGGAGGCGATCGGCGCCCGTGCGGTGCTCCGCTCGGCCGACGTGGCCTGCGAGATCGACCTCGGCGAGCACGCCCACGAGCTGCCGGCCCCGGTCCAGTCGGTGCTCGGCTGGGTGATCCGCGAGGCCACCACCAACGTGCTGCGGCACAGCGAGGCGGCCCGCTGCTCGATCCGGCTCCGCCGGGAGGACGACCGGGCGTTGCTGGAGCTGGAGAATGACGGGGTGCCGGCCGTCCCGCTGCCCTCCCAGGGCGGCGGTACCGGGCTGGGCGGTCTGCGCGAGCGGCTCGCCGTCCACGACGGCGAGCTGACCCTGCCGGTCGCCGCGCCGGGCAGCTTCCGGCTGCTCGCCAGCGTCCCGATCTGAACCGCTCCACCGGAAGGCACCCCCGATGACCGACTCCGCGCCCGTCCGCGTCCTGCTCGCCGACGACGAGCACCTGATCCGGGGCGCGCTGGCCGCGCTGCTCGCGCTGGAGGAGGACATCGTGGTGGTCGCCCAGGCCGCCTCGGGCCCGGAGGCCCTGGCGATGGCCGAGGCGCACCGGCCGGACGTCGCGGTGCTGGACCTGCAGATGCCCGGGCTGGACGGCATCGAGGTGGCCACCCGGCTGCGCACGCTGCTGCCGGACTGCCGCTGCATGATCGTCACCGGCCACGGCCGGCCGGGCTACCTGAAGCGCGCGCTGGAGGTCGGGATCCGGGGCTTCCTGCCGAAGACCGTCTCGGCGGCCGACCTGGCCGGGATCATCCGCACCGTGCGGGCCGGCGGGCGGTACGTGGACCCGGAGCTTGCGGCGGACGCGATCGCCGCCGGGGAGACCCCGCTGACGCCGCGCGAGACGGACGTCCTGGAGCTGGCCGCCGACGGCACCTCGATCGCGGAGATCGCCGCGCGCGCGTCGCTCTCCCAGGGCACGGTCCGCAACTACCTCTCCTCGGCGGCCGCCAAGCTGGGCGCGGAGAACCGCCACGCGGCGGTGCGGATCGCCCGCGAGCACGGCTGGATCTGAGCCGGAACCGCCCCGCCCCGCCCGCCCTGCCCTGCCCTGCGGACGCCGCCGGGTCCGCCCGGGCGGGCGGACCCGGACGGACCCGGACGGTGTCCTCAGACCCAGCTGAGGCCGGTCAGCCGCTCGTAGGCCTCGACGTACTTGGCGCTGACCCGCTCGACGACCTCGGCGGGCAGCTGCGGCGGCGGCTGCTCGCTCTTCCGGTCCCAGCCGGAGGCCGGGGAGGTCAGCCAGTCGCGGACGATCTGCTTGTCGAAGGAGGGCTGGGCGTGTCCCGGCTCCCACTGGTCGACCGGCCAGAACCGCGAGGAGTCCGGGGTGAGGACCTCGTCGCCGATCACCAATTCGCCGTCCAGCAGGCCGAACTCGAACTTGGTGTCGGCCAGGATGATGCCGCGGTCGCGCGCGATGTCCCGGGCCCGGGAGTAGACGGCCAGGGTGGTCTGCCGCAGCTGCACCGCCAGGTCCGCGCCGATCCGGCGGGCGGTCTCCTCGTACGGGACGTTCTCGTCGTGCTCGCCGACCTCGGCCTTGAGCGCCGGGGTGTAGATCGGGGCGGGCAGCTCGGAGCCGTCCTCCAGGCCCTCGGGCAGGGCGATGCCGCAGACGGTGCGGGAGTCGCGGTACTCCTCCAGGCCGGAGCCGGCCAGGTAGCCGCGGGCGACGCACTCGACCGGGATCATGTCGAGGCTGCGGCAGACCAGCGTGCGGCCCTTCCAGTCGGCGGGGGCGCCGGCCGGGACCTCGGTGGAGATCACGTGGTTGGGCACCAGGTCGGCGATCCGGTCGAACCACCACAGCGAGAGCTGGGTCAGGATGCGGCCCTTGTCCGGGATCTCGTTGGGCAGCACCCAGTCGTAGGCCGAGGTGCGGTCGCTGGCGACCATCACCAGCTCGCCGGACTCGGTCCGGTAGAGGTCGCGCACCTTGCCGGTGTGCAGGTGGACCAGGCCGGGCACCTGGACCGGCTCGGGCTTGGTGACAAATCCGCTCAAGGTCGTCTCAGTCCTCAGGGGTCGTTCGCGGGCGTGGGGCGCGAAAGGGGAGGTCACTGGGGTCGAGTCTGTCATGGCTCCCACCCGGACCCCGGAGGGGTCGGCCGCTCAGCCGTTCTTGCAGAGGTGGTCGAGCAGGTTGGCGGTGGCCCGCTGGATCCGCTCGTCGGTGAGGCCCGGGCGGTCCAGCGCGGGTGACCAGGCGAAGGTCCCGGAGGCGAAGACGTACGCGCCGCTGGGCGCCCGGTAGAGCGAGGTCTCCTGGTAGCGGGTGCGGCCGGCCAGGTCCCGGTACGGGGAGTGCGAGAGCAGCACCCGGTCGGTGTGGGCGGGCAGCGCGACCTTCGGGTAGTACCGGTCGGCCTCGCCGGCCACCAGACCGGGCAGCTCGTCGCCCTCCTGGACGCCGGTGCCCTCCCAGAGCCAGTGGCCGGTGTGCCGGGCGACCATCGGGACGGGCGCGGCGACCCGGCCGGAGTACTGCAGGCCGAGCAGGTGCTGCTCGGGCTCGCCGGCGTCGCGCCAGAGCGCGCTGGCGGCGCCGGGGGCGCCCGTGGCGGGGCTGCCCGGCTGGACCTTCTGGCGCTTGCGGCAGTTGAGCAGCCGGTTGGGCTCGCCGGAGGGCGCGGCGCTCAGCTCGACCCGCCAGTACATGGTGTTGGCGGACAGGAAGACCAGCGAGGTGCCTCCGTCCCGGGCCCGTTCGGCGGCCCGGCGCATCGGCTCGGACCAGTACTCGTCGTGGCCGGGGAAGACCAGCGCCTTGTGCCGTGCGGGGTCGACCAGCCCCGCGTGCAGGTCGGTGGCGGTGGCGTAGGAGAGGTCGTAGCCGTACCGCTCGGCCCAGCGGATGAAGTCGTAGGCGTGGCCGACGTGCAGCGGCAGTCCGGCGGTGGCGTGCGGGCGGTCGAAGGAGACGGTGACGGCCGCCTCGGGCTCGCCGACCAGCCGGCCGCCGCCGTCCCAGGCGTGGTAGAGGCTGGCGCCGCTGCGGCCGTCCTCGGGAAAGAGGTTGTACGCCTGCCAGGTCACGTCGGGGACCACCAGCAGCAGCTCGGCGGCGCGCGCCTGGTCCTCGAAGTCCCGGACGGTGAAGGGGATGTGGCTGCGGTGCAGCATGTCGGCGGTGGTCAGCACGGCGACGTAGGCACCGGGCCTCCAGTGGGCCGGGATCTGCAGCCGCCAGGTGTGCCACCAGTGGTGGCAGGAGACGGTCCTCCCGGCGACCAGCGGGGCGGGCTGGACCATGCCGGCGATCAGCGGGCTGGACGTCATGTGGTGGGCGCCGTCACCGGCGTAGTGGCCGATCCGGTAGACGTCGACGGTGAACTCGCGCGGCGGGTTGACGGTGACCCGGAAGTCCACGGAGCCGCCGGGGCGGACCACGCCGGCCGAGGCGAAGCCCTTGATCTGCTGCTCCTCGTCGTTGGAGCTGAGCGGGGTCCCGACCGGCGGCTTGCCCCGGAGGCCGGCGGACAGCCGCCGCTGTCCGGGGGCGTCCACCGAGACGTACCAGGGGACGGCGCCCTCGGCGCCCGCGAGGTACTGGTCCGGGCTGCGCAGCCAGGGCAACGGGCCCTGGCCGAAGGGATCGGAGACGCTGTGCGCGTGCGTCCCGGACTCCCAGCGGCGGTTGAGTTCGGTCCCCACGCGCGCCCCTCCCAGGTGCACCTACGCGGTTGGCATGTGCCTCCCGGATGTGCGTGCGGTCTAATACACCACACAGTGCTGGCGCTGCGTCACCCTACGGTAGCAACTAGTGGTGACGAATCTCCCCGCCCGGGCCCCGGAGGGCCTCCGGCCTGCGAAGACCCGGGGCGGCCGGCCGTTCCGGGGGCGCACATTCCGGGAGCACGCGCCCCCGGGTGCCGGTCGTCAGAGCCGGACGGGCTTCTCCAGCCGGACGCCGGCGGCGTCCAGCCAGGCCCGCAGCGGGCCGTCCTGGCCCTGCTCGACGGCCTGCGCGACCGGCTCGGCGAGGTCGGTGCGGCGGACCCCGCCGAGCTGCAGGACCGGGCCGTCCAGCCAGTCCAGGCCGGGAACGGCCCCCGCGGTGTCCACGGAGGCGCAGCAGACCATCGCCGTGACGTGGTCGACCAGCACGTCCCGCCCGGAGCGGACCGGTTCGAGCAGCGGCGCGGGTGCGGTGGTGCGGGCCAGCTGGGCGGTGAGCGCGGCGGCCAGCCGCTCGCCGTCGCCCTCCGCGAGCCGGACCAGCAGGCGGGTCAGCGTCGGGGCGCCGGGGCGGGCCTGCGGGGCGAGCCGGTCCAACGCGGACTGCAGCTCCGCGGCCCGGGCGCGCCAGCCGGCGTCCACCACCTCGACCGGGTAGTCGGCCCACTCCAGCTCGCGCCAGGCGCCGGAGGCGGGCCGGCCGAAGAACAGCTCGGCGGCGAGCCGGGAGACCGCCGCGTCCACCGCGCCGGGCTCCTCCAGGAGGTCGCAGGCGGGGCGGTCGCCGAGCCGGCTGCTGTAGCCGTCGGCCAGCCGGTCGCGCCGGGACAGTTCGGTCAGTGCGGCGACCACACCCGCGTTCAGGTGCGCGGGGTGGCGGCCCAGCCGCCAGGCGGGCAGCGCGACCCGGGTGAGCAGCCGGTCCCAGCCCGCGTAGGCGAGGCCGACCTGCTCCTGGGCGGCGATCCGCAGGCCGTAGTCGACTTCGCGGGCCTGTTCGGACGCCCAGCCGGCGACGGCGCGTTCCAGTTCGGCGGCGTGCCCGCGGCAGGCGCCGAGCAGCCGTCGGGTGATCCGGTCGGTGAGCCCGGCCGGGCCCCGGCGGGCGGGCCGCGGGCCTTCGGGCGGAGCGCAGACCAGACCGGAGGCCGGGGCGGCGTCCAGGCTGGCGTCCAGGGCGCGCAGGAAGCGGCGTGCCGCGGCGATCTCGGGGTCTGCGGCGGCCGCGGTGCCGGCCACCACCGGGGCGAGGAGGGCGCGCAGCTCGCCGGCCCGCATCCACCAGAGGAACGGCGAACCGATCACCAGGACCGGCGCGGGCTGCTCGTGGTCGGCCCGGCGGGACCGGCGGGCCGGGCGGGGCGGCGGGACGTCCTCCAGCCAGCTGTCGCAGTCCGGGGTGAGCGCGATGGCGGAGGGCGCGGGGACCTCCAGGCGGTCGGCCAGCTCGTCGATCAGCCGGTACAGCTCGGGGGCCTGTCCCCGGGCGATCGGGACGGCCGGGGTCTGCGGCGGCACGGCCCGGCGGTACGTCCGGGCGGCCAGCCCGGCCACCAGCAGGGTGAGCGCGGCGACCGCGCCGAGCACCCAGCGGGCGGCGTCCCAGCCGGCGGCGTCCGGGGAACCGGGGGCGCCGAGCCGGCCGGTGAACCGGCCTGCGAGCAGCACCGCCGCAGCGGCGGCGGGCAGCGCGGCGGCGGCCAGGGCGAGACCCCGGATCCGCAGGACCGCCTGGGCATGAGCGCGCGCGGTGTCGACAACGGCCATACGGTGCGGCACCCCCTTCGGAGCCCTCGGGCACCCGGTGACGGGGTCCGAGCCGACTCGAACGATCAGTTCCGACCGGGGGGCGGTGACGTCCGGTCCCCGGTAGTGCATGCTGCGTGGCGCTTCTGACATTCTCGACGCCCGTGTCCGGGTGGGTGTTCCGGATCGCCCCGGTTTCCACTCGTCCCGGTGACGCCGTCCGAATTCCGGACGACCGTACCCGGGCGTCGTACGAAGCGGCCCGGGCGTCCCGGCCGGACGCCGTCCAGCATCCCCCCGCAGGACCGCCGCTACCCGGCGGCGGCCGGGAACGGCGCGGCCCGGGGCGCTGCGATCCAGCGCACCATAAGGCCGGGCGCCCGGCTGCGTCAGCCGGATGCGGCCGCTGTCACTCGATGGGCTGGATTCCGGCCGCCGAACGGTGCGGCGGCCCCGGATCCGCTCCGGCCCCTCCCGCCCCCGAAACGCCGGTCCGCGCTGCGGCCATGGGGGTTGTCCCGCCGCCCCGCCGGCCCAGCCGTCCCGCTCCGCCGGCCGACGGGGCGGGGACCGCGGGCCCGGGTCGGCGGGGCGGGACGGCCGGCCGGGAACGGCCCGGGCCCCCGGCGATCGCTCGCCGGGGGCCCGGGGGTGCCTGAGGGGGGAGCCGTCAGCCCGCCGCCTTCAGCGCGATGTCGGTCCGGTGCTGGCCGCCCTTGAGGGAGATCCGGTCGAGCGCCCGGTACGCCCGGTCCCGCGCCTCGGCGAGGCCGGTCCCGGTGGCGGTGACCGAGAGGACCCGGCCGCCGGCGCTGAGCACCCGGCCGTCCTCGTCCAGCTTCGTCCCCGCGTGCAGCACGTACGCGGTGCCGTCGGCGGCCTCCGCCTCGGCCAGACCCTCGATCGGGTCACCGGTGCGCGGCGCCGCCGGGTAGCCCTCGGAGGCGATCACCACGGTGACCGCGGCGCCCTCGTCCCAGCGCAGCGGCTCCAGCTGGTCCAGCGTGCCGGTGGCCGAGGCGTGCAGGACGCCCGCCAGCGGGGTCCGCAGCCGGGCCAGCACGACCTGGGTCTCCGGGTCGCCGAAGCGGGCGTTGAACTCGATCACCCGGGTGCCGCGCGAGGTCAGCGCCAGGCCGGCGTAGAGCAGGCCGGAGAACGGGGTGCCCCGGCGGTGCAGCTCGTCCACGGTCGGCTGCAGGACGGTCTCCAGGACCTCCTCCACCAGGCCCTCGGGGGCCCACGGCAGCGGCGAGTAGGCGCCCATGCCGCCGGTGTTCGGACCCTCGTCGCCGTCCAGCGCGCGCTTGAAGTCCTGGGCCGGCTGGAGCGGGAGCACGGTGGTGCCGTCGGTGATCGCGAAGAGCGAGACCTCGGGGCCGTCCAGGTACTCCTCGATGACCACCCGATCGCAGGCGATGGCGTGGGCCAGCGCGGCCTCGCGGTCGGAGGTGACCACGACGCCCTTGCCGGCGGCCAGGCCGTCGTCCTTGACCACGTAGGGCGGGCCGAAGGCGTCCAGCGCCTCGGCCGCCTCCTCGGCGGTGGTGCAGACGTAGGAGCGGGCGGTGGGCACGCCGGCGCCGGCCATCACGTCCTTGGCGAAGGCCTTGGACCCCTCCAGCAGGGCGGCCTCCCCGGACGGGCCGAAGACGGGGATGCCGGCCGCGCGCACGGCGTCGGAGACGCCCGCGACCAGCGGGGCCTCCGGGCCGACCACGACCAGGTCGGAGCCGAGCTGCCGGGCGAGCGCCGCGACCTGCGCGCCGTCCAGCTGGTCGACCGGGTGGACCGTCGCCACCTGCGCGATCCCGGCGTTGCCCGGGGCACAGTGCAGCTCGGTCACGGCGGGATCTTGGGACAGAGAGCGGCACAGGGCGTGTTCGCGGGCGCCGCCGCCGATGACGAGGACCTTCACGCTGCGCAAGGGTAGCCGGTGGCCGGTTCGGGCCGCTCTCCGGTCCCGTCGGAAGCCACGAACGGAGGGCTCCGGTACACGCACGGCCCCGGAGGATCGTCCGATCCCGGCGCCGGACGGTAGGCGCGCAGTGCCCGGGTCAGGACAGCGGGTCACCGGGGCCTCGCTCGGACGGGTGAAATCTCGCCGAGCGCCGCAACCCTCCCACCTCGGGATCCGGTGGCCGAATCCGGTAACGATCATTGGCGAAGCGCCCACACGGTCAGCCATTTGGCGGTAAGAAGTGCTGTTGGACCACTACCGGCCGCGGCCGGTACCGCCGCCCCGGGGCATCCGCGTCCGCCCCGGACCCGGCACGTGTCCGACGGTTCGACCGGTGTTTCACGGGCCGTCAGGCCGATGTCACGTCAGTCGGCGCACAGTCAGACCCAGCAGTCCGCCCGCCACAGGGAGCCCCACAGGTGAGCCAGCCGGAAATGCAGCCCGAGGAGAGTGCCTGGGGCAAGGAGATCGGCGAGGAGGACCCGCCGGCCGCGACCGTCGCGCGCCCTGCCTCCACCCGCCGCCGGTCCGATCTGAGCACCCGCCAGTTCCCCCTCGGGGACTGGGGCGAGCCCGCCGAGCGGCTGGAGGAGCTCTACCGCTGGTCGGAGGAGCGCGCGGTCGAGGCGATCGAGTGGTACCGGCGGGACCGGGTCTGGAAGCGCCGCTGGGCCCGGCTGCTGCGGTTCGGCACGGCCGGCTTCGCGATCGGCGGGGTGACCGCCCCGCTGGTCGACCTGACCGGGGCGGTGGCGAACGGCACCAGCTGGGGCTACGTCGGGCTGGCCCTCGCCGCCGCCTGCCACGGCGTGGACCGGGTGTTCGGCCTCACCTCCGGCTGGATGCGGGACGTCTCCACCGGGCAGGCGCTGCAACGCCGTCTGGAGGCTTTCCAGTTCGACTGGGCGTCGGAGTGCGTGCGGGAGGTGCTCGGCCCCACGGAGGGCACCGCGGGCGAGGCCGCCGAGCGGTGCCTCGGGGTGCTGCGGCGGTTCTGCGAGGACATCTCGGACATGGTCCGCACCGAGACCTCGGAGTGGATGCTGGAGTTCCGCGCCGGGATGACCCAGCTGCCCACCCAGGCCCCCGGGAGCTGGGGCGGTCGCACCGAGCCGGGCATCGGCGCCCAGGTGCGGGTGCTGCCGCCGCCGGGCACCCGGCCGACCATGCCGCGCCAGCGGCCGCCGGAGGGGCCGCTGCGCTAGCGGAGGCCGTACGGGCGGTTCCCGGGCGCCGCGCCGTGCGGCGCGTGGGCCTTGGGCGGCGTGAGGCGCGGGGGCGGGCAGCGCGGGCAGCGGGTGCCGAGCCGTCCCGTCAGGCGAAGACGATCATCGAGCCCTGGTGCAGGCTGCGGGTCGCCGCCGCGTACAGGCCCGCCCAGGCGTGCCGCTCCCGGGCGAACGGGTGCAGGTCGTCCAGCGGCGGGCCGAACGGCTGCTCCAGCCCGGTCGGGCCGAGCGGCCGGGTCGGGGCCGGCGGGTCGAACGGGTCGATGCCCAGCGCCGGGGCGACGGCCTGCAGCTCGCGCAGCAGCCCGTGGCTAGAGCCGAGCGGGCCGCCCGAGGCGAGCAGGGCCTCGTCCACCAGCGGAACGGCGAACTCGATCGGCACGTACGCGCCGGCGTGGTCGAAGTGCCAGACCAGGTGCGACTGCTCGGCGCTGCTCTCGAACATCTCCAGCAACTGCTCGTAGTCGCCGCCGAGCTCGTCGACCGGCGTGATGTCCAGACCGGTCAGACCCAGCAGGTAGGCCCGGCGCAGGAAGTGCAGCGAGTCGTAGTCGAAGGCGGCTATCGGCTCGACCGCCCCGCTGAGACCCGGCACGTAGTGGTACACCGGCACCTCGGGCAGGCCGTACGAGGCCAGCACCTGGTTGTAGAGCGCGAGGTCGTCCCGGAAGGGATTGTCGGGGCTGTGGCTCAGCACGTCCACCAGCGGGACGAGCCAGAGGTCGCAGGCCATGGGACGGCTCTTCCTCTCCGGGCATCGGGGGCCGGCCGCGCGGGGCGGCGGACGGCGAAGGGGCGGGTCGGCGCCCGGGCAGTCGGTCCGAGGACCGGCCGGGGCGGACGACCGCCCACCCTACCGGCCCGGCGCGCGATGCGGATCGGGCCGCCCCTCCGGCAGTTGGCCGGGCTGCGGTTCGGGCAGCCGGCGGCCGAACCGCCCGTACGGGACGGAGCGGGGCTGCGGCACCAGACCGAGGCCCAGACCCAGTTCACGGCCCAGTTCACGGCCCAGCTCGTGCTCCCGGCCGCGGGCGCCGCCGGCCGGCCGGACCGGCCCGGGGTCCCGGCCCGCCCCGCCCGGTCCGAGTTCGGCGTCGGCGCGCGCCGCCTCGCCCGGGACCGCCCCGCCCGGGACCGCCCCGCCGTCGGACGGGCCCTCCACCGGCGCGGCGATCCCCGGAGCGTCCGGCACACCCGCTCCGGCACCGCCCGGCGGGGCGTCCCCGGGAGCCGTCGGGTCCGGGCCGGCGCCCGGCAGGGCGGTACCGCCCGGCGGGACGGCCGCCCGCTCCGGCACCGGCCGACCGGCCAGTAGCGCCAGCACCCCCACCGACTCCACCGACTGCCCGGACAGCTCGGCCAGCAGCCGGACGGTGAAGAGGTTGTACTCGCAGACGATCCGGTGGACGGCCGCGAGGTCCCGGGCCTCGATCGCGTCCACCAGCTCGACGTGGCTGTCCCAGCAGACCCCGGACAGCTCGGGCATCGCCCGCAGGTGCGGCGCGGCGAACATCCAGGACTGCACCCGCAGCCAGTCCAGGTAGTCGGCGATCCGGCGGTTGCCGAGCAGCCCGGCGACCTCCTGCCAAAACCGGCGGTCGCACCCCACCATCACGTCCAGGTTCCCGGCGCGGGCCGCCCGCACCGCCGCGTCCGCACGGCGGCGCAGCGAGGGCAGCCGGCTCTCGTCCGTCGGTCCGGAACGCGCGGCCAGCTGCCGGAAGTAGCTGTCGGTGATCAGCACCCGGGACTCGAAGATCTCCAGGAAGTCCTCCCAGCCGAACTCGGGCACCGTGAAGCCCCGGTGGTGCTCGGCCCGGAGCAGCCCCTGCGCGGACAGGTCGACCAGCGCTTCCCTGGCCGGGGTCGCCGAGACCCCGTACAGCTCGGCGATCTCCTTGACGGTGAAGTTGCGCCCGGCCGCCAGGCGGCCGGCCATCATCTCCTCGCGCAGCGCGCCGGCGATCTGTTCGCGCAGGCTGTTCCGGTGGATCACGGGGCGGGTGTCGCCTGGGCCGGTGCCGAACATGCGCGCGACCTCCTCGGCGGGCTGGACGGCCTGACGGGGACAGACCGGCGGTAGAACGGCTGGTAACACGACGAAGGCTCATCTTCTCAAAAAGGACACCGCCGTGTACAAGCCCCCCATACGCCCCGGGCGCGCCCCGCGCGCTCCTCCGCCGCCGCTACCTCTGCACGGGCGCCGGAATGCCCAGCAGACGGTCCCGGTGCACCGGGAACTCGGCGCGCGCCCTGGCCACCTCCGCCGGATCGAACTCCACGGTCAGCACCTCCTCCCCGGACCCCGCCTCGGCCAGCACCCGGCCCCACGGGTCCACCACGATGCTGTGGCCCGCCTGCTCCACCCCGCCGTGCGTGCCCGCCGTGTTGCAGGCCAGGACGTACGCCTGCTCCTCCACCGCGCGGGCCCGGTTCAGCAGCGTCCAGTGCTCCCGCCGCCGCGCCGGCCACGCCGCCGGAATCACCAGCAGCTGCGCACCCGCGTCCAGCAGGGCCCGGAACAGCTCCGGGAACCGCAGGTCGTAGCAGGTCGCCAGGCCCAGCGTGCCGAGATCCGTCGTGGCCGTGACGATCTCCTGGCCGGCGCCCATCGCCACCGCCTCCCCGCTGTCGAAACCGAAGCGGTGGATCTTGCGGTAGGTGTGCACCAGCTCGCCGTCCGGGGCGAAGAGCAGCGAGGTGTTGTAGATCGGCCCGTCCGGATCGCGCTCGACGATCGAACCGGCGTGCAGCCAGACACCGGCCGCCTTCGCGGCCGCCGCCATCGCGTCCGAGGTCGGCCCGTCCAGGGCCTCCGCGCCGTCCGACCAGAGGTCGTGGGCGAAACCGCCGAGCGGCCACAGCTCCGGCAGGACGACCAGATCGGCCCCCTGTTGCGCCCGGACCAGCGCGGCCGCGCGGGCCCGCCGCTCGGCGGGCGGCTCGGCGTCGGATACCCCGAGTTGGATCAATGAAGCGCGCACAGTACCACCGTCCACGGCAAGAGTCCTACGATCGTCACCCGAAAGCGCTGCCCTGCTATCACCCGGCAGCGTAACGTGCGGTTAGCGTGTGTGCCCGGAAGCCGGACCTTTCCCGGCCGACCCCGAACCCGGGGCACGCGTGGCAAGGCAGCTGACGGAGGGCCGGAGATTCCCGTGACGGACAACCAGACCGTGCAGGCTTACACCGAGGCGTGGACGCAGGCCATCGAGGCGATATCCGAGCTGGTGACGCCACTGCCGGAGAACTCCTGGAACCGGGCGACCGAATGCCCCGGCTGGTCCGTCCGGGACGTCGTCTCGCACGTCATCGCCGTCGAGTCCGAACTGCTCGGTGACCCCCGCCCGATCCACTCGCTCCCCCGCGACCTCCGCCACGTCGCCAGCGACTACGCCCGCTACATCGAGCTGCCGGTCGACAAGCGCCGCTGCCACACCGCGCTGGAGATGACCAGCGAGCTGGAGTACACGATCATCCGCCGCTCCCGCGCGCTGCGGAACGCCAAGCAGACCCCCACCGAACCGGTCCGCCGGCCGGGCGGCCCGCACGGCCGCGACGTGCCGTACCACGAGCTGCTGCGCCTGCGGGCCTTCGACGTCTGGGTGCACCAGCAGGACCTCCGCCGCGCCCTCGGGCTGCCCGGCGACCTCGACTCCCCGGCCGCGCTGATCGCCCGCGACGTCCTGCTGGAGGCGCTGCCGAAGGCGGTCGCCCACCAGGCCGGCGCCCCGGCCGGCACCGCCCTGGTCGTCGACGTCACCGGACGCGTCGAGTTCCTGCGCACCGTCCGGGTCGACTCCGCCGGCCGCGGCACCGTCGACGAGTCCATCAGCCTCGCGCCCGACGTGCAGCTCACCCTCGACTGGGAGACCTACGTCCGCCTCGCCTGCGGCCGGGGCCGCCCCGGCCCGGTCGCCGTCGAGGGCGACAAGGAGCTCGCCGACCGCGTCCTCACCAACTTCGCCGTCACCCCGTAGCCCTCCGTGAGGCCTCAGGAGGCGAAAACCGTCGGCCTTCGCCCGGTAGGCGTCAGAAGTTCTGAGGGCTCCGAGGTTTCCGCAGGTGAGAAACCCTACGGCGTCGCCGGTGCCAGCTTCCGGCGGAGCCGGAGGATCATCAGCGTGCCCACCGCGAGGGGGACGTACTGCCAGCAGAACGCCCAGCGGAAGGCGGTCGCGGAGTAGGTGTCGGCGCCGGCGGGGCTGAGGGTGTCGAGCAGGACGCCGATCCCGAGGAGTGTGATCATCGTGCCGATGAAGCCGCCCATGTTGACGATGCCGGAGGCCGTCCCGAGGCGTTCGACGGGGTTGCGGGCGCGGGCGTAGTCGAGGCCGACCAGGGAGGCCGGGCCGTTGCTGCCCATCACCAGGATGACCGCGACCAGCAGCCAGAGCGGCGGGTGGCCGCCGGGCCAGGCCAGGACGGCGGCCCAGAGCGCGGCGGTGGCGCCGATGGCGGTGAACACGATCGGCATCCGGGCGCGGGCGGTGCGGGAGAGCAGCCGGCCGAAGAGGAAGCCGAAGCTCATGTTGGCGAGCACCAGCAGGGTGAGCAGCCCGCCGGCCTCGGTGCGGGACATGCCCTGCGCCTCGACCAGGTAGGGCAGGCCCCAGAGCAGGCCGAAGGCGTTGCCGGGGAACTGGGTGGTGAAGTGCACCCAGAGCCCGAGCCGGGTGCCCGGCTCCCGCCAGGCCTCCCGCACCTGCCCCCCGACGCCGGGCCGGGGCCCGGCAGGTACGGCGGGCCCGCCGGGCCCGACAGGTACGGTGCCCGGCGCCTCCCGGAGGAACAGCGCGACCAGGGCGAACACCCCGATGCCGAGCAGGGCGATGGCGGTGAAGGTGGGCGTCCAGCCCTCGCTGTGCAGGGCCTGGGCGAGGACCACGGTGGTGACGAGGTTGCCGCCCATCCCGGCGAGGCCGGTCAGCTGCGCGACGAACGGGTTCCTGGCCGCCGGGAACCAGCGGGCGGCGATCCGCAGCACGCTGATGAAGGTCATGGCGTCGCCGCAGCCCAGCACCGCCCGGGAGGCGAGCGCGGGGGCGAACGCGTCGGAGAAGGCGAAGGCGAGCTGCCCGGTGCTGAGCAGCAGGATGCCGAGCAGCAGGACCCGGCGCGGTCCGAACCGGTCGACCAGCAGCCCGACGGGTATCTGCATGGCCGCGTAGACCAGGACCTGGAGGATCGAGAACGTGGAGAGCGCGGAGGCGCCGATGCCGAAGCGGTCGGCGGCGTCGAGTCCGGCCACGCCGAGGCTGGTGCGGTGGATGACGGCGAGGACGTAGACGCTGACGCCGATGGACCAGGCCAGCCAGGCGGCCCGCCCGCCCGGCGGGCGGGCCACGACCGGGGGCGCGGACACGGCGGCGGTGGCACCGGGAGCGACGGCCGGCAGGGGGCTGGCTGGACGGGCTGGCTCCACGGTCATAGTGCGCCCAGCGTAGTCATCCCATCATTGGACGCCCAGACCGGGGTGACCGAGGACGGACACCGGCCGTCCCGATCCGGCCACTCCCGGTCCTGCTCGCCCTGCCCCTGCCCCCCTGCCCCCTTTCCGCCCGCCCCGTGCCCCCTACCCCACCACCGTCCAGGAGACCGACCGCGTCATGTACCGGTCCCGGAAGGCCTCGTCGCGGACCCAGTCGGTGGTGTCCCGGACCGTGGCGGTGACGGTGGCGCTGTGCCCGGGCGCGAGCCCCAGCAGCGCGGTGTCGAGCCAGCTGCGGTCCGCCGCCTGCGGCTCCACCGGGACGCCGTCCACCGTCCAGTCGACCCGCAGCTGCCGGGCGCCGGCCAGCGGCAGCGGCCGGGCCTCCAGCCGGGGCCGGCCGGTGACCTCACCGGGGGGCGGGACCGGGGTGTCGGTCGGCCGGACCCGCCGGTAGATCTCCTCGATGATCGCCTCCCGCGACGGCAGGTTGTACGCGCCGCCGAGGGTTCGCATCACCGAGTCCGGGGTGGGCCGGTAGACGCCGTTGGCGCTGCGGTACGCCCCGATCGTCCCGGCGCCGTCCGGGGACTCCGCGCCGAGCCAGCGCCACCACTTGACCTGCTTGCGGCGCATCTCGTCGGCGTTCTCGACGGCGAGGTTGGGGTAGTCGGCGTCGTCCGGCGCGCTGTCGTACTCGTCGCCGAGGTCGCCGACGGTGTGCCCTATCTCGTGCTGGATGATCCGGCCCGCGTCCGGGCTGCCGCCGGCCAGGGTGGTCACCCCGGTCCCGCCGGCACCGCCGTACTCCCCGGAGTTGGCGAGGGCGATCAGGTACTGCGGGCCGTCGCCCCGGCCGGCGAAGCGGGCCGTCTCGTCCTCGTCGGCGCAGAGCAGCCGGGCGGTGCCCTCGCACCAGAAGTGCATGCCGAGCGGGGTGGCCGCCTGGCGTCCGCGACTCTCGGTCTCGGCGATGCCCGAGACCGGGGAGACCACCTCGACACGCCTTATGTTGAAGAACCCCTGGTAGCTGCGGAACGGCTCGATCTCCATCAGGGCGTGCCAGGCCCGGTCCGCCTGCTCGCGGAACAGCTCCTGCTCGGCCTCGGTGTACCCGTCGCCGAGCAGGACGAGGGTGATCCGGTTGGCCGGGTCGCCGGTCCGCCGTATGTCGACGGTCGGCGCGGTGCCGGCGACGCGCACGTCGGCCCGGAGCGCGGCGTGCGGCGGCACCGCCCGGTCGGCGGGGGCGCCGGGACCGATCACCCCGAACGGTGACGGGCCGGCCAGTTCGAGCGCGGCCGGGAGTACGGCGGTGGACACCAGCACGAGCGCGGCCAGACTCCGGACGAGCCGGCCAGGGTTGCCAGGCGGCATACGGGTGCGTCCTCGACGTTCCGGTCACCCGGTGTCGCCCGGGTGGTGGACGCGAAGACGTACCCGGCCCGGTGTGTCGGCCTCACCGGTCGGCGAAAATGTCACCGACCTGGCCGAACGACAGGCACCTCACCAGTCATACCTATGAGTCCTGTCAGGTGGATGATCACCCCGGGCCGTGACCTCAGCGGCCCCGGTCCCGCCGGGCCTCCAGCACCAGATGGGTGACGAGGCCGAACAGCAGGCCCCAGAAGGCCGCGCCGATGCCGAACAGGCTCATCCCGGAGGCGGTCGCCAGGAAGGTCACCACCGCCGCGTCCCGGCCGCGCTCCTCGGCGACCGCCGCGGCCAGGCTGCCCTGCAGCGAGGCCAGCAGCGCCACCCCGGCGATCACCGCGATCAGTTCCTTCGGCAGTCCGGTGAACAGGCTCACCAGGACCCCTCCGAAACTGCCCACCACCAGGTAGAGCAGGCCCGCCGACATCCCGGCCACATAACGACGGCGCGGGTCGGGGTGGCTCTCCGGGCCGGCGCAGATGGCAGCGGTGATCGCGGCCAGGTTGACGCCGGGCGAGCCGAACGGCGCCAGCAGGACGGAGACCCCGCCCGTCGCTCCGATCAGCAGCCGGTCGTCCGGCCGGTAGCCGAAGGCCCGCATCACGCCGAGGCCGGGCGCGTTCTGCGAGGCCAGCGCGACGATGGTGAGGGGCAGCGCCAGGCCCACCATGGCCGGCCCGGTGAACGCGGGCACGGTGAACGCCGGCCGGGTCGGCCCGCCGGATCCGAGGTCCAGCGGCAGACCGACGGTGACGGCCGCCAGCACCCCGCCGACCAGCAGCGCGGCCGGCACGGCGTACCGGGGGGCCGTCCGCTTGGCGAGCAGGAAGGCCGCGAAGCTGCCGAGCACCAGGGCGGGCGCCCCCTTCACCGCGCCGAAGATCCCGGCGCCGAAGGAGAAGAGGATGCCCGCCAGCATCGCGTTGACGATCCCGGCCGGGACGGCGGCGATCAGCCGGCCGAACAGCCCGGTGACCCCGAACAGCGCCACCACCACCCCGCTCACCAGGAAGGCGCCGATCGCCTCCCGGTAGGGGTAGTCGCCGAGGCTGGTCACCAACAGGGCGGCGCCGGGGGTGGACCAGGCGGTGATCACCGGCGTCCTGGTCCACCAGCTGAGCAGCAGGCAGGTCAGCCCGCTGCCGACCGCGACCGCCCAGATCCAGGAGGCGGTCTGCGCCTGGTCCAGCCGCCCGGCGGCGGCCGCCGCGAGCACCACGACCAGCGGACCGGAGAACGACACCACGATGCACACCAGTCCGGCCAGCAGCGCCGGGACGGAGGCGTCCCGCCGCAGCGAGCGGCGTTCCTCGGGGTGGTCGGTAGGCCCCTCGGCCGCACGGGTTATCAGCTCCTCTGCCATCCCGGCAGTATCGCGGAGCAACCCCCTCCGCGGGCGGTTCGAGGATTCCCGGAAGAACTTCCGAACCCACCTGCAACCCCCGGCGGGGACGGACGTCTATACGGATGAAGGCACGGAGAGCGAGACCGGCGAGGGCCGGGGGGCGCTACCGCTCGCGAGCAGCGGACGCCGGTCACCTTCACCTCACACACCCGCACCACCATGGCCCTGGGGAGACACGTCATGAGCAAGTCCGTTATGACCGCATTCGCGAAGAACATCCGCCCGCTCTCCGGCCGCCGCCTCGCCACCGTCGCCGCCACCGCCGTCCTCGTCGGCTCCGTCCAGCTCATGACCGCCGACACCTCCTGGGCCTGCGGGGACAACCGGATCGGCGGTCCGCACCCGGCCACCGGCACCGAGCACCACGCCCCCGGAACCCTGGTCTCCCCGGACGCCGCCCTCACCTCCGCCAAGTCCTCGGTCGTCGCGGACGGCGGCTGGAACGAGGTCTCCCTGAAGGTCACCAACAAGACCGGCACCGAGGCCCACGGGATGGAGCCCCAGTTCGCCATCCACACGCCGGGTGAGCGCGCGGCGGTGCGTTCGAAGGATGTCCGGATCCAGTTCCTGGACTACACCGGCGCGTGGAAGAACGTCCCGGCGACCGAAGGCTGCTACCGCATCATCGACGCCGGCGACGCCCAGCGCCAGAGGATGTCCGACAACACGTCGGTCACCTTCAAGTTCCGCTTCTCCCTCGCCTCGACCACCCCCGAGGACGTCACCACGATCAGCCTGCTGGCCTCGGTCGGCCGCGCCGGCGCGGGCGCCCCGGGTGCGACCGATCTGAAGGCGGTCAAGGTGACGCGGCCCCAGGGCACGCGCGCCGCCCAGCCCACCGCGAAGCCCTCCGCCACGGCCAAGCCCGCCACCCCGAAGCCCTCCGCCCCGAAGCCCGCCGCCAAGCCGACCGGCACCGCCAAGCCCGCTCCCGCCGAGCCGGGCGCCGCGCAGACTCCGGCCGCCTCCCCCGGCACCGCGGCCACCGAGGCCCCCGCGGCCACGCCCACCACCGCACCGGCCACCACCGCGCCCGCCGGCACCCCGGAGCTCGCCCAGACCGGCGCCGGCACCCCCAACGGCCTCCTCGCCGCCCTCGCCGGCACCCTCGCCACCGCCGGCGCAGCCGTCCTGGTCGCCGTGCGCCGCCTGCGCGGCGCCCGCCACTGAGCCAGGGCGGTAGCGGCCGACGCACGGGGTAGGCGAAGGGCCCTGCCTCCGCACGGCGGTGCGGAGGCAGGGCCCTTTCGGCAGCCGGGGCTCAGCCCCAGGTGATCAGACGCTTCGGGTACTCCAGGATGCCCGCCACGTCGGCCAGCACCCGCGACCCCAGCTCCCCGTCCACCAGGCGGTGGTCGAAGGAGAGTGCCAGTGTGGTCACCTGTCGCGGGACCACCTTGCCCTTGTGCACCCACGGCAGTTCCCGGACCGCGCCGAAGGCCAGGATCGCGGCCTCGCCCGGGTTGAGGATCGGGGTGCCGGTGTCGACGCCGAAGACGCCGACGTTGGTGATGGTGACCGTGCCGCCCTGCATGTCGTTCGGCGAGGTCTTGCCCTGTCGGGCGGTGTCGATCAGCTCCCCGAGCGACACCGCCAGGCCCCCGAGGGTCTTGCCACCCGCGTCCTTGATGTTGGGGACGATCAGGCCGCGCGGGGTGGCCGCGGCGATGCCGAGGTTCACCTGCCCCTTGATGACGATCTCCTGGGCCGCCTCGTCCCACTGGGCGTTGATCTCCGGGTGGCGCTTGATCGCGGTGAGCAGCGCCTTGGCGACCAGCAGCAGCGGGCTGACCCGGACGTCCCGGCCCAGCTCGCCGCTCTCCTTGAGCCGGCGGACGAACTTCATCGTGCGGGTGACGTCGACCTGGACGAACTCGGTGACGTGCGGGGCGGTGAAGGCCGAGGCCACCATCGCCTGCGCGATCGCCTTGCGGACGCCCTTGATCGGCACCCGGACGTCGCCCGCGGCCGGAACGGCCACCTGGGCGGCGACCGCCGGCTCGGCGGCCGGGGCCGGGGCCGCGGCCTCGACCGCGGCGGGCACCGGAGCAGTGGACGCTGCCGCGTGGGCGTGCAGGTCCTCGCGGGTGACGACGCCGTCGGGGCCGGTCGGGGTGACGGCCCGCAGGTCGATCCCGAGGTCCTTGGCGAGCTTGCGCACCGGCGGCTTGGCCAGCGGGCGGTCACCGGTGACGGCGGCGGGCGCCACCGCCGGTGCGGGCACCGCCGCGGGAGCGGGAGCCACGACGGGAGCCGGGGCCACGACCGGGGCCGGAACCGGAGCCACGACCGGGGCCGGGGCCACCGGGGCCGAGGTGGAGGCGGTCGCCACCACGGTCGTGCGGCGGGCCCGGCGCTGGGCGACACCGGTCCGCGGGCCGTACCCGACCAGCACCTCGCGCCGCTCGGGCTCGACCTCGGCGGCCGGGGCCGGCGGAGCCGCCGGGGCCGCGACGGCGGGGGCGGGAGCCCCTGCCTCGCCGGCCACCGCGACCGAGATGATCACGGCGCCGACGTCGACCGTCGCGCCCTCCGGGAAGAACAACTGCTCGACGACCCCGTTGAACGGGATCGGCAGCTCCACGGCGGCCTTGGCGGTCTCCACCTCGCAGACGATCTGGCCGTCCGTCACGGTGTCACCGGGCTTGACGTGCCAGCTGAGGATCTCGGCCTCGGTGAGGCCCTCGCCCACGTCGGGCATCTTGAACTCGCGGAGCGAGCGAACTTCGGTGGTCATCTTCGCTCCCCGCTCAGTAGGCGAACGCGCGGTCGACGGCGTCGAGCACGCGGTCCAGGTCGGGCAGGAACGCCTCCTCGACCCGGGACGGCGGATAGGGCGCGTGGTAGCCGCCGACCCGCAGGATCGGCGCCTCCAGGTGGTAGAAGCAGCGCTCGGTGAGGCGGGCGGCCAGCTCGGCGCCCATGCCCAGGAAGACCGGCGCCTCGTGCACCACGATGCCGCGGCCGGTGCGCTTGACCGACTCCTCCAGGGCGGCGAAGTCCACCGGGGAGAGCGAACGCAGGTCGACCACCTCCAGCCGGCGGCCGTCCTCCTCGGCGGCCGCGGCGGCCTCCAGGCAGACCTTGACCATCGGGCCGTAGGCGATCAGCGTGGCGTCGGTGCCGGGGCGGACGATCCGGGCGTCGTGCAGCCCCAGGTCGGCGGCGTCGCCGATCTCGCCCTTGTCCCAGTAGCGGCGCTTGGGCTCCAGGAAGATCACCGGGTCGTCCGACTCGATGGCCTGGCGCAGCATCCAGTGCGCGTCGTGCGCGTTGGAGGGGGCGACCACGCGCAGACCGGCGGTGTGCGCGAAGTAGGCCTCGTGCGACTCGCTGTGGTGCTCGACCGCGCCGATGCCGCCCGCGAACGGGATGCGGACGGTGACCGGCATCTTCACGTGACCGAGCGCGCGGGCGTGCATCTTCGCCAGCTGGGAGACGATCTGGTCGAAGGCCGGGTAGACGAAGCCGTCGAACTGGATCTCCACCACCGGGCGGTAGCCGCGCAGGGCCAGGCCGATCGCGGTGCCGACGATGCCGGACTCGGCGAGCGGTGTGTCGATCACCCGGTCCTCGCCGAAGTCCTTCTGCAGGCCGTCGGTGATCCGGAAGACGCCACCGAGCTTGCCGATGTCCTCGCCCATCAGGACGGTCTTCGGGTCGTTCTCCAGCGACTTCCGCAGCGCGTCGTTGAGCGCCTTGGCGATGCTGAGCTGACCGGCCATCAGAGGTTCTCCCCCGCCTCGAAGGAGGCCGCGTACTCGACGTACCCGGCCCGTTCCTCATCGACCAGCGTGTGCGGCTCGGCGTAGACGTGGTCGAAGATCAGGGTCGGGTCCGGGTCCGGCATGCCGCGCACGCCCTCGCGCACCCGCAGCCCCAGCTGCTCGCTCTCGGCGTCGATCGAGGCGAAGAACTCCTCGTCGGCCAGGCCCTCCTTCTCCAGGAGGACCTTGAGCCGGCTGATCGGGTCCTTGGCCTTCCAGGCCTCGGTCTCCTCGGCGAGCCGGTAGCGGGTGGGGTCGTCGGAGGTGGTGTGCGCACCCATCCGGTAGGTGAAGGCCTCGATCAGGACGGGGCCGTTGCCGCTGCGCGCGTGCTCCAGCGCCCAGCGGGTGACGGCCAGGCACGCCAGCACGTCGTTGCCGTCGACCCGGACGCCCGGGAAGCCGAAGCCGGAGGCGCGGCGGTACAGCGGGATCTTGGTCTGGGTGGTGGTGGGCTCGGAGATCGCCCACTGGTTGTTCTGGCAGAAGAACACCACGGGCGCGTTGTAGACCGAGGCGAAGGTGAAGGCCTCGTTGACGTCGCCCTGGCTGGAGGCACCGTCGCCGAAGTACGCGATGACCGCGTCGTCGGAGCCGTCCTTGGTGATGCCCATCGCGTAGCCGGTGGCGTGCAGGGTCTGCGCGCCGATCACGATGGTGTAGAGGTGGAAGTTCTTCTCGTTCGGGTCCCAGCCGCCGTGGTTCACGCCGCGGAACATGCCGAGCAGGTTCAGCGGGTCCACGTCACGGCACCAGGCGACACCGTGCTCGCGGTAGGTCGGGAAGGCGTAGTCGCCGGGGCGCAGCGCGCGCCCGGAGCCGACCTGGGCGGCCTCCTGGCCGAGCAGCGAGGCCCAGAGGCCCAGCTCCCCCTGTCGCTGCAGGGAGGTCGCCTCGGCGTCGAACCGGCGCACCAGCACCAGGTCACGGTAGAGGGCGCGAAGCTCGTCGGGCTCCACCGTGAGCGGGTAGTCCGGGTGCTCGACCCGCTCGCCTTCCGGGGTGAGCAGTTGCACGAGCTCCGGCTGGGCGTCCGTACCCGTGGCGCGGAGGGTGTCAGGGACGCCGGGGGCCGCCTTCTTGCGGGCCCTCGCCGTGCTTTTGACGGTCACGTTCACTCCTCGGTCTGTCCGGCCGCCCGGGGTCGCCGGTGACCGGTCCGGTCACCGCCTCGCGGGGCGCGCGTGGGTGTGCGCACCTACTGCGGGGCAGGTGGTGATCCTCTTCCGACGTCGCCCTCACGAGAACGTTACCCAGCGTCCGCCCCGGGCGCGTCTGCGCTAGGACGTCCTAGTTGTTGGATGCCGACAACTACGGGTGTGGCGCAGCTCTCAATTCGGTCGCCATCAGGACACCTGCGCACGTTATCCGGGCGGGAGCTCCCGCGTAAGGGGGTTACCGGCATCGCTTTCTCCCGCTCTGGCCGGATCGCGCCCCCGCCCTGGTGCGGGCGATAGGTCTTTCGTAGGGTGATATGGGAGGCTTTGCGCGTGACTGATATTGGACAAATCAGGGTATTCCTGCTCGACGACCACGAAGTGGTCCGGCGGGGCGTCCACGAACTCCTCTCGGTCGAGGACGACATCGAGGTGGTCGGCGAGGCCGGCACCGCCGCCGAGGCGCTCACCAGGATCCCGGCCGTCCACCCCGACGTCGCGGTGCTCGACGTCCGCCTGCCGGACGGCAACGGCGTCGAGGTCTGCCGGGAGATCCGCTCCCGGCTGCCGGAGATCAAGTGCCTGATGCTGACCTCCTTCTCCGACGACGAGGCGCTGTTCGACTCGATCATGGCGGGTGCCTCCGGTTACGTGCTGAAGGCGATCCGCGGCACCGACCTGATCACCGCCGTGCGGGACGTCGCCGCCGGGAAGTCGCTGCTCGACCCGGTGGCCACCAGCCGGGTGCTCGCCCGGCTGCGCGACGGCGGCGAGAAGGAGGACGAACGACTGTCCCAGCTCACCAAGCAGGAGCGCCGCATCCTCGACCTGATCGGCGAAGGGATGACCAATCGTCAGATCGGGAACGAGTTGCACCTCGCCGAAAAGACGGTGAAGAACTACGTCTCCAGTCTGCTCGCCAAGATGGGGATGGAGCGACGGACCCAGGCGGCCGCCTTCGTGGCACGGCACCAGGCGGACCACCAGCACTGACTCGCGAGCTGCACACATCTGACGCCCTGTCAAGGGCCCCCGCCGGGGGGCCCTAACCTCTGGCTGTGACTTTCAGCCAGACCCTTGCCTGTGCACCAGCCCGTCCCGACCTCACGGCCCCCCCGATAGGAACGCTCAGCCCGCCCGTCCCGCACGCCGCCCTCGCCGAGATCCTCCGCCGCTACCGGGTGGGCCGCCTGCTCACCGCCGAACCCGTCGCCGAAGGCCTCCTGAACCGGGGCTACCGCGTCACCACCGAAGCCGGCACCTACTTCCTGAAGTGCTACGTCGACGCCGCGACCGCCGGGCGCGAGGCCGTCGCCGGCCACCACCGCGCGATGGCCGCGCTCTCCGCCCTGGGACTGCCCGTCGCTCCCCCGCTCGCCCTCGCCGAACGGACCGGCACCGTCGCCGCCTTCGGCGGCCGGCTGTTCGCCCTCTTCCCCTGGGTGGACGGCCGGCACCGCCACGGTACGGACCTCTCCCTGCCGCAGTGCGACGACCTCGGCACGCTGCTCGGCCGACTGCACGGCGCCCTCGACGACGTCTGCGCCCCCGTCGCCCAGCCCTCCGGCTACCGGAGCGCCGACGCGCGCGACAGCTCCGTACTCGCCCGTGAACTGCGCTCGCACGCCCGCGAGCACCGCCCGTTCGACGACCTGGACGCCCTGGTCGAACGGCGTCTCTCCGAGCGGCTTGAGCTGCTCGCCGACCACGCGCACCGGCGTCCCGCCCCGCAGACCGCCCCGCCCACCGGCTGGACCCACGGCGACTTCCACGGGCTCAACCTGCTGCACGACGGCAGCCGGATCTCCGCGGTCCTGGACTGGGACAAGCTCGGGCCCCAGCCGCGCGCCGAGGAAGCCGTGCGCGCGGCCACCCTGGTCTTCAACGACCGGGCCACGGGGGTGCTGGACCTCGTCCGCGTCCGGCACTACTCGCAGTCGTACCGGGCCACCGGGGCCGCCACCGCCGAACACCTGGCCGCCGCCGTGCACCGGGTCTGGTGGGAGCGGCTGAACGACTTCTGGATGCTCCAGTGGCGCTACCAGCGGGCCGACCACCGGGCCGACCCGCTCTACCCCGCCTCGGCGGGCCAGTTGGCGTGGTGGTGCCAGGAGTACGAGCAGGTCCTGGACGCCTTCGCCAACTGACCCCTCGGGTCAGCCCGCGGTCGCCGGCGGGGAGACCGGCGGCTTCGGCGAGGTGTTGCCCCCGGGCGGTGCCGTCGTCGCCGGCGGCGGCTGGGTCGCCGTCGACGTCGCCGGCGGCGCGGTCGTCGCGCCGCCGCCCGCGGTGGTCGGGGCGGTGGTGGGCGGCGCGGTCGGCGTCCCGGTCGCCGGCGGAGCCGTCGTCGCGGGCTTGCTGCCGGTCGTGCTCGGGGTCGACGACATGGTGTGCTTGCCGCCCGAGGTGGCAGGCGGCTGGCTCTGGTTGCCGCCGTTGCCGCCGTTTCCGTTGCCGGTGTCGGTCGGCTGCTGCGGGCGCCGGGTGTTCTGGGTGGTCGGGGCCGTGGTCACGGCGCCGCCCGTGGTGGGCGTGGTGGCCTCCGGCGCCGTCGACACCACACCGGGCGGCGGGGTGGTCGGCTGGATCTTCCCGCCGGAGCCTTCGTCGTTGCCACTGAGCGCCAGGGCGATCCCGGCGCCGGACGCGACGATCACCGCCACGATGCCGGCCACCCAGCGCCACGGCCCGCGGCCCCCCCGGTCGCGTCCGTGCCCGCCGCCGCCGGAGCCGTCACCGCCGTCACCGCCGCCGTACGGTCCGCCGGCCGCCGGGTAGGGCGAGGACGGGGTGTGCGGGCCGCCCGGCACCTGGTACGGCAGCATCGCCGTCGGGTCCCCCGGGACCCCGGCCCCGAGCACCGCGGTCTCGTCCGCGCCGGGCATCGGCATGCCGCCGTAGCCCTGACCGGCCGCGGCCAGGCCGGAGGCCGCGGAACCGGCCGCCCAGGCACCCGTGCCGCCCTGCAGTTCGCGCAACGCGTGTTCGAGGTGCGCGCGGAACTCGTCGGCGTCCTGGAAGCGGTCGTCCGGGTTCTTCGCGAGCGAGCGCAGCACCAGCGGGTCGAGCGCCGCCGGTACGCGCGGGTTGGCCTGCGAGGGCGGCACCGGCATGTCCTGGACGTGCTGGTAGACCACCGAGAGCGGCGTGTCGCCGGTGAACGGCGGGCGCAGGGTCAGCAGCTCGTAGAGCATGCAGCCGGCCGCGTACAGGTCGGAGCGGTGGTCGACCGGCTTGCCGAGCGCCTGCTCGGGCGAGAGGTACTGCGGGGTGCCCATGACCATGCCGGTCTGGGTCATGGTGGAGGCGGTCCCGGTCAGCGCGCGGGCGATGCCGAAGTCCATCACCTTGACCGCGCCGGTGGTCGTGATGATGACGTTGGCCGGCTTGATGTCCCGGTGCACGATGCCGTGCCGGTGGCTGTAGGCGAGCGCCTCCAGCACCCCGGCGATGATCAGCAGCGCCTGGTCGACCGGCGGCTCCGACTCGTCCACCAGCAGCTCGCGGACGGTCCGGCCCTCGACCAGCTCCATCACGATGTACGGCGTCGACTCCTCGCCGACGTACTCCTCGCCGGTGTCGTACACCGCGACGATCGCGTGGTGGTTGAGCGCCGCGACAGCGTGCGCCTCCCGGGTGAAGCGGAGCCGGGCGATCTCGTCCTGGGCCAGCTCGCCGCGGAGCAGCTTGACCGCGACGGTCCGGCCGAGCCGGACGTCCTGGGCGGCGAGCACCTCGGCCATGCCGCCCCGGCCGAGCCGGTGGGTCAGCCGGTAGCGGCCGTCGCCGACCGTGCCCAGCGGGGCGGCGGTGCCACGGCCCGGCGTCTGCGGGCCGCCGAACGGCGGGAGCGCGGTGGTGGCGGCGTCGCTACCGGTTCCGGGCGTCCTCGGGGCACCACCGGCCGAACCGGTCGCCCAGGCGCCCTCGTCGTCGTCCGGCTGCTGCGTCTGTGCCATCGCTCCTCGCCCCGGGCCTTCGCTCGGATCGCGGTGCCCTGTCGCCTCGTTTGCCCGAACGCTACCGCCTCCGGCCTGCCCCCGTGGCACGCCCGATCCGGACGGAATGCGTCAGAGCAGGCCATTCCGGTCGGCCGGACCGTCCAGGTGGAGCACGGTGGCCGTCCGCTCCGAGACCCGCGAGGTCGACCCGCCGGCGGTCTCGTTCTTGGCTCGGTTGACCACGATCGCAATGATGATGACGGCCAGCACGATCACGCCGACGATGATGCCGACGATCACCAGGGCCGTGGAGCAGCCACCGCTGTTCGACGCGGGGGCCGGCTGGAACGGCGCCGGCATCGGCTGCGGCGGCGGGGTGTGCGCCTGCGGGAAGTGCGGCGGCGGCGTCTGGAACGCCGGCGGCGGGGTCTGGTAGGCCGGCGGCTGCGGCGGCGGGGTGTGCGCCTGCTGCGGGAAGTGCGGCGGCGGGGTCTGGAACGCCGGCGGCGGGGTCTGGTAGGCCGGCGGCCGGTGGAACGGCTGCGGCGTCTGCGGGGCCTGCGGGACGGACGGGACCGGCGGGGCGGCGTGCACCGAACGCGGGCCGTCGGTGATCACCAGCGGGGAGCTGGCCGCCAGGGGGCTGCCGCCGCCCTTGGCCACCGCGATCAGCCGCTCGGCCTCGTCCCGCATCGCCGCCGCGCTCGCGAACCGGTGCGCCGGGTCCTTCCGCAGCGCCGTGGCGACGAACTCGTCGACCGCCGGGTCGAGCGCCCGGTTGAGCGTGGACGGCGCCGGCGGCTCCTCCTGGACGTGCTTGTAGGCGATCGAGAAGGCCGAGTCGCCGTCGAAGACCAGCTGGCCGGTGATCATCTCGAAGAGCATCACGCCGACCGAGTACAGGTCGGAGCGCGCGTCCACCGGCTTGCCCAGCGCCTGCTCGGGCGAGAGGTACTGCGGCGTGCCGACCACCATGCCGGTCTGGGTCATCGAGGTGACCCCGCTCTCCAGCGCGCGGGCGATGCCGAAGTCCATGACCTTGACGACGCCCTTGCGGTCGAACATGACGTTGCCGGGCTTGATGTCACGGTGCACCAGGCCCTGGTCGTGCGAGGCCTCCAGCGCGTTCAGCACGCCGACGGTGACCCGCAGCGCCTCCTCGACGGGCATCGCGCCGTGCTGGGCGACCGCCTCGTTGATCGCGTCCCGCAGGCCCTTGCCGTCGACCAGCTGCATCACGATGTACGGCGTGGTGGAGCCGTCGGGGGCCACGTCCTCGCCGGTGTCGTAGACCCGGACGATGTTCTCGTGCTCCAGACGGGCCACGGCCTGCGCCTCACGGCGGAACCGCTCCTTGAACGACGCGTCCCGGCCGAGCTCGGCGTGCATGCTCTTCAGCGCCACCGGCCGCTTCAGGACGTTGTCGTACGCGAGGTGCACGGAGGCCATGCCGCCCTCGCCCAGCACCCGCTGCAGCACGTACCGGCCGTTGCCCAGGGAGTAGCCCTCGACCTCCGCGTTGCCGTGCTCGCTCATGGTCCTCTGCTCCCCCTCGTCGCGGCAGTGCCGCCGCGACCGTGACGTTCGGTCTCGTCCGTGCGTGTCCGGGCCCGGCCCGACGGCCTGCCCGACCCCTGTCGCGGCGCTCGCCCGGCCTGCGACAGGGGCCCAGGGTATCGGCTCGCGGCGCCGGTGATCGGCTCAGGGCCGACACTGTGTCCGGTCCGCGACCCGGTACCGGTCGGTAGTGCGTTCGACACCGGGTCGTCGTGGTACGCCCGATGCCGTGACGGCCGCCGCGGTGCGGCGGCGCGCCGTCCTGCGGTGTCCCGCCGGGCCTACAGGTACGGGCCGGAACGGATGCCGCGGCCCTCGCCCGGGTCGTCGCCCTCCGGCTCGCCGCCGTGCAGACCGGGCGGCAGCGCCCGCCGCATCTGCTCCAGCTGCGCCCGCGCCGCCATCTGCTGCGCGAACAGGGCGGTCTGGATGCCGTGGAACAGGCCCTCCAGCCACCCCACCAGCTGCGCCTGCGCGATCCGCAGCTCGGCCTCGGTCGGGATCGAGTCCTCGGTGAACGGCAGCGAGAGCCGTTCCAGCTCCGCGACCAGCTCGGGCGCCAGGCCGAGCTCCAGCTCCTTGATCGAACTGGCGTGGATGTCCTTCAGCCGGGCCCGGCTGGCCTCGTCGAGGGGGGCCGCCCGGACCTCCTCCAGCAGCTGCTTGATCATGCTGCCGATCCGCATCACCTTGGCCGGCTGCTCGACCATCTCGGTCACCGGCAGTTCACGCGGGCCGTCACCGTCGTCGTTCCCCGGCGAACCGGGGAACCCGTGGCCCACCGGCAGGCCGTCCGGTCCGACGATCAGCACCTTCTGGCCGTCCTGCGACTGCCCGCCCATGCCCTGGTAGAGCTCCTGCGACGAGCGCTCGTTCATCGGATTCGTCATGAATCACATTCTCCCTCACTGGGGTTGGTCGGGTGGAGGCCCCCGACCGCACCGCCCCGGACCGGCATCGGCCGCCGCACGCGTACCGCCGCCTGCCCGGACACGACGCTACGCCCCCCGGGCGGGCCGCCGGTATCCGTACGGATACTCAGTTCGCCCGGGGCCGGGGCACGCCCGCCACCGCGGGTGCCGACCGACCTCCCCGGCCGCCGCGCTGTCGCCGCCCGGCCGCCGGTCCCGTCCGGCGGCCGTCGCTCAGTTCCTGCGCAGCCGGAGGCCGACCAGCCCCAGGCCGCAGCCGATCAGGCCGAGGCCGGCGCCGAGCGGCAGCTGGAGGGTGGAGGCGTCGTGCCAGCGGGCGGGCAGCACGACCGGGGCCGCCACGGCCTGCGCGTCGGGCCGGCCGAGCGCCACCACCGCGCTCCCCGTGGTGTCGGCGGAGTCGGTCTGCCCCCCGGCACCGGCGGGGTCCGCCCCGGCGGCGGTCGCGGGGGGCTGCTCCGGCGGCTGCTCGACGGAGTGCTCCCGGCCGCGCTCCGGCGCGGACCGCACACGTTCGGGCGCCGAGCCCGGGCGGTGCCGGAACCACTTCTGGTCCCGATCGGCCCGGAGCCCGCCGGCGCCGGGCCGGGGGTGAGCGCTCTGGACCCGCGGCGGCGTGACGGCGGTCGGGGTCGCCGCGGTGGCGACGGCGGTCGCCGACACGGCCGGGACGGGAGACGTGACCGTCGGCGTGTCCGGCGTGTCCGGCGCGGCCGAGGGCTCCGGCTCCGGGGCAGGAACGGGCCCCGACCCGGCCGGCCCCGTGGCGGCGGGTCGCGGGGTGGACGGCTCCGAGGTCGCCGGCCCGGTGGCGGCGGGCCCGGAGACCGGGGCCGGCGAGGCGGCGGGCCCGGTGGCGGCTCCACCGGGCGGCCCGGACGGCCCCGCCGGGGCCGGGGAGGGCGAGCCGGAACGCACGACCCCGCCCGAGGGTAGCGCCGCGCCCGGCTCCGCCGACACGCCGCCCGCTCCACCCGCCGCGGCAGGTTCGTCCGCCGCGGGGGGTTCGTCCGCCCCGGCGGTCCCGGACAGCGTGCCGGACCCGGTCGAGGGGGGCGGGGCGAGGGAGGCGGGCCGGACGGCGGCGCCGGGTCCGACCGGGGCGGCGACCGCCACCGGGACCGTCAGCGGCACCGCGAGACCGAGCACCGCCACCGCCAGCAGGCGCCGCGAGCACCGCTCGGCGCGCCGGGCGAGGACACGCCCGGCGCGGCGGGAACGGCGGTGCGACAACGCTGCGGGCAGCGGCCCGAGGAACGCGTACGAAGGTGCGGCCACGATCGAGGTCCTTCCGCGACGGCCGACCGCGCAGGGCGGGTCGGCGGCGGGACAGCTCCCGAACAGCCTCACACAATCCGACATTCAGGGCATTTCGAACCACCCTGGGCCGTTCACCCCCCGGTTCCCGCCCGCCCTCGGACCCGGCCCCGTCAGGCCCGCAGCACCACCTTGCCGACCTGCTCGCCGGCCTCCAGTGCCCGGTGCGCGGCGGCCGCGTCGGCCAGCGGCACCACCCGGTCGATCACCGGCTTCACCACGCCCGACTCCACCAGCGGCCAGACGTGCTCGCGCACCGCCGCCACGATCGCCGCCTTCTCGGCGAGCGGCCGACCGCGCAGGTTGGTGGCGATCACCGCGCCGCGCTTGCGCAGCAGGGTGTTCAGGTTGAGCTCGCCCTGCACGCCGCCCTGCAGCCCGATGATCACCAGCCGCCCGTTGACCGCCAGCGCGTCCACGTTCCGCTGCAGGTACCGGGCGCCCATGATGTCCAGGATCACGTCCGCCCCGGCCCCGTCGGTGGCCTCCCGCAGCACTTCGACGAAGTCCTGTTCCCGGTAGTCGATCAGGACGTCGGCGCCCAGCTCCGCGCACCGGGCGAGCTTCCCGGCGCTGCCCGCCGTCACCGCCACCCGGGCGCCGACCGCCTTGGCCAGCTGGATCGCCATCGTCCCGATGCCGCTGGCGCCGCCGTGCACCAGCACGGTCTCGCCCGGACGCAGGTTGGCGGTGAGGAACACGTTGGACCAGACGGTGCAGGCGACCTCCGGCAGCGCGGCGGCCTCCTCCGGGGTCAGCCCCTTCGGTACCGGCAGCAGCTGCCCGACCGGGACCGCCACCCGCTCCGCGTACCCGCCGCCGACCAGCAGCGCGCAGACCTCGTCGCCGACCGCCCAGCCGGCCACCCCGGGACCCAGGGCGGTGATCCGGCCCGCGCACTCCAGACCGGGGTAGGGCGAGCTGCCGGGCGGCGGGTTGTAGAGGCCCTGCCGCTGGAGCAGGTCGGCGCGGTTGACGGCGGTCGCCGCCACCTCGACCAGGACCTCGCCCTCACCGGGCACCGGATCCGGCACCTCGGCCCAGACCAGCGCCTCGGGCCCACCGGGTTCAGGAATCGTCATCGCATGCATGATCCCGACGCTACTCCGCGGCACCCCGGTCGGGACCGCTCCCGGCGCCCGCCCGACCGGATCCGGTCGGGCCCGGCCGGGACCGGTCGCCTCAGCCCGCCAGATCCGGCAGCACCACGGCGCCCGGCAGCCCGGCCAGCACCCGGCCCGGCAGGATCAGCTTGCCCCGCCGCCGCCCGCTGCCCACCAGCACGTACGGCGTCGCGGCCACCGCCTCGTCGACCAGCAGCGGCCAGTCCGCGGGCAGACCGACCGGGGTGATGCCGCCGTACTCCATGCCGCTCGCGGCGACGGCCGTGTCCATCGGCGCGAACGACGCCTTGCGGGCCTCCAGGTGCCGGCGGACCGCGCGGTTGACGTCCACCCGGGTGGTCGCCAGTGCCAGGCAGGCGGCCAGGGTCGTCCCGCCGCCGCGCTTGGCGGCGACCACCACGCAGTTCGCCGAGGACTCCGGCGGGACGCCGTAGGTCTCGCAGAAGACGGCGGTGTCGGCCTTCTCCGGGTCGGTGTCCACGTACAGCACGGACCGGGCGGCCTCCCGGTCGTCCCAGTTCTTGAGGGCGTCCGCCACCGGCCCGGCCAGCTGGTCGACCACGTCCAGCGCGGGTCCGAAGGCGTCGAAGGTGCCGAAGGGGAGCTGCGGTTGATCGGTCATGGTGCCCGACCCTACGGGCAACCGGATCACTTGATGACGATCACCCGGTCGGTCAGCTGCAGCGTCTGCGCCTCCTGCTCGGTGTAGTTGATCACCCGGCGGCCGCGGACCACCGCCACCACCAGGTCCTCGCACTCCCGCGGGCTGTGCCCGGCCTCGGCCCGGGTGACCGGGCGCTCGATCACGTCCAGGCCGTTGCCGTAGGTCAGCAGGTCCTCCATGACCTCGCCGGCGTGCGGGCTGAGCATCGACATGCCGAGCAGCCGGCCGGCCGAACTGGAGCTGGTGACCACGACGTCCGCGCCGCTCTGCCGGAGCAGCGGGGCGTTCTCGTCCTCGCGGACGGCGGCGACGATGGTGGCCGCCCTGGTGAGCTGGCGTGCCGTCAGGGTGACCAGTGCGGCGGTGTCGTCCCGCTCCGGCGCGACCACCACCCGGGCGGCGGTGGGCAGTCCGGCACGGATCAGGGTGTCGGTCCGGGTGGCGTCGCCGACCACGCCGACCAGGCCGTGCTGGGCGGCCTGGTCGACCACCTTGCGCTGCGGGTCGACCACCACGATCTCGTCCTTGCGCACTCCCTGGCCGAGCAGCGTGTCGACGGCGCTGCGGCCCTTGGTGCCGTAGCCGATCACGACGGTGTGCTCGCGCACGGTGGACCTCCAGCGGTTCAACCGCCACTGTTGACGGGTGCGTTCGGTGAGCACCTCAAGGGTGGTGCCGACCAGGATGATCAGGAAGACCACCCGGAGCGGCGTGATCACGAAGATATTGGTGAGGCGGGCACCCTCGCTGTACGGGGTGATGTCGCCGTACCCGGTGGTGGAGAGCGTCACGGTGGCGTAGTACGCCGCGTCGAGGAAGCTCAGCCCGCCGCCGGCGTTGTCGTTGTAGCCGTCGCGGTCCAGCCAGACGACCAACGTGGTGGCCAGCAGCACGGCGAGCGCGATCAGCAGCCGGACGCCGACCTGCCGGACGGCGGGCGCCGACCGCCGGGCCGGCAGCACGATCCCGGCGTCCGCCCAGGGCTCGGTCCCGGGGGTGAGCGGGCCGGGGAACCGCTCGCGCCTGCGTCGGGCGTTCACGGGGCCTCCACCAGTTCGATCAGGTCGCCGGCCGCCGCGCCGCCGGGCGGCACCACCGCCAGTGCGTCGGCCCGGGCCAGACCCCGGAGCATCGCCGGTCCGTCGTACCGGAGCTGGACGATCCCTTGGTCGGTGCGCAGGACCGGGAGCAGCCGGGTGTCCGCCGGGTGCCCGGGCAGGTCGTCGACGGCCGCCGCCCGGACCGGGCGGGCGGTGGAGCGGCCGGCCAGCCCGTGCAGCAGCGGCAGTGCGAGCGTGACCGCCCCCGCCACGGCGGCCAGCGGATTGCCGGGCAGGCCCACCAGGTGGCGACCGCCGGGCAGTTCGGCGAGCAGCATCGGATGGCCGGGGCGCACGGCGACCCCGTCCACCAGCAGCCGGGCGCCGACCTCGGCGAGCGCCCGGTGCAGGTAGTCCACCGGTCCGGCGGCCGTGCCGCCGGTGGTGACCACCACGTCGGCGGTGGAGTGCCGCAGGGCGTCCCGCAGTAGACCGAAGTCGTCCCGGACGGCGCGCGGTTCGCCGGTCGTGGCCCCGGCGGCGCACAGCCACGGCGGCAGCAGCGGGCCGAGCGCGTCCCGGACCAGGCCGGGCCGGGGCAGGCCGGAGCCGAGCAGTTCGTCGCCGAGGACCAGCAGCTCGACCACCGGGCGGCGGCGGACGGTCAGCAGGTCGTGGCCGCAGGCGGCCGCCAGGCCCAGCACGGCCGGACCGACCGGGGTGCCGGCCGGGAGCAGCGGCTCGCCGAGCCGGCACTCCTGGCCGCGCGGGCGGACGTCCTGGCCGGTGGTCAGCGAGCCGGGCGTGCGGTCGTACAGCAACGGGCCGGCCGGCTCGCCGTGCTCCCGGCGGAGTACGGCGGTGGCGCCGGGCGGCAGTTGGGCGCCGGTGGCGATCTCCACGGCGGCGCCGTCGGCGAGCGCCCCGGTGGCCGGCCGACCGGCCAGCTGCCGTCCGGCCACCCGCCAGGGGCCGGGGCCGGCGACCGCCCAGCCGTCCATGGCCGAGGTGTCGAAGGCGGGCAGGTCCGTGAGCGCGGCGAGCGGCTCGGCGAGGGTGTGGCCGAGCGCCCCGGCCAGCGGCAGGCGCAGCGGCGGCAGCGGCGTCCGGCCGGCCCGGCGGGCGGTTTCCCTGGCCCGCGCCCAGCTCGTCGGTCGGGCAGGGGCCGGCGGCTGGTCGAGCACGGCGAGCTCCTCCACCGTGCTCACGTCCGCCCCGGCTCGGCGTCCGCCGTCCACCGCTCGGCGAGCGCGGCGGTCCGCCGGGCCGCCTCGGCGACGGCCTCGGGGCCGCCGCCCTGCCGGGCGGCCGCGTAGCCGATCAGAAAGGCGGTCAGCGGCGCGGCGGGCCGGGCCACCCCGTGGGCGACCACCCGGGCCAGGTCGAGCAGTCCGTGGACGTCGACGTCCAGGTCGATGTCCAGCTCGGCCCGGACCTCGGCGATCCAGTCATCCAGCGTGCGCTCCATGCGCCCATGCTGCCCGATCGGTGGTTTCCCCGGCATGTTTGCCCGGTGAGCGGCGCGCGTCGTTTCGCTCACGCCCAGGTGCCGGCGCCCGTGAGCGGGCCGGGGGTGGGCCTGGCGGCGGGCCGGGCGGCGGGCTAGGCGGTGGGTCCGGTGGTGTCGCGTTCGCGGGCCCGGGCCAGGTCCTCCCAGGTGTCGCAGTCGTACGTGACGTCGTCGGTGTCGGCCAGCCGGAGGGTGCGCAGCCCGCCGGTCAGGCGGCGCAGCGGCAGCCCCGCGGGGTCTCCGGCGGCGGCCAGCGCGGCCCGCAGGGCGGCGGCGCGGTAGGCGGCGGCCAGCGGCTGGTCACGTCCGCCGGCGTCGACCAGGACGGCCGCCTCGGTGTCCGGCGCGGCGGCGTCGAGGGCGGCGGCCAGCCGGTGGACGGTCCGCTCGTCGAGGAACGGCAGGTCGGCGGCGAACAGCAGCACCAGGTCGGCGGTCACCTCGGCCAGGCCGGCGGCCACGGCAGCCACCGGCCCGCCGCCGGGCGGCCGTTCACGGGTCCACCGGACGCCGGGGCGGACGGTGGGCCGGGCCGGGCCGACCACGACGGTGGTGCGGGCTCCGGCGCAGGCCGCGAGCACCCGGTCCAGCAGGGTGGCCTCACCCACGGTCAGGCCGGGCTTGTCCGCCCCGCCGAGCCGCCGGGCGGCGCCGCCGGCCGGGACGATCACGTCGTACGGGGTCATGCCGCCAGTATCCGCCGGACGGGTCAGGACCCGTCCGACCCGGCCCCCGGCCCCTTCGCGGGCCCGTCCGGCCCGGCGGCGGTCTCCCCCGGCGCGTCCGGCTCCGCGGACTCCTCCGGGCCACCCGGCTCCGCGGACTCCTCCGCAGGTTCCGACGGCCCTGCCGCCCGCGCCGTGTTGGCGGCGGCGCTCAGCTCCAGCACCGCCGGGAGGGTCAGCTCCCCGTACCGCTCGTTCACCGCCGCGGCCAGCGCCTCCGGGTCGTCCGGGTGCTCGGCCAGCAGACGGTCGAAGTCCTGCAGGTACTCGCCGGTGAAGGCGAGCACCCGGGCCGCCTCGTCGCCCTGCTCCGGCGCCCGGTGCCCGGCGATCACCCGCTCGACCCCGAGGTCGGCGATCCGGCCGAGGTTGCGGGTCCACGCGGTGCGCTGCTCCGGCGTGGTGTCGGCGGTCCAGACGTGGGTGCCGTTGTAGACGAAGTCCCCGGCGATCACGGTGCGGATGCTCGGCACGTGGACCACCGTGGAGCCGTCGCAGTCGCCCTGGCCGAGCAGCAGCACCGGGATCACCTGCCGGTCGAGCATCAGCGGCTGGGGCAGCAGCGGGGCCGGCACCAGCGGGTGGTCCGGGATGTCGTCCCCGAAGACCGGCTTCCACTGGGCGACCTTGGCGGCGGCGGTGCGCAGGATGCCGTCCACCACCGGCGGAGCGGCCAGCAGCTGTGCCTCGGGGAAGAGCCGGAGCACCTCCTCGGCACCGAAGTAGTGGTCCGGGTGGTGGTGGGTGACCACGATGGCGAGCAGCCGGCGGCCCTTGCCGGCGACCCACTCGGCCAGCTCGCGGCCGGCGCTGCGGGTCAGCTGGGCGTCGACCAGGATCGCGGTGCGCTCGCCGAGGATCAGCGTGGAGGTGGCGAAGAAGGCCGACTCGGGGCCGGTGAAGACGGCGGTCTCCAGCGGTCGGACCGGCGGTTCGGCGGCGGCTCCGTCGGCCGCGTCCACCGGGGCCGCCGCGTCCACCGGGGCGGCGTTCTCCTCGGGCGAGGACGACGTCACTGGCTGCTCCCTCTGGTCTGCGGTCCTGTTCGGCGGTCCTGTTCGGCGGTCCGGCCTGCGGTCCGGTCGGCCGGTTGCCCGGTCGGCCGGTTGCCCGGCGCTCCCGCACCTCGGACCCGGCGGGGCCGGGCCGCGGTCCGGCCTGCGGTACGGCCGGGCGGGTGGCGGGTCGGACGGCCGTCGTCCGGGTCCCCGCGCCCTACAGCATGGGAGTACGGCGCGCCGAAAGCGCGGAAGGCGCGCCCGACGGGGCACGCCTTCCCACTCGCGGTTCCGGGCCCGGCCCGGAACCCGGCCGCTCCGGCCGGCTCAGGCCTTCCGGCCGGTCAGCCGGGCCACCCGGTCGGCGACACCCCAGGAGGTGACCTTCCAGAGCGCCTCGACCACGATGTGCCGGCTCATCTTGGACGCGCCCAGCTCCCGCTCGACGAAGGTGATCGGCACCTCGGCCACCTTGAAGCCGGCCTTCACCGTCCGCCACGCCAGGTCGACCTGGAAGCAGTACCCGGCGGAGGCGACCTCGTCCATGCCCAGGCCCAGCAGGGTCTCCTTGCGGAACGCCCGGTAGCCGCCGGTGACGTCCCGGATCGGCACGCCGAGCATGAGCCGCGAGTAGGTCGAGCCGCCGCGGGAGAGCAGCAGGCGGGACTTCGGCCAGTTCACCACCCGGCCGCCCGGCACCCAGCGCGAGCCCAGCACCAGGTCGGCGCCGCGCAGCGCGGTCAGCAGCCGGTCCAGTTCCTCGGGGCGGTGCGAGCCGTCGGCGTCCATCTCGACCAGCACGTCGTAGCCCTGGTCGATGCCCCAGCGGAAGCCCGCCAGGTAGGCGGCGCCCAGGCCCTCCTTGCCCTTGCGGTGCAGGACGTGGACGTGCGGGTCCTCGGCGGCCAGCTTGTCGGCCAGCTCACCGGTGCCGTCCGGGCTGTTGTCGTCGGCGACCAGGACGTGGACCTCGGGAACGGCGGCGCGGACCCTGCCGACGATCGACTCGACGTTCTCCGCCTCGTTGAAGGTCGGGATGATCACCAGCACCCTGCCGAGATCAGCAAAACTCTGCTGGTTGACGGTCACGTACTAACCTCTCGGCCGGTGGCGGGAAGTGCCAGTCACCGTTGCCCGCACTCATCAGAAGACGCGGTCCCCGGCGGCGTCCCGCCGACCTGGAGACCACTGTGGAAAACACTGGGTCCTGGCATCCTACTACCGCGTCATCGGACTGCCCCGCCGCCCGAGGCACTCCCGGTCGGTACCGGCCGTTTCCCCCGGGGAGGGGCCGGTCGGCTAGGGTCGATGCCCGGCCTTTGCCCGGATCGCCCGCCCGTCCGGGGACCGCCGCCCGGCGGCAGGGACCCGTCAGCCACTGCAGCAAAGGAGCAGGACCGCGCCCATGGACAAGCTCGTCAACACCGTCCGCCCGTACGCCTGGGGATCGGTCACCGCACTCCCCGAGCTGCTCGGACAGGAGCCGACCGGCGAACCGCAGGCCGAGCTCTGGATGGGCGCCCACCCCGGCGACCCCTCCCGGGCCGACCGGGGCGACGGGCCGCGCCGGCTGGACGAGCTGATCGCCGCCGACCCGGAACGCGAGCTGGGCGCCGCCTCGGTGGCCAGGTTCGGGCCCACGCTGCCGTTCCTGCTCAAGGTGCTCGCGCCCGGCATCCCGATCTCCATCCAGGCCCACCCCTCGCTCGACCAGGCGCGGGCCGGGTACGCCGCCGAGAACGCCCGGGGCATCCCGCTGGACGCCCCGCACCGGAACTACCGCGACGCCAACCACAAGCCCGAACTCATCTGCGCGCTCGGTGACTTCGACGGCCTCTGCGGCTTCCGCCGGCCCGCCGGGGCGGCCGCGCTGCTGGCCGGGCTGCGGGTGCCCGCGCTGGAGCCGCTGATCGCCCTGCTGGGGGCCGGCGACGAGGCCGAGGCGCTCAGCCGCGCCCTGGCCGCCGCCCTCGACCTGGACGGTCCGGCCGCCGGGGCCGCGGTCCGGGACACCGCCGAGGCGGTCGACAAGGCCGCCGCCGAGGACCCGGACGGCCCGTACGCCCCGTACACCCGGATCACCCGCGACTTCCCGGGGGACCGCGGGCTGATCGCCGGCCTGCTGCTCAACCACGTCCGGCTCCGGGCCGGTCAGGCGCTCTACCTCGGCGCCGGTGTGCCGCACGCCTACCTGCACGGCGTCTGCGTGGAACTGCAGGCCAACTCGGACAACGTGCTGCGGGCGGGGCTCACCCCCAAGCACATCGACGTGCCGGAGCTGCTCGAAGTGGTCGAGTTCGCCGCCTGCTCGCCGGCGCCGCTGCTGCCGGTACCGGTCGACGGGACGCCCGGCGAGGAGCTCTACCCCGTGCCGATCGACGAGTTCCGGCTCTCCCGGTTCGCCTTGGACGGCCGTGACCGGGAGGTGGACGGCCGGGCCCCGCAGATCCTGCTCTGCACCGCCGGGACCGCCCGGCTCACCGCCGCCGACGGCACCGCCCTGGACCTCGCCCGCGGCGAGTCCGCCTTCCTGCCGGCCACCGGCACCACCACCCGCCTCACCGGCACCGGCGCCACCGTCTTCCGCGCGACCGTCACGCTCTGACGCCGACGGGCCCGGGCGGTGTCCGCCCCGGCCCGTCCGGGTCCGGTCCTTCCGGGTCCGCCCCTCCCCCCGTGCGACGGCTCCGGCCGTCAGTCCCGGGTCATGTCGACGAAGCGGGAGTAGTGGCCCTGGAAGGCCACGGTGATGGTGGCGGTGGGGCCGTTTCGGTGCTTGGCGACGATCAGGTCGGCCTCGCCCGCCCGCGGTGACTCCTTCTCGTAGGCGTCCTCGCGGTGGAGCAGGATGACCATGTCGGCGTCCTGCTCGATCGAGCCGGACTCACGCAGGTCGGAGACCATCGGCCGCTTGTCGGTGCGCTGCTCGGGGCCACGGTTCAGCTGGGAGAGCGCGATCACCGGCACCTCCAGCTCCTTGGCCAGCAGCTTCAGGTTTCGCGACATGTCGGAGACCTCCTGCTGGCGGTTCTCGGCCCGGCGGGAGCCACCGGACTGCATCAGCTGGAGGTAGTCGATGACGACGAGCTTGATGTCGTTGCGCTGCTTGAGCCGGCGGCACTTCGCGCGGATCTCCATCATCGACAGGTTCGGCGAGTCGTCGATGAAGAGCGGCGCCTCGCTGACGTCCGGCATCCGGCGGGCGACCCTGGTCCAGTCGTCGTCGGTCATGGACCCGGAGCGCATGTGGTGCAGCGCCACCCGGGCCTCCGCGGAGAGCAGGCGCATGGCGATCTCGTTGCGGCCCATTTCGAGCGAGAAGATCACGCTCGGCAGCTTGTGCTGGATCGAGCAGGCCCGGGCGAAGTCCAGCGCCAGGGTGGACTTTCCCATCGCGGGACGCGCCGCGATGACGATCATCTGACCGGGGTGCAGGCCGTTGGTCAGGGCGTCGAAGTCGGCGAAGCCGGTCGGGACGCCGGACATCTGGCCGTTGCGGGAGCCGATCGACTCGATCTCGTCGAGGGCGCCCTCCATGATGTCGGCGAGCGGTGCGTAGTCCTCGTTGGTGCGCTGCTCGGTGACGGCGTAGATCTCCGCCTGGGCCGCGTTGACGATCTCGTCGACGTCGCCCTCGGCGGCGTAACCCATGCCGGCGATCCGGGTACCGGCCTCGACCAGCCGGCGCAGCACCGCGCGCTCGTGGACGATCTGGGCGTAGTACTCGGCGTTGGCCGCGGTGGGGACGGAGTTGACCAGGGTGTGCAGGTAGCCCGGGCCGCCGACCCGCTGGAGCTCGCCGCGCTTGGTCAGCTCGCCGGCCACGGTGATCGGGTCGGCCGGCTCGCCGCGGGCGTAGAGGTCGAGGATGGCGCCGTGGACCAGCTCGTGCGCGGGCCGGTAGTAGTCGGCCGGCTTGAGCACCTCGACCACGTCGGCGATGGCGTCCTTGGACAGCAGCATGCCGCCGAGGACGGACTGCTCGGCGGCGAGGTCCTGCGGGGGGACGCGTTCGAAGCCGTCGAGGCCGCCCTCGGCCCGCTCCTCCTCGCCGCCCTGGCGCCGCTTGCCGCCGCCGTCCCGCTGGAAGCCCCCGGAACCTCCGGAACCGCCCTTGCCGCCCTTCTGGAAGCCGCCCCCGGAACCGCCCCCCGAGCCGCCCTGGCCCGCTCCGCCGCCGCGTCCGCGCGAGACCGGCAGCCGGTCGCCGGGGCCGTCCGGGAACGGGGCGTCGGCGAAGGCGCCGACCGGGAACGGGTCGTCGGCGGTCTGCCAGTCGTCCTCGGGCGGCGGGGCGTCGTGGTCGTCGTACTGGGGGCCGGTCACGCGTGTTCCCCGATCAGCGAGTGGTGCGAGTTGGAGCGGTCCTTGCCGGTGGCCGGCTGCGGCGGAGCCTCGTTCCGCGCCACCGCATTTCTACGCCACCGCACCGACAAATCGGACGCCGGAGCGGGTGGGAGTGTCGGGCGGAGGGCCCACGCTAAGGTGCCGGGAGCCCTTCAGCCAAGGCGGTTATCCACAGGGGGTGTGGACGAGCGGCCCACGACTGTGGAGAAGTACCGCAAACCTGTGGACGCCCCTGTGGAAAGCCCTGTGGATAACCAGACCATCGATCCACCGTCAACCCGCTGACCTGCAATTCCCTCGTCCCGGGGCTGTGCATGAGAAATACTTCACACACAGTCGGGTGGCGGTGGACACAGACGTCGGCGAGCCGGTCGCTCACACTTCCGAGTAAGCGACGAAATGCCCTGGCGACTGTTACCTGTGGATGAGTAGCCTGGACCCCATGACCCTCCTCACGGACCGCCGCCGGCACGACCGGGAAATCCTCGCCCTGGCCGTCCCGGCCTTCGGCGCCCTGGTCGCCGAGCCGCTCTTCCTGATGGCCGACTCGGCCGTCGTGGGCCACCTCGGCACCGCGCAGCTGGCCGGTGTCGGCGTGGCCTCGGCCGCACTCACCACCGCCACCGGGGTCTTCGTCTTCCTCGCCTACGCCACCACCGCCGCGGTCGCCCGCCGGATCGGCGCCGGGGACCGCCGGGCCGCCGTCCAGCAGGGCATCGACGGCATCTGGCTCGCCCTGGCCCTGTCGGCCGGAGTGGTCGCCCTGACCCTGCTCCTCGCCCCCTGGGCGGCCGGGGTGCTGGGCGCCTCGCCGACGGCCGCCCCGTACGCCGTGACCTACCTGCGGATCAGTGCGCTGGGCATACCGGCGGTCCTGATGGTGATGGCGGCCACCGGTGTGCTGCGCGGTCTCCAGGACACCCGGACGCCGCTGGTGGTGGCGGTCGCCGGATTCACCGCCAACCTCGGCCTGAACGCCGGGCTGGTGTACGGCGCCGGACTCGGCGTGGCCGGTTCGGCCTGGGGCACCGTCCTGGCACAGACCGGGATGGCCGGCGCCTACCTGTACGTGGTGGTGCGCGGTGCCCGCCGCGAGCAGGCCTCGCTGCGGCCGGACGCGGCCGGGATCCGGGCGAGCGCGAAGGCCGGCGGCCCGCTGATGGTCCGCACCCTGAGCCTGCGCGCCATCCTGATGATCGCCACCGCGGTGGCCGCCGGGCTGGGTGACGACCGGATGGCGGCGCACCAGATCGCCATGACGGTCTTCCTCTTCATCGCCTTCGCGCTGGACGCGATCGCGATCGCGGGCCAGGCCATCATCGGCCGCTACCTGGGCGCCGGGGACGTCCCGGGGGCCAGGGCCGCCACCCGGCGGATGATCGAGTGGGGCGTCGGTGCCGGTGTGCTGCTGGGCCTGCTGGTGGTGGTCGCCCGGCCGCTGTACGTCCCGCTCTTCACCCCGGACCCGGCGGTCCAGGCCCAGCTGAACACCGTGCTGCTGCTGCTCGCGCTCTGCCAGCCGGTCTCCGGGCTGGTCTTCGTCCTGGACGGGGTGCTGATGGGCGCCGGGGACGGCCCGTACCTGGCCTGGGCGATGCTCGCCACCCTCGCGGTGTTCGCGCCGGCCGCCCTCGCGGTGCCCGCGAGCGGCACCGGCCTGGCCGGACTCTGGTGGGCGATGAACCTCTTCATGCTGGTCCGCGGCGGCTTCCTGGTCCGCCGGGCGCTGGGCGGCCGGTGGCTGGTCACCGGGGCGGTCCGGAGCTGAGGCCCGGACCGGCGGTCCCGCCCGGGAACGACCGAGGGCCGGCCTCCCCGCACGGGGGAGACCGGCCCTCGGGCCACTGCTACGGCGCTTTCGCTACCGGGTTCAGGCAGCCACGACGGCGACGTCGAGGTTGGCCTGGACGTCGGAGTGCAGCTTGACCGAGACCTTGTGGGTGCCCACGGTCTTGATCGGCGAGGAGATCGCGACGGCGCGCTTGTCCACAGCCGGGCCGCCGGCGGCCTTGATGGCCTCGACGACGTCGGCCTGGGTCACCGAGCCGAACAGACGGCCGGCCTCGCCGGAGCGAACGGCCAGCTTGACCTGGACGCCCTCGAGCTTGCCCTTGACCTCGTTGGCAGCCTCAAGGGTCTGGATCTCGTGGATCTTGCGGGCGCGACGGATCGCGTCCACGTCCTTCTGGCCGCCCTTGGTCCAGCGGATGGCGAAGCCACGCGGGACCAGGTAGTTGCGGGCGTAGCCGTCCTTGACCTCGACGACCTCGCCGGCGGAGCCGAGACCCGGCACCTCGTGCGTGAGGATGATCTTCATTACTTGGTCACCCTCTCTTAGCGCGCGGTGCTGGTGTAGGGCAGCAGCGCCATCTCACGGCTGTTCTTCACGGCCGTGGCGACGTCACGCTGGTGCTGGGTGCAGTTGCCGGTGACCCGGCGGGCACGGATCTTGCCACGGTCGGAGATGAACTTCCGCAGCAGGTTCGTGTCCTTGTAGTCAACGTAGTTGACCTTGTCCTTGCAGAAGACGCAAACCTTCTTCTTCGGCTTGCGAGCAGGCGGCTTCGCCATTGTGCGCTCCATTTGGGGTTCACGGCCGGGCGGGCGTCCGAGGACGCCGGCGGCCCGGCCGCACGAAATCTGTCAGCTCTTAGAACGGGGGCTCTTCCGAGAAGCCGCCACCGGCCGGGGCACCCCAACCGCCGCCGCCACCCTGGTTGCTGTTGCCACCGGATGAGGGGGTGCTGGAAGCCCACGGGTCGTCGGAGGGACCGGACTGGCCACCGGAGTTGCCACCCCAGTTGCCGCCCTGCTGTCCGCCGCTGCCGCCGCCCCAGTTGCCACCGCTCTGGCCGCCGCCCTGCGGGCCGCCGCCGAAGCCGCCGCCGCCGGGAGCACCGGACCGGTTGGCCCGGGTGACCTTCGCGGTCGCCGAGCGCAGGCTCGGACCGACCTCGTCGACCTCAACCTCGAAGACCGTCCGCTTCTCGCCTTCCTTGGTCTCGTAAGACCGCTGGCGCAGTCGACCCTGCACGATGACGCGCATGCCGCGCTGCAGCGACTCGGCCACGTTCTCCGCCGGCTGCCGCCAGACGTTGCACGTGAGGAAGAGGCTCTCGCCGTCCTTCCACTCGTTCGTCTGACGGTCGAAGGTGCGGGGGGTGGACGCGATACGGAACTTCGCGACCGCCGCACCCGACGGGGTGAAGCGCAGCTCGGGGTCGTCGACGAGATTGCCGACGAGGGTGATGACGGTCTCGCCTGCCATGGTGGTGATGACCTCTCGGGAAGATGTCCGTTCACCGCTGTTTCACGTGAAACAACGGTCGCGAGCTACCCGAGACCCGAAGGCCTCAGAGGTGGCTCAGTGGGTGTCCGGGCGCAGGACCTTGGTCCGCAGAACCGACTCGCTCAGGCCAAGCTGGCGGTCGAGCTCCTTGACGACCTCAGGCGTGGCCTGAAGGTCGATGACCGAGTAGATGCCCTCGGACTGCTTGTTGATCTCGTAAGCCAGACGGCGGCGACCCCAGGTGTCGACCTTCTCGACCTTGCCACCGCCGTTGCGGACGACAGCGAGGAAGCTCTCGATCAGGGGGGAGACAGCGCGCTCCTCGACCGACGGGTCGAGGATGACCATCAGCTCGTAGTGACGCATGAGTAACCCACCTCCTTTGGACTCAGCGGCCACGGTCTTTCCGTGGCAGGAGGGTTGTGCAGCGTCGGCACCGGAGCAGTGTCGACTCCGGCCCACCGTAGCGGCCGGGTCCGACAGCCTGACTCCGCTCACCCGGAAGAGGGCAGAGGAAGGCACAACTACACCAGTGCAGACGGCACAGCCTACCTGCACCCGGACGGCCGAACAAAACGCATAGGGGTTGTGAGACCAGTCCAACCGCCGCAATCTGGACGGAACGGGTTTCCTGCCCGTTCGTCTCCTCGCCAGGAGGTGGGACTCATGGCCCAGACCATCCACCGGATGCCCCCTCTCACCCTGAACACCGACGGCCACCCGCACCCGCGGGAGAACGCCCTGGTGGGCGTCACGGCCGTCCTCGGCGTCATCGCCTTCGTCACCTCGTTCTTCCACAACCTGCACCTGCTGACCTCGTGGACCGGCCTGTTCGGGATCGCCGCGGGCCTGCTGGGGGTGTTCCTCTCCGTGACCACCGCGGAGCGGTTCATCCTCATGATCACGCTCGGCGCCTCGGCGATCGGCTTCTACCTCGGAATGGCGCGCGGAGGACTGTGGGGTTAGCCACCCCGCGCAAGGAACCCCCGGCGCCCCCCTCGCGTACCTACCTAGGACAGGCCGGTGCGCGACGGGGGCGTCGCCGCGCCCGCAGCCCCGGGGGGCCCGGACGATAAGGTCACCCCGAGATACCGGGGCCCACTGCAGCCCGACCGACGAGGAGCACCGAGCATGAGCCTGCGCCTGAGGACGATCACCCGCGAGGAGCACCTCGCCTTCATCAGGAGCCGCGCCTCGGCCAGCCACATGCAGGTGCCGTCCTGGGGCGATGTGAAGGCCGAGTGGCGCACCGAGTCGATCGGCTGGTTCGACCAGACCAACCAGATCGTCGGCGCCGGGCTGGTGCTCTACCGCCAGCTGCCCAAGGTCAAGCGGTACCTGGCCTACCTGCCCGAGGGCCCGGTGATCGACTGGTTCGACCGCGACCTCGACCGCTGGCTGCAGCCGATGCTGGCGCACCTGAAGTCGCAGGGCGCGTTCTCGGTGAAGATGGGCCCGCCGGTGGTCATCCGCCGCTGGAACGCGCCGACCATCAAGGAGGCCATCGCCGCCAAGCAGGCCAAGCGCCTGCGCGACGTCGAGGCCGACTGGTACGAGCCCCGCGCCTTCGAGGTCGCCGACCGGCTGCGCAAGGCCGGCTGGCTCCAGGGCGAGGACGGCGGCGCCGGCTTCGGCGACGTCCAGCCGCGCTACGTCTTCCAGGTCCCGCTGGCCAACCGCTCGCTGGACGACATCCAGAAGGGCTTCAACCAGCTCTGGCGCCGGAACATCAAGAAGGCCGAGAAGAGCGGCGTCGAGGTGATCCAGGGCGGCTACGACGAGCTGCCGATCTTCCACCAGCTGTACCTGGTGACCGCCGAGCGCGACCGGTTCACCCCGCGCCCGCTGTCCTACTTCCAGCGGATGTGGAAGGCCCTCACCGCCGAGGACCCGAACCGGATGCGGCTCTACATCGCCTACCACGAGGGCGAGCCGCTGGCCGCGACCACGATGCTGGTGGTCGGCGAGCACGTCTGGTACTCCTACGGCGCCTCCGCCAACCACAAGCGCGAGGTCAAGCCGTCCAACGCGATCCAGTGGCGGATGATGCGCGACTCGTACGCGCTCGGCGGCGGGGTGTACGACCTCCGCGGCATCTCCGACACGCTGGACGAGAACGACCACCTGTTCGGCCTGATCCAGTTCAAGGTCGGCACCGGCGGCCAGGCCGCCGAGTACCTCGGCGAGTGGGACTACCCGCTCAACAAGCTGCTGCACAAGGCGCTCGACCTGTACATGTCGCGCCGCTGAGCAACAGCGCCGTAGCCGCCGAGCCGCCCGTGCCCCACACCCTCTGGGAGATGACCCGATGACGCTGTCGCTCTACCTCGACACCGAACGCTGGCGTACCCACCAGCGCTCCGTCCTGGCCGAGTTCCCCGGCCTGGTGCCGGTGGCGAAGGGCAACGGCTACGGGCTGGGCAACCACCGCCTGGCCGAGGAGGCCACCCTGCTCGGCACCGGCATGCTGGCGGTCGGCACCGCCTACGAGGCGGCCGACGCGGCCGACTGGTACGGCGGCGAGCTGCTGGTGCTCACCCCGTACCGGGTCGGCGAGGAGGCCCTGCCGCTGCCGCACGCCCGGGTGATCCGAACGGTGGCCAGCCTCGACGGGGTGCGCGCGCTGCACGGCGCCCGGGTGGTCGTGGAGTGCATGACCACCATGCGCCGGCACGGCGTCTCGGCGGCCGACCTCCCGGCGGTCGCCGCCGAGCTGGACGGCGTCTCCTTCGAGGGCCTCGCGCTGCACCTGCCGATGGACCGGCCGGACGGCTCCAGCCCGGTCGAGGAGGTCGCGTACTGGGTGGACACCGCCCGGGCCGCCGGGGTGCCGGTGCACACCGTCTTCGTCAGCCACCTCGGTGCGGCGGGCCTGGAGCAGCTGGCCGGGCGCTACCCGGACACCGTGTTCCGGGCCCGGATCGGCACCCGGCTCTGGCTCGGCGACCACGGCGCGCTGGAGGTCCGGGCGACGGTGCTGGACGTCACCCCCGTCGCCAAGGGCGACCGCTACGGCTACCGCCAGCACCCGGCGCCGGCCGACGGCCACCTGCTGGTGGTCGCCGGCGGCACCGCGCACGGCATCGGGCTGGAGGCGCCCAAGTACGTGCAGGGCATGTCCTCGCGGGCCAAGGGCATCGCCCGGGCCGGCCTGGCGACCGTCAACAAGACCAAGTCGCCGTACAACTGGACCGGCAAGCAGCTCTGGTTCGCCGAGCCGCCGCACATGCAGGTCTCGCTGCTCCTCCTGGACGGCGAGACCAAGCCGCCGGCGGTCGGCGACGAGCTCGGTCTCCAGGTGCGGCACACCACCACGCACTTCGACCGCGTGGTGGACCGCTGACCGGTCGCCTGACGGTCGCCGCCGGCCGGCCCCGGTGTGCCGCCGGCGACCGGCCGCCGGCGGCCGTCAGGACTTCTCGGCCGGCTCCTGGGCCCGGGCGGGCGGCTCGATGAGCCACCCCTCGGAGCCGGCCGGCGCGTACCCGGCGTAGCTCGCCTCCTCGCGCAGCTGCCGGGCGGCGCCGAGCACGAAGACGTCCGGGGCCTGGTCGAGCACCCCGCCGGAGGGGTCGTCGCTGCCGTCCCAGCGCACCGGGTCGCGGTCCGGCAGCAGGATGTCCCGGATCACCACGCCGACCAGGTAGAGCGTGCCGAGCAGGTGCAGCACGATCGCGAAGTGGTACCAGGACTCGCCGATCCCGTGCTGCTTGGGCCCGGTGACGAAGCCCAGGTGGGACCAGATGCCCAGGGTGTAGAGCACCTCGCAGGCCTGCCAGATCAGGAAGTCCCGCCAGCGCGGCCGGGCCAGCACCGCGAGCGGCAGCAGCCAGAGCACGTACTGCGGCGAGTACACCTTGTTGAACACCACGAACGCGGCCACCACCAGGAAGGCCAGCTGGACGACCCGCGGGCGGCGGGGCGCCGAGAGGCCGAGCCACGCTATCCCCGCACAGCTCAGCACCATCAGGATCGCGATGAAGGTGTCGAGGTTCTCCAGCCCGACGCCGCGGGTCTGCATCAGGATCAGCCAGAGCGAGCCGTAGTCCTCGTTGCGGTGCTTGCTGAAGACGTAGAAGGTCGACCAGCCCTGCCAGTTGGCCATCATGATCGGCAGGTTGACCAGCACCCACGCGCCGACCGCGCCGCCCAGCAGCCCGCGCAGGTCGCGCCACCGGCCGGCCCGCCAGCAGAGCACCAGCAGCGGGCCCAGCAGCAGGAGCGGATAGAGCTTGGCGGCGGTGGCCAGGCCGATGAACACCCCGGCCAGGACCGGCCGCGAGCCGGCCCACCAGGCCAGGGCGACGGCGGCCAGCGCGACCGCCAGCAGGTCCCAGTTGACGGTGGCGTTGAGCAGCAGGACGGGCGCCAGCGCGAACATCAGGGCGTCCCAGGGGCGGCGCCGGTGGGTGCGGGAGAGCGCCACCACGGCGACCACCGCGCAGGCCATCAGCAGGCCCGCGTTGATCACCCAGAACCACCGCTCCTGGTCCTGGAGCGTGCCGCCACCGGGCGTCAGCCAGGCCGAGATCTGCATGAACAGACCGGTCAGCACCGGGTATTCGAGGAACTGCAGATCCCCGGTGGTGCCCGGGATCCGGTCCACGTAGGGGTGCAGTCCGGCCGCGAAGCCCCGCCCGGAGAACAGGTGCGGGACGTCGCTGTAGCAGGCGTGCACGTACTGCGGCGAACCCGGCTGGAACCAGGCCGCGTTGTAGCAGGGCAGCTTCTGCGCCATGCCGAGCACCGAGACCACGATGACCACCAGCGCGAGGAAGCGTGCCGGGACCCACCAGGAGACGCCGAGCAGCGCGCGCTTCCCGGGCGGGCCGCCGATCACCTCGCTGCCGGCCGCCGCCACCGGGTCCTCGTCCGCCGGCACGACCACGGTGTTGGTCACGACCTGGTCGACCCCGGTCACCGGTACCTCGGGGGCAGGCCCGGCGGCGTCGGGGAGCCCGGTCTGGCCGACGGATTCGTCATGAGCGCTGGACGTCATGGCGGACATCCTGCCGCACCTCTCCCGCCCGGACGAGGAGGCCCCCGCCACGGCCCCGCCACCGGGCCGCCGGGGCGTGACGAATCGCGCCGAATACGGCGAAACGGCGGTGGCGGCCCTCCGAGGAGGACCGCCACCGCCGCTTCACCGTTTCCGTGTCCGCACCCGATTGCCTGTCCGCGGTCCGGTTCCGTCCCGGCCGCGCTACGGCACGAGCGCGTTGCCGCTCGGCGGCGCCGACGGCGAGGTCGGCGGTTTGGTCGACGGCTTGGGAGTCGTCCCGCCGGTGGCGCCGCCGGCACCGCCGCCCGGGTCGGTGGTCGGGCTCGGCCCCGGCACCGTCGGCGTGGTGCAGCCGATGTTGCCGATGATGCAGGTCGGCGAGACGCCGCCGCCGCCGGTGTTGCCGCCGTTGCCGTTGCCGCCGGTGTTGCCACCGCCTCCGTTGCCGCCGCCGGTGTTGCCACCGCCGGTGGTCGCCGGGCTGCTCCTGGTCGGGACCGGGGGTACCGGCACCGTCCCCGGGCAGTCCACGCCGGGGACGCAGACCGGGCCCTGGGTGACCGGGGGCTGGGTCGGCTGCTGGGCGTTCGGGTCCGGCGGCACGGTCGGCATGGTCTCGGTCGTGGTGGGCGTCGGCGTGGCGCTCGCCGTGCTCGGCGCACCGGAGGAGTCGACCTGGGAGCCGACCGGCTGCGGTGTCGGGAAGTCCAGCTTCTTCTCGTTGGCCAGCGCCGCCTTCATGTACCGCGTGAAGACGTCGGTCGGGGTGTCACCACCGTGCACCGAGTCCTTGCCGCCGGTGCCGTTCAGCGAGAGCCGCTCGTGCTGGGTCGGGTCCTCGCGCCACATCGCGACGCTGGTGGACAGCTGCGGGGTGTAGCCGACCCACCAGGCCGACTTGTTCTGGTCGGTGGTACCGGTCTTGCCGGCCACCGGGCGGCCCAGCGCGTTGGAGTTCTTGCCGGTGCCGTTCTTCGCCACGTTCACCAGCACGTCGGTGACGTTGTCGGCGACGGCCGGCTCCAGCGCCTGCTTGGGCTCGTGCTTGCCGCCGAAGCCGGGGCGCTCCTTGCCGTCCACCAGGACCTTGGTCACCGAGTACGGGTCCGCCTGCTTCCCGCTGGCGGCCAGGGTCGCGTAGGCGTCGGCCATCCGGATCGGGCTGATGGTGGAGACGCCGAGCGGGAAGGTCGTGGTGTTGGCCTCGGCGGCGAGGTTCTCCTTGCGGACGCCCATCGCCTCGGCGACGGCGGCCACGTTCGGCCCGCCGACGTCCTGGTTCAGCTGGACGAAGGGCACGTTCCACGACCACTGCATCGCGAGCCGCAGGGAGACGTAGCCGCGCTTGCCCTTCTCCTCGTTCTTCTGCCGGTACGGCTTGCCCTTGTCGTCGAGCACCAGCGAGCCGTCCGCCTTGCGGATCTCCGAGAGGTCGTCGGACAGGTAGCGGCTGTCGGCGTTGATCCGCTTCGGCTTGCCCTTGTCGTCGGTCTGGGTCTGCACACCGCTCTGCATGGCGGCGGCCAGCACGAAGGGCTTGAAGGTCGAGCCGACCTGGACGCCCTGGGCGTCGGCGTTGTTGTCGTGGTGCCCGTTCTCCACGCCGTCGCCGCCGTAGATGGCGACGAGCGCGCCGTCACCGGGGCGGATGCTCGCCGCGCCGAACTGGACGAAGTTGTCGTTGTCGGGGCGCTTCTGCGGGTTCAGCGTCTCGGCCCTGACGTCGTCCACGGCCTTCTTGAGGGCTTCGACCTTGTCCTTCTCGAAGGTCGTGTAGATCTTGAAGCCGCCCTTCTCGATCGCCCGCTGGTCGATCGTCGGGTCCTTGACCATGACGAACTTGTTGGCGGTCTCGACCAGGTAGCTGATCTGGCCGTTCATGTTGGCCGGCGGCACCTGCTTGATCGGGTCCGGGAAGGCCGTGCACTTGGCCCGCTCCTCGGCGGTGGCGTTCTTGGTCTCCACCATCCGGTCCAGGATCCACTTCCAGCGCTCCTCGGCGCGGGGGCGGTTCGCCTTGATCGTCGGGTCGTAGTACGCGGCGCCCTTGAGCAGCCCGGCCAGCATCGCGCTCTGGCAGAGGTTCAGGTCCTTGGCGTTGACGCCGTAGTAGGCCTGGGCCCCCGCCTGCGCACCGGTCGCACCGCGGCCGAACCAGCTGGTGTTGAGGTAGCCCTTGAGGATCTCCTCCTTGGACTGGTCCTGATTGATCTTCAGCGTGATGAAGAACTCCCTGACCTTGCGGGAGAGCGTCTGCTCCTGCGTCAGGTAGGCGTTCTTGACGTACTGCTGGGTGATCGTGGACGCGCCCTGCGTCTCGCCGCCCTTGGCCATGTTGATGACGGCGCGCGTCATGCCCTTGGGGTCGATGCCGCTGTCGGTGCGGAAGGTCTCGTTCTCCGCCGCGATGACCGCGTTCTGCAGGGTGGGCGAGATGTCCGCGAGCTCGACGATCTGGCGGTTGGTCTCGCCCTTGCGGACCATCTCGGTGCCGTCGGCCCAGTAGTAGATGTTGTTCTGGTCGTTCACCAGGGCGTTGAGCGGCGGGATCTTCGTCGACTGGTAGACGAAGTAGATACCGCCGACGCCGGTGGCGAAGACGAGCAGGAACGCACTGAGCCAGAGCCGCCAGGACGGCAGCCAGCGGCGGAAGCCCTGCTTGCCGAAACGGGGGTAGTCGATGAACCGTTTCTTGCCGGGTGCACCGCCGGAGGCGCCGGGTCCACCGGCGGCACCCGGGCCGCCGGGACCGCCCGCGGCAGGGCCGGTACCGGCCGCACCGCCGCGCCGGCCACCCTTCTGGGACGCCTTGCGCATCTCGGCACGGGTCATCCGGGGCTGCTGGGCGGTCTCCCGCATTCCGGGCGGGCGCCGGCGTCCGAGGCCCTCCGAGGCGACCTCGTCGCTCCCCGCTCCGTCCGGGCGTCCGCTGTCGCCGCCCGGAGGCTGCCCGCCGCCACCAGGCGACCTCCGCCGTCGTTCACTCATGTTCCAGGTACTCCTCGCCAGGCCGGTCGAGCCTGAAGGCAGGGTTCACGTCCGATGCCCGCAACCGCCCTAACCCCGGAGGTGGTCCTCGTGCACACGCGACAGCGTACGCAGCACTGAATCCGAACTAATCGGGCATCAATCCCCAATACCCATAAAACGACTGCAGATCATTACACGGCCGTTGCCAAGGACACCCGCGCGCCGCCTTGTGATCACATTCACGCGCGTCCCCCTTGCCCGTTCGGGGACCCAGGTTTACTGTTCTCGATATATCGAGCCGATACATCGGAGCGGCATACCGCCGGACACGGCGGGTCGCGGACCGGGCGAGGAAGGGAGGACGACGGCAGTGGGCAGGCGCTCAGGAGTGCTGGAGTTCGCCGTTCTCGGCCTGCTCCACGACGCCCCGATGCACGGGTACGAGCTGCGCAAGCGGCTCAACGTCCTGCTCGGCTCGTTCCGCGCCTTCTCCTACGGGACCCTCTACCCCTGCCTGAAGAGCCTGGTGGCTCAGGGCTTCCTGGTCGAGGACAACCCGGAGGTCGAGTACGTCCCGGCCACCGCGCTCAACGGCAAGCGGTCCAAGATCGTCTACCGGCTCTCCCCCGAGGGCAAGGAGCGCTTCGAGGAGCTGCTCGCCGACTCCGGCCCGGACGCCTGGGAGGACGAGCACTTCGGTGTGCACTTCGCCTTCTTCGGCCAGACCGACCGGGCCGTGCGGATGCGCGTCCTGGAGGGCCGCCGCAGTCGGCTGGAGGAGCGCCTGGAGCGGATGCGCAACTCACTGGCCCGCGCCCGCGAGCGGTTCGACGACTACACCGTCGAGCTTCAGCGGCACGGACTGGAGTCGGTGGAGCGTGAGGTCCGCTGGCTCAACGAGCTGATCGAGACCGAGCGGGCCAACCGCACCGGCCGGACCGGACCGTCCACCGACGGGACCGGCCCCGCAGTAACCAAGACTTCGGACGGCCGTGGCCAGGAGGACGGGTCCTCGGACCCTCCCGGGCCACCGTACGACCGCCCGGGGCGCTCCGAGCAGGAGCGCTGACACCGCGTCAGCCCTGTGCCGCACGCGGCAGGAGTGGGCGCCTCGCGCCCATCAGCAGTCATCGAAGAAGCAGGACGAGTACCGCCGATCTTCGGCGGCGCTCATGAGATCACAGGGAGCAACCGGAAATGGGTTCGGTTCGCGTAGCCATCGTGGGCGTCGGCAACTGCGCCGCGTCGCTGGTGCAGGGTGTCGAGTACTACAAGGACGCCGACCCGGCCGGCAAGGTCCCCGGGCTGATGCACGTCCAGTTCGGCGAGTACCACGTCCGTGACGTGGAGTTCGTCGCCGCCTTCGACGTCGACGCCAAGAAGGTCGGATTCGACCTGGCCGACGCCATCGGCAGCAGTGAGAACAACACCATCAAGATCTGCGACGTGCCGCCGACCGGCGTCACCGTCCAGCGCGGCCACACCCTCGACGGCCTGGGTAAGTACTACCGGGAGACCATCGAGGAGTCCGACGAGGCCCCGGTCGACGTCGTCCAGATCCTCAAGGACCGCCAGGTCGACGTCCTCGTCTGCTACCTGCCCGTCGGTTCCGAGGCGGCGGCGAAGTTCTACGCCCAGTGCGCCATCGACGCCAAGGTCGCCTTCGTGAACGCCCTCCCGGTGTTCATCGCCGGCACCAAGGAGTGGGCGGACAAGTTCACCGAGGCCGGCGTGCCGATCGTCGGTGACGACATCAAGTCCCAGGTCGGCGCGACCATCACGCACCGCGTGATGGCCAAGCTGTTCGAGGACCGGGGCGTCGTCCTCGAGCGCACCATGCAGCTGAACGTCGGCGGCAACATGGACTTCAAGAACATGCTCGAGCGCGAGCGCCTGGAGTCCAAGAAGATCTCCAAGACGCAGGCCGTCACCTCGCAGATCCGCGACCGCGAGCTGGGCGCCCGCAACGTCCACATCGGTCCCTCGGACTACGTGGCCTGGCTGGACGACCGCAAGTGGGCGTACGTCCGCCTGGAGGGTCGCGCCTTCGGCGACGTCCCGCTGAACCTGGAGTACAAGCTGGAGGTCTGGGACTCCCCGAACTCCGCCGGTGTCATCATCGACGCCGTCCGCGCCGCGAAGATCGCCAAGGACCGCGGCATCGGCGGCCCGATCCTCTCGGCCTCCTCGTACTTCATGAAGTCCCCGCCGGTCCAGTACTTCGACGACGAGGCCAAGGACAACGTCGAGAAGTTCATCCGCGGCGAGGTCGAGCGCTGATCACCGCGGGATCCGCGGCCGTCGGGCACTGAACCGACGGCCCGCCCGCACGGAAACGGGCCCACGGTCAACCACCGTGGGCCCGTTCACCTTTTCCCGGCTCATGTTTCACGTGAAACACCGACCGGTTCCATGGCACCCTGGGCAGGTGGCGATCACGGAGAACGGCAGCACCCACCAGACCGCGCACCGCGCCACCCTCCTCGACCTGCTCCGCGGCCGCGACTTCCGCCGGCTGCTGACCGCCCGTGTCCTCTCCCAGCTCTCCGACGGCGTCTTCCAGGTCTCGCTCGCCGCCTACGTGGTCTTCTCGCCGGAGAAGCAGTCCTCCCCCGCCGACATCGCCTCGGTGCTGGCCGTGATGCTGCTGCCGTTCTCGGTGATCGGCCCGTTCGCCGGCGTGCTGCTGGACCGCTGGCGCCGCCGACAGGTGCTGTACGTCGGCAACCTGGCCCGGTTCGGGCTCGGCCTGGTCACCGGCGCCCTGCTGCTAGCCCAGGCGCCGACCTGGCTGTTCTTCGCCTCCGCCCTGCTGGTGACCGCACTCAACCGGTTCATCCTGGCCGGCCTCTCCGCCGCGCTGCCCCGGGTGGTGAGCCAGGAGCAGCTGGTCACCGCCAACGCCCTCTCCCCCACCCTGGGCACGGTCGCCGCGGCCTGCGGCGGCGGAGTGGGCTTCCTGCTCCACCAGGTGATGCCCCCCGGCCCGCGGGCCGACGCGGCCCTGGTCTGCGTCGCCGCGCTGCTCTACCTCTCGGCCGCGGTGGCGGCGCTCCGGATGGACAAGGACCTGCTCGGCCCCGAGAGCCACCCCGGCCGTCCGGCGCTGGGCCGGGCCCTGGCCCAGGCCGCCCGCGAGCTGCGCGCGGCCGTCACCCACCTGGTGCGGGACTGCCGCCCGGCGGCGCACGCGCTGGCGGCGGTCACCGCGGCCCGGTTCTGCTACGGCGTCCTGATCGTCGTCGTGGTGATGCTCGCCCGCTACACCTTCAACGATCCGGCGGACAGCACGGCGGGGCTGGTCACCCTGGGCCAGGCGGTCGGTCTCTCCGCGGCCGGGTTCTTCGTCGCGGCGGTGATCAGCCCGTGGTGCACCCGCCGGCTCGGGCTGGCGGGCTGGATGACGCTCTGTCTGGCGGCCCCGGTGGTCTTCGTGCCCGCTCTGGGTCTGCACTTCTCCCTGGTGCCCTGCCTGATCGCCGCGCTACTGCTCGGCGTGGTCACCCAGGGCACCAAGATCTGCGCCGACACCGTCGTCCAGGAGTCGGTCGAGGACGAGTACCGCGGCCGGGTCTTCGCCCTCTACGACGTGCTCTTCAACGTCGCCTTCGTGGCCGCCGCACTGGTCACCGCCCTGGTGCTGCCGCTCTCCGGCCGCTCGGTCACCGTCGTCCTGGGGGTGTCCGCGGTGTACGCGCTGGCCGCCGTCCTCTACCTGCGCACGGCCCGGCGCACCGGCCCCCTCCCCGGTGACCAGGCGTCCTGAGCACCGCCGCCCCCTGCGGCCGGGCGCCGTCGGCGCGAGTCGCTAAGGTACGTCAGATCTGTCGCAGCGACAGCACTCTGTCTCGGGGGACAATCCGATGAGCACACCGCCCGGCCCGTACGGGCCACCGCAGCAGTACGGCCATCCGCCGGCGCCGCAGCCCTACGGCGCCCCGGCTCCGCCGCCGTACGGGCAGCCCCAGCCGGTGGCCGCAGGCTACGGTGCCCCGCCGCCCGGCTACGGCTACCCGGCCGCCCCGCAGCCGGCTCCGCCCGCGCCCCCGTACCCGCAGGGCGGCTACCCGCAGGGTGGGTACCCGCCCGGGCCGCAGGACCGTGCGCCGTACCAGCAGCCCCCGCAGGGGCAGCCGTACCCCCAGGCCCAGCCGTACCCGCAGGCCCCCTACGGCCAGGCGCCGCAGCACGGCTACCCGCCGGCCGTTCCGCCCGGCGAGCCGGCCCGCAAGGGCCGCGGCAAGGCCCGGCTGAAGGCGGTCGGCGTGGTGCTGGGCGTGATCGCCCTGATCATCGGTTACTTCGTCACCGGCCCGAGCGTCAGCAGCGCCAAGGCCGGCGACTGCGTCAAGGCGAGCGGGTCCCGCGACGTGTCCGTGGTCAAGTGCACCGACGGCAAGGCGAACTACAAGGTGCTGGCCAAGTTCGAGTCCACCACCGACACCACCCGGTGCCGGGAGACCGTCGGCACCACCAGCACCGTCTCGGGCAAGAGCGGTCGCCGCTGGAACAAGAAGCGGTACGTGCTCTGCCTCGGCCCGCTCGCCGGCACCCCGCCGGTCAAGAAGTCCTGACCGCTCGCCACCTCAGACCATTCCGGGGGATCCCGATGTCCGTTCCGCCCCAGATGCCGTACGGCGCACCGCCGCCCGCCGACGGTTCCAACCCGTACGCCGACAACCCCTACGCCGGGCAGCAGGCCCCGCCGCCGGGCACCCCGCCCCCGCCCGGCTACGGCTACCCCGCGCCGCCGCCCCCGGCCGCACCCGGCTACGGCTACCCGGGCGCCCAGGGCCCGCAGCCCGGTCCCGCCTACGGGTACGCGCCGCAGGGCGGCCCGGTCTGCCGGTTCTGCGGCGGCTTCCCGGCCGTCGACACCACCGTCCGGGGCCACCAGGGCATCATCATCGTGATGCGGTTCCTGAAACAGCCGGGACCGTTCTGCCGCACCTGCGGCACCGCGGTGGTCCGCGACATGTCCGCCCGCACCCTGGTGCAGGGCTGGTGGAGCTATCTCTCCGGGATCTTCACGGTGGTCACGCTGCTGCGGAACCTGGCGGCCCACAACAAGATCAAGGACCTGCCGCCGCCGGTACCCGGCACCCACGGCCCGCAGCTCGACCCGGGCGTCCCGCTGACCAAGCGGCCGCACATGCTGATGCTGCTGCTGCCGGTGCTCTCGATCGGCTCCCTGATCGTCCTGACGGCCACCGGGGCGTTCCTCGGCAGCCGGCACGACCGCGACCGGTACGACTACCCCCCGCTGACGCTGCCCTCGCCGACGGCGGTGGTCATCCCGACCCCGACGTTCCCGCCGTCCTTCTCGCTGCCGCCCGCCCCGGCCCCGACCGTGACGCTGCCGACGCCCACCGCGCCGGCCACCTCCAAGGTCGCGAGCGACATCGACTACGCCAAGGCCGGCGACTGCCTGCGCAACGAGAACGGCACCTCGGCCACCCACGACTCCAACCCGCGGATCACCATGCTCCCGTGCACCGACACGCGGGCCCAGTACAAGGTGCTGAAGAAGGTCTACGCCACCAGCGACGGTGACAAGGCCTGCGAGAACGTCACCGGGTCCGACAGCACCTACACCCGCGAGTCCACCTCGTCGGCGCTCAGCTTCGTCCTCTGCCTGAAGAAGCTCTGACCCCCGGGTACCGAGGTGGGGGCGGCCCGGAACCTTCCGGGCCACCCCCACCGGGCCACGCCCCCCTGGCCACCGCCTTCCGGGCATCGCCTTCCGGACTACGCGCCGGCGTCCTGCTGCGCGTCCCACCAGGCGCGCAGCGCGGCGACCGCCTCGTCGTGCTCCATCGGCCCGTGCTCCAGCCGGAGCTCCAGCATGTGCTTGTACGCCTTGCCGACCGCGGGGCCGGGCTTCAGGCCGAGCAGCTCCATGATCTGGTTGCCGTCCAGCGCCGGACGGACGGCGTCCAGCTCCTCGCGGGCCTTCAGCTCGCCGATCCGCGTCTCCAGGCCGTCGTAGGTGCGGGAGAGCGCGGCCGCCTTCTTCCGGTTCCGGGTGGTGCAGTCGGAGCGGGTCAGCTTGTGCAGCCGCTCCAGCAGCGGACCGGCGTCGGCGACGTACCGGCGCACCGCCGAGTCGGTCCACTCGCCGCCGCCGTAGCCGTGGAACCGCAGGTGCAGCTCCACCAGGCGCGAGACCTCCTCGGTGAGCTCCTTCGAGTACTTCAGGTCGCGCATCCGCTTGCGGGTCATCTTGGCGCCGACCACCTCGTGGTGGTGGAAGGAGACCCGGCCGTCCGACTCGAACCGGCGGGTGCGCGGCTTGCCGATGTCGTGCAGCACCGCGGCCAGCCGCAGGGTGAGGTCCGGGCCGTCCTGCTCCAGGTCGATGGCCTGCTCCAGCACGGTCAGCGAGTGCTCGTAGACGTCCTTGTGCCGGTGGTGCTCGTCGCGCTCCAGCCGCAGGGCCGGCAGCTCGGGCAGCACGTGGTCGGCCAGCCCGGTGTCGACCAGCAGCCGCAGGCCCTTCACCGGCCGGTCGGAGAGCAGCAGCTTGTTCAGCTCGGCCTGGACCCGCTCCGCGGAGACGATGGTGATCCGCTCGGCCATCGCGGTCATCGCCGCGATCACCTCGGGGGCCGGGTCGAAGTCCAGCTGGGCCGCGAAGCGGGCCGCCCGCATCATCCGCAGCGGGTCGTCGGAGAAGGACTCCTCGGGAGTGGCCGGGGTTCGCAGCACCCGGGCCTCCAGGTCGTCCAGACCCCGGTGCGGGTCGACGAAGCCGCGGCCGGGCAGGTCGACGGCCATCGCGTTGACCGTGAAGTCGCGGCGGACCAGGTCCTCCTCGATGGTGTCGCCGAAGGTCACCTCGGGCTTGCGGGAGGTCCGGTCGTACGCCTCCGAGCGGTACGTGGTGATCTCGATCAGGAAGGACCCCTCCGGGGTGTCCTTGCGGGCGCCGACCGTACCGAAGGCGATGCCGACGTCCCAGACCGCGTCGGCCCAGCCCCGGACCAGCTTGAGGACCTCGTGCGGGCGGGCGTCGGTGGTGAAGTCGAGGTCGTTGCCGAGCCGGCCGAGCAGCGCGTCGCGTACCGAGCCGCCGACCAGCGCGAGCCGGTGACCGGCCGCCTGGAACCGGCGGGCGATCTCGTCGGCGACCGGGGAGACCCGCAGCAGTTCCTGCAGGCCGAGGGTCTGCGCCTCGCTCAGGCCGGGAACGGCCTGCACGGCGGTGCTGGAATGATGGACGCCGGACTGGTGGGCGGTGGGCTCATTGGCAGTGGACACGGCTCACAAGGGTACGTGGCCCGAGGGCCCCGCCGCCCGCGCGTTTCCGTGGCCTCACCCCGAGGCCCGCAACACCGCACCCCCCGCCACATCGTTACCATGCCGGTGGAACGAGTCTCGGGCACCGGTGACGGGCCGCGGTGCGGCATGCCGGAACGCCGACCGGACGACGGACGACCGCCATTTTCTTCACGGCTGATCCCCACGGCTGACCCCTACGGCCGGCGGGACAGCCGCAGCAGCAGGGCAGCACGGCATCAAGCAGCGAGCGATCGAGAACGGCGAGGGCGAAGCGCGTGAGCGAGCGGAGCGAGCGAGCCAAAGGTAGGGGCGCGTTTCGCGAAGCGACCGCCGAGCGCAGCGAGGTGGGCGCATGAGCGAGCGAAGCGAGCGAGCCAGGAGCACGGGTCCGGGTCTGGCGGTCCGGACGGCCAGACGGCTGGCCGCCGCACTCGGCGCCACGCTGGTGCTCGTCCCGGTGCTTCCGGGCACCCCGGCGACCGCGCGCCCGGCCGGCGGCTCGCACGCGGCCTCGGAGGCGACGGTCTCCGCCGAGTACCCGGTGGTGATGACCATCGAGTCGGTGAACAAGCCGGTGGCCGCCCTGAACGGCACCGTGACGATCGCCGGGCACGTCACCAACGGCGGTAGGTCGGTGCTCAAGTCGGCCCACGCGGCGGTCCGCAAGCCCTGGCCGAGCAAGCCGCTCACCACCCGCAGCGAGCTGGCCTCGGTGGCCGCCCGGACCACCCCGGAGCGGACGGACGGCATCTCCCTGGACAGCCCGCAGTACGCGCTGAACGAGCTCGGCCCGGGCCAGAGCCAGCCGTACACGCTGAGCGTCGCGGTGACCGACCTGCAGCTCTCCACGGAGGGCGTGTACGAGCTCGCGGTGGACGTCTGGGGCTCGACCGCCGACAACCAGCGCGACCGCCCGCTGGGCATCGCCCGCACCTTCCTGCCCTACGACCCGGTGTCGGCCGAGGCGCAGCCGTCGAAGGTCACCACCCTGTGGCCGCTGGTGCACGCGCCGGTGCTGGCCGCGCAGACCCTCTCCGACAACGACCAGACCATGTCGGTGCTGCGCGACGACAGCCTGGCCACCGAGTTCGCGCCCGGCGGCCGGCTGTACGCGCTGGTCGAGACGGGCTCCACGCTGCCGGGGCTGACCTGGGTGGTGGACCCGGACCTGCTGGACACCGCGTTCGCGATGACCCGGCCGTACCGGGTGCAGAAGCCCGGCACCGCGGGCAACGCGGCCAAGGAGGACAACACCGTCCCCGGCACGGGCACGGCCGCCGCCACGGCCTGGCTGGAGAAGCTGCGGGCCGCCGTCGCCAAGCCGGGCAGCCAGGTGGTGGCGCTGCCGTACGCCGACCCCGACCTCGCCTCGATCGCGCACAACGCCGCCGAGCTGGACGGCATCGACACCGCGCTCGGCAAGGCGGCCACGGCCGGCCGGCTGACCGTCGAGGGCCGGCTCTCGGTGGACACCCGCGCCGACGTGGCCTGGCCCTACCAGGGCTACCTGGACCAGCGGATCGCGGCCGTCGCCCAGCGGGCCGGCGCCGGCCTGGTGCTGGTGAACGGCGCGAGCATGCCCGAGTCCGACGCGCTGAAGTACACGCCGTCCGCCGCGCGTCCGATGGGCAACGGACAGACCGCGCTGGTCGCCGACGAGGAGATCTCGGCGCTCTTCGCGACCGACCTGGTCACTCCGCAGGAGCAGACCCGGGCGGTCCAGCGGTTCCTCTCCGAGACCTTCGTGATCGCCCGGCAGGAGCCGCAGAACCCGCGCGGCCTGCTGGTGATGCCCCCGCGCGACCTGACCGCCACGAACGCCAAGGTGCTGGCCGGCGCGCTCCAGGCCGCCGTCGAGGGCAAGTGGGTCGACCCGGTCAAGCTGGACGTGCTCGCCCAGCTCACGCCGGACCCGAAGGCCAACACGACCGTCCCGGCGCCCGCGGACTACCCGGCCCGGACCCGGGACTCGGAGCTGCCCGCCGTCGACCTGACCGACACCACGCGGATCCAGGCGAACCTGGACACGCTGATGCGGGTGCTGACCCTGCCGCAGCGGGTGCGCGGGCCGTTCAGTGCGGCCATGGTCCGCTCGCTGTCCACCCAGTGGCGATCGGAGGGCTCGGCCGGCGGCGTCTACCGGAAGGGCGTGGGCCTCTACCTCAAGGAACTGACCGACGCGGTGAAGGTGCCGCCGAAGCGGGTCATCACCTTCGCCGGGGACACCGGTGTGCTGCAGGTCAGCGTCCGCAACGACCTGACCCAGACGGTCACCAACCTCAAGCTGGTGCTGGTCCCGGCCCAGCCCAACCGGCTCAGGGTCGAGGTGCCGGCCGAGGAGCTGGTGCTGCCGGCCTCGCAGAGCGTCACCCTGCGGTTCCCGGCCGAGGCGCACAACAACGGGCCGGTCAGCATGACCGCCCAGCTGTTCACCACCGGGCCGAACCCGCAGCCGTACGGTGATCCGGTGCAGTTCACCGTGGAGGTCACCTCGGTGACCAACGGCGTGCTGTACGTCTTCGGCGGCGGACTCGTGCTGCTCCTGCTGGCCGCGCTGCGGTTCGTCCGCCAGCGCAAGCGGCGGACGGCCGACGGCGACGACGGCGACGAGCCCGTCGGCGACGCCCCGCTCGCCCCGGCTCCGGCGGACGACACGGCGGCCGGCGGCCCGGCGGGCGACGCAGGCCGGGGGACCGGGCGGCCGGAGGGCTCCGGGCCCGCGGTGCCCCCGGAACGCGCGACGCGGCCGGAACACCCGGAACACCCCGAACGTGGAGGAGCCGCGCAGACACCGCGCGGCAGCACCGCAGATGGCCGGGATCAGGCCACCAGTGATGAGAAGGTTGGTCCTTGACACCGCCCATACCGCCCGACTCCGGGGCGGCCTCCCCCACGACAGCGAAGAGGTGACATGACCGGGCGCAGCGATGAGCGGCCTCCGGGCCGCGGTGAGGGCCGTCCGGGCGCCGAGTCGCCCTCCGGCGACTGGTACGTGGCCGACACCTATGCCCAGGACCCGTACGCGGCCGACGCGTACCAGGACCGGCAGGGCGACCCGGACCCGTACGGCCTGCGGGCCGCCCGCCCCGCCGCGCCGCAGCAGCAGGCCGCGGCGTACGACGTGCCGCCGCAGCTCCCGCCGCAGGGCGGCGACTACCCGACGCCGGTGCCGCCGGCGCCGTTCACCGCCCCCGTCCCGCCGGTGCAGCCCGGCTGGGACACCCCGGCCCAGGACGGCCGGCAGGGCTGGGAGCAGCAGCAGCCCGGACCGGCCGCGCCCGCCGCACCGGCTCCGGGTGCGTGGGGCGGGCAGCCGCAGTGGCAGCCCGGACCGGCGCACTCGACCTGGGACTCCGAGTCCACCGAGTACGTCGGGGTGGACGCGCTGTTCGGCGGCAACCAGGCGACTGCGGAGGCCCCCCGCCCGCCGGCCCAGCCGTCCCCGGCCCACCCGTACCCCCCGGGCCGGCCGGCGGCCGCGCCGCCCGCCGCACCCGGCCCGTTCGCCCCGCCCGCGCCGTACCCCCCGGCCGGCGCGTACCCGGGGCAGGCACCGCAGGCACCCCACGCTCCGCAGGCACCCCACGCTCCGCAGGCGCCGCACGGCTACGGTCACGGCCACGGGAACGGACCCGACGGGCCGCGCCCGTTCGTGCCGCCGATCGAGTTCGACCCGCCGCTCTCCGAGGCGGAGGCCACCATGCAGGTGGCGGCGGTCCAGCTGCCGCCCGCGGTGGAACTGCTGGAGGACATCGTCGCCGAGGAGCGCGCCGGCACCGCGCCCCCCGCTCCCGCCCCGGCGGCCGGCGGCGGCAAGGTCGCCTCGCTGCTGAACTCCAGCGCGATCATGGCGGCCGGCACCCTCGTCTCCCGCGGCACCGGCTTCGTCCGCACCATGGTCATCACGGCGGCGATCGGCGTCGGCGTGATGGGTGACTCGTACAACGCCGCGTACACCCTGCCGACCCTGCTGTACATCCTGATCGGCGGCGGCGCGCTCAACGCCGTCTTCGTGCCCCAGCTGGTCCGCAGCATGAAGAACGACGCGGACGGCGGCACCGCCTACGCCAGCCGGCTGCTCACCCTGGTGATGGTCGGGCTCGGCGCGGTGGTCCTGCTGGCCGTGGCCGGCGCACCGCTGCTGGTCCAGCTCATCTCGCACCCGATGATGGAGAACCCGGCCCGCGCCGACACCACCGTGGCCATGGCCCGGTACTGCCTGCCGACCATCTTCTTCATGGGCATCCACGTGGTGATGGGACAGGTCCTCAACGCACGCGGCCGGTTCGGCGCGATGATGTGGACTCCGGTCCTCAACAACGTCGTGGTCATCTTCACCTTCGGCGCCTACCTCTGGGTCTACGGCGGATTCGGCACCACCCACGTCACCCCGGAGACGATCAGCCCCGAGGGCGTCCGGCTGCTCGGCATCGGCACCCTGGTCGGCCTGGTCGTCCAGGCGCTGGCGATGATCCCGTACCTGCGGGCGGCCGACTTCTCCTTCCGGCCGCGCTTCGACTGGCGCGGTCACGGCCTGGGCAAGGCCGCCCGGCTGGCCAAGTGGACGTTCTTCTTCGTCCTCGCCAACCAGGCCGGCTACCTGGTCATCACCCAGCTGGCCACCGCCGCCGGCAGCGCCGCCGAGAAGGGCGGCCACAACGGCGTCGGTCTCGCCGCGTTCTCCAACGCCCTGTTGATCTGGCAGCTCCCGCAGGCCGTGATCACCGTCTCGATCATGAGCGCGGTGCTCCCCCGGCTCTCCCGCGCGGCCGCCGACGAGGACGCCGGCGCCGTCCGCGACGACATCTCGTACGGGCTGCGCACCACGGCGGTGGCGGTCGTCCCCGGTGCCTTCCTCTTCCTGGCCCTGGGCCCGGCGATCGGCCGGGCGATCTACGCGGTGGGCGGCGGCGAGGCCGCGCTGGACAGCGCGACCAACGTGGGTCTGATGCTCTCCGCGTTCGCCCTCGGCCTGATCCCGTACTCGGCGCAGTACGTGATGCTGCGCGGCTTCTACGCCTACGAGGACACCCGCACCCCGTTCTCCAACACCGTCTGGGTGGCGGTCTGCCAGGCCGGCTTCTCGCTGGTCTGCTGGTTCGCCCTGCCCTCCGAATGGACGGTGGTCGGCATGGCGTTCGGCTACGGCCTCGCCTACGCCATCGGGGTGATGGTGGCGGTGCCCAAGCTGAAGAAGAAGATCGGCGGCCTGGACACCAAGCGGATCAGCCGGACCTACACCCGCCTGACGGCGGCCTGCGTTCCGGGTGCCCTGGTCGGCATCGGCGCGAGCCTGGCGGTCCAGCAGGTGCTCGACGGCTGGATCGGCAGTATTCTCACCGTCGTCGTGGCCGGCGGGCTCCAGCTGGCCGTCTTCGTGCTCATCGCGAAGCGGCTGCGGATCGAGGAGCTGAACGCCATGCTGGGCATGGTGCGCGGCCGACTCGGCCGCTGACCGACCGTACGTACCGACCGGCCGGACCGGCGGACGCCCTGACCGGGCGTCAACCGGACGGACCGGAATCTCCGCCCCGTCGGGGCGGGCGTCGGGCCGCTCTGCCGGCCCCGGGATGACCCGGGGCCGGCAGAGCGGCCCGACGCCGGATCTGCACCACATCTCTCCACCGTCGCGCAACCACGCGGACCTTTCAGCGGTCGTACCCGGTGGAGAAGAGTGGGCACAATTGTCCTGGAGCACCGGGGCCACTGGCCGCGAGCACCAAAGACTCACTCAGGCCCGGGGCGACAAAGGGGAGGCAGGACCACGGTGGCTGATGGCACCAAGGCGGTCGTCGACACGTCAACGACGGACGGAGCGGCGGACGAGGCCGCACTGGCCGCGGCGATCGACGAACTCGCCGAAGGCACGGCCCGGGCCACCACGGCCGACGACGACGGACAGGACTCCCCGGAGACCGACTCCCCCGGGGCCGACGCCCCGGACACCGAGGACCCCGGCACCGAGGACCCCGGCACCGAGCCTTCCGACGCCGAGCCCTCCGACGCCGGTTCGCCGGGCGTCACCCCCGCCGGAAGCGGCTCCCCCGCAGGGAGCGAGGAGACCTCGGAGACCACCGCCCCGCTGTCGGCCTCCGAGATCGCCGCAGAGCTTGCCTCCGGGGCCGCACGCGCCGCCGAGGCCCGCCGCCGGGCCGCCGCCGGGGCGACCACCCGTCGGCCCCCCGGGCGCCCGCCCCAGGACCCGCAGCCCACCCACGACCCCCGGGACACCGCCACCCTGCCGCAGACCCTGCCCGCCCCGCTGCGGCACAGCGGCGACATGATCGGCCACCGGTACCGGCTGGAGGAGTGCATCTCCTCGACCGAGACCTTCAGCAGCTGGCGCGCGGTCGACGAGAAGCTGCGCCGCGACGTCGGCGTCCACCTGATGGCCTCCGGCCACCAGCGGTCCCGCAAGGTGCTGGCCGCCGCCAAGTCGGCCGCCCTGCTCAACGACCCGCGCTTCGTCCAGGTCCTGGACGCCGTCCAGGAGGGCGAGCTGGTCTACGTCGTGCGCGAGTGGCTGCCGCACGCCTCCGACCTCGCCAAGCTGCTCGCCGACGGACCGATGGAGCCGCACGAGGCCTACCAGATGGTCCGCCAGGTCACCGATGCCGTCGCCGCCGCCCACCGGCGCGGCCAGGCGCACCTGCGGCTCACGCCGCGCTGCGTCCTGCGCACCGACAGCGGCCAGTACCGGATCAACGGCATCGCGGTGGACGCGGCCCTGCGCGGCCTGCCCGTCGACGGCACCGCCCAGGACGCCGAGCGGGCCGACACCCGGGCCATCGGCGCGCTGCTGTACGCCGCGCTCACCCACCGCTGGCCGTTCCCGGAGGACCGCTACGACCTCCAGGGGCTCCCGAGGAACCTCCGCGACGTGCCGCCGGCCCAGGTCCGGGCCGGGGTCCACAAGGGCCTCTCCGAACTGGCCGCCCGTGCCCTGTTCGACCACCCGCCGCACCACGCCGAGCCGATCGCCACCCCCGAGGAGCTCGCCAAGGCGATCGCGCTGATGCCGCGCATCCGCCAGCCCGAGCCCGAACTGCCGGTCTTCGCCGCCCCGCCGCGGCACAACACCCACGCGCTGCCCACCGCGCCCAACCCGACCCGGGTGGTGGCGGCCCCCGGCACGGGGCCGACCCCGATGGCGGCCGCCCCGGCGCGGCGCACCGGGCGGCGGCTGCGCCGGGTGGTCAAGGTGACGGCGTGGACGGTCGCGCTCGGCGCCATCGGCGTCGCCTCCTGGCAGCTGGTGGACAACCTGCGCGGCACCGGCCCCGCCGTCGCGGCCCCCCAGCCCAGCAACACCTCCGCCTCCCCCACCACCCACGCGGCCCCGCGCACGCCGGTGCCGATCCCGGTCAAGGAGGCGTTCGACTACAACCCGCTGGGCACGTCCCCGCAGGGCAAGGACTCCCTCCCCAACGCCATCGACGGCAAGCCCGACACCGAGTGGACCAGCGGCTGGTACAACGACCCGTTCGGTCCCAAGCCGCCGGCCAAGGAGGGCATCGGCCTGCTCCTCGACCTCGGTACGCAGCAGCCGGTCTCGTCGGTGAACGTGCAGTTCGGCACCGCCACCACGGCCGAGCTGCGGATCCCCGGACCGGGGGTCACCGGCGACCCGATGGCCGCCAAGCCCGGGGACTTCACGGTCGCGGGCAAGAAGGCCGGCACCGCGGTCGAGTACAACCTGGACAACCCGGTCACCACCCGCTACCTCTTGATCTGGCTGACCGGTCTGTCGAAGGATTCGGACGGGAAGTACCGCGGCCACGTCGCGGAGGTCCGGGTCTCCGGCTGAGCCGACCCGGGACGGCGGCAGCGGCGGGGCACGGACGGCGAGGGGTGGCAGTGGCGGACGACGGACCGGAGCGGACCGACGACGACGCGGCGCTCCTCGCCCGGCACGTCGGCGGCGACCGGGAGGCCTTCGGCCTGTTGGTGAACCGCCACCGAGACCGGCTCTGGGCGGTCGCCCTGCGCACCCTCGGCGACCGCGAGGAGGCCGCCGACGCCCTGCAGGACGCCCTGGTGTCCGCGTTCCGCGCCGCCCACACGTTCCAGGGCCGCTCGGCCGTCACCACCTGGCTGCACCGGATCGTGGTGAACGCCTGTCTGGACCGCGCCCGCCGGGCGGCCGGCCGCCGCACCAAGCCGCTCGACGACGACCCCCGGCGGCTGGACGCGCTGGTGGGCTCGTCCGAGCCGGCCGACTCCCCGGTGGTCCGCGCCGAGGTGCACCGCGAGGTGACCGCCGCGCTCGCCGAGCTGCCCGCCGAACAACGGGCGGCCCTGGTCCTGGTCGACATGCAGGGCTACCCGGTCGCCGAGGCCGCGGAACTGCTCGGGGTGCCGGTCGGGACGGTGAAGAGCCGCTGTGCCCGGGGCCGGGCCCGGCTGCTGCCGCTGGTCCGCCACCTCCGCGAGGAGGCCGCCGGTGTTTCACGTGAAACACCGCCCGCCCGGGGGCCGGCGTCCACACCCGCCCCGGCCGACGCGAGGCCGCCGGCACGGGCGCAGGAGCCGCCCGCCGCGAGCGGTCCGTCCGGGAACCCACCCGGCCCGCGGACCGTCACAGGGACAGCCCCGGACACCGCCCGGCCGATTCTGGAAGGAGATGCGAGCACGCGATGACCGCACCCCTCTCCTCCCCCGACCCCGCACCCGCCACCGGACCGCACCCCTCGGTCGACGAGCTGGCCGACCTCGCCGAGGGACTGGTCGAGCCCGCCGACGCGGCCGGGGCGCTCCGCCGGCACCTGGCCGACTGCGCCGAGTGCCGTGAGACCGCCGACGCACTGGCCGAGGTGCGGACGCTGCTCGGCGCGGCCGAAGCCCCGCCCGTGCCCGCCGACGTCGCCGCCCGGATCGACGCCGCCCTCGCCGCGGCCGCGGCCGAGCAGGACGAGTCCGCAGCCGCCCAGGACGAGTCGGCGGCTGCCCACCGCACCCCCGGGAACGCCCTCCGGGGCCCCGGGAAGGACACCGCGGCACCCCGGCCTCCCCACGCCACCCCGACCCCGGGAAGGTCGGCCGAGACCCCCTCCAGGGCGCCGGCCGGGCACCCCGGCGCGACCACCGGCCCCGGACGTCCCCGCGCCCGGCGCCGGCGCGCCGCCCTGCTGCTCGGCTCGGCAGCCGCACTGCTCGCGGTCGGCCTCGGCGGCACCTTCCTGGCCCTGACCGCCGGGGCCGACCGGAAGCTCCAGGACACCAGCACGGTCTCGGCCGGCAGCCCCGCCGCCGGCCACGTCCTCCCCGGCAGCCCCGCCGTCCCGGGCACCAAGGAGGACACCGGGGGCGCCGACGCGGACCACGGCGGCGGGACGGCCTACCGCGACGAACTGCTCGCCGCACAGGTCCAACTGCTGCTCGCCGGCCGAGGGAGCGGCCCCGCGACCGCCGCACCGCCCGCCGACACGCCCGGCACTCCCGTCAAGCCGTCACGGCCCCCCGAAGCCTCCGGCGCGACCGCCGTACCGCCCGCCGACACCCAGGGCCTGACCGGCGGCGGACGCTCCACCCCGACCTGCCCGGCTCCCGCCACCGGCCCGCTGCTGGCGACCGACCTGGGCAGCTACGGGGGCACGCCCGCCGAGGTCCTCGTCTACGCGCTGCCCGGCCGGACGGACCAGGTCGACGTGTACCTCCGCGCACCCGGATGCGGTCCGGTCCTGCTGCACCGCGTGGTTCCCTCCCGCTGACCGGTGGTTCCCGTGCGATCCACGCTCCGGCCCGTCCGACACTCCCACAGTGCGGGCGGCTGGTACTGATCCGCCTGGGAATGCGAGACACTGGTCAGTCGTTGTCCCGGGCGGCGGAGCAGGACCGCCCTCCCCGCAGCAAACGCGGGTCGCGATGCGAACCAGGAGATGCAGTGAGCGACGTCCGTAACGTGATCATCATCGGTTCCGGCCCGGCCGGCTACACGGCTGCGCTCTACACGGCCCGGGCTGCCCTCAAGCCCCTGGTCTTCGAGGGCGCCGTCACCGCCGGTGGTGCCCTGATGAACACCACCGAGGTCGAGAACTTCCCCGGCTTCCGGGACGGCATCATGGGCCCCGAGCTGATGGACAACATGCGGGCGCAGGCCGAGCGGTTCGGCGCCGAGCTGATCCCGGACGACATCGTCTCGGTCGACCTCACCGGCGACGTCAAGACCGTCACCGACTCCGAGGGCAACGTCCACAAGGCCCGCGCCGTGATCGTCACCACCGGTTCCCAGCACCGCAAGCTCGGTCTGCCGAACGAGGACAAGCTCTCCGGACGCGGCGTGTCCTGGTGTGCCACCTGTGACGGCTTCTTCTTCCGCGACCAGGACATCGCGGTGGTCGGCGGCGGCGACACCGCGCTGGAGGAGGCGACCTTCCTCTCCCGCTTCGCCCGCAGCGTGAAGGTCATCCATCGCCGCGACAGCCTGCGCGCCTCCAAGGCGATGCAGGAGCGCGCCTTCGCCGACGAGAAGATCAGCTTCGAGTGGGACAGCGCGGTCGAGTCCATCCACGGCGACCCGAAGCTGACCGGCGTCACCCTGCGCGACACCACCACCGGCGAGACCCGGGAGCTGCCGGTCACCGGCCTCTTCATCGCGATCGGCCACGACCCGCGCACCGACCTCTTCAAGGGCCAGCTGGAGCTCGACGCCGAGGGCTACCTCAAGGTCGACGCCCCCTCCACCCGGACCAACGTCCCGGGCGTCTTCGCGGCCGGCGACGTCGTCGACCACACCTACCGCCAGGCGATCACCGCCTCCGGCACCGGCTGCTCCGCCGCGCTGGACGCCGAGCGCTACCTGGCGTCGCTGGCCGACCTGGAGACCCAGGCCGCCGCCGTCGCGGTCTGAGACCCGCACACCGAACAGCCCTCACGGGGGTGTTTCACGTGAAACACCCCCGCTTCCAGAAGCCCGGCTCCGGCCAGGCAGGAAACAGAACGGGCCCGCCCGTTGTTCTCCTGGCAGCAGCCCCCTCCGTTCGATCCCGAGGAGTTCCCGTGGCCGGCGCCACCACCACCGTCACCGACGCGACGTTCAAGGCCGATGTCCTGGACAGCGACAAGCCCGTCCTGGTCGACTTCTGGGCCACCTGGTGCGGCCCGTGCCGCCAGGTCGCCCCGATCCTCGACGAGATCGCCGCAGAGAACGCCGACAAGCTGACCATCGCCAAGCTCGATGTCGACGCCAACCAGGAGACCGCCGCACAGTACGGCGTCATCTCGATCCCGACCCTGATCCTCTACAAGGGCGGCGAGCCGGTGAAGCAGATCACCGGTGCCCGTCCGAAGGCCGCGCTGCTGCGGGAGCTGGACGGCCTCATCTAGGTCCCGCTCCACCGGACGCCACGAGGGCGGGGTTCCCCCACGGAGGGGAGCCCCGCCCTCGTCGTGTCCCTGCGTCGTCCGCCCGCTCCCGCACGAGAGACGCCTCCGGGCCGCCGTACCGGCGCGTCGCCGTGCCGCTCAGAACGGCCGAAGCGCAGGCTCCTTCCGCCCGCCCAGCAGCCGCTCCAGCGCGCCCTCGACGTCCCCCCGCCAGGAGAGCGTGGCCCGCGCCTCCAGCCGCAGCCGCGGGTACCGGAAGTGCGGCCGGACGGTCTTGAAGCCCACCGCCAGCAAATGCTCGGCCGGCAGCACGCAGCTGACCGGCTGCCGCCCCACCGCGCCGAACGCCTCGATCGCCCGGAACCCCCGCCCCAGCAGGTCCTTGGCCACCGTCTGCACCAGCACCCGCCCGATTCCCTGCCGCTGGTAGCCCGGCAGCACACGGCTGACCATCAGCTGGACGGCGTCCGAGGAGACCGGGCTGGTCGGGAAGGACTGCGAGCGCGGGACGTAGGCGGGCGGGGCGTAGAGCACGAACCCGGCGGGCTGGTCGTCCACGTAGACGATCCGGCCGCAGGAGCCCCACTCCAGCAGGACGGCGGAGATCCACCCTTCCTTCTCCAGCTCCGGCTTGCCGGACTCGACCGCCGCCCGCCCACTGACCGGGTCCAGCTCCCAGAACACGCAGGACCGGCAGGTCGTCGGCAGGTCCGCGAGGTTGTCCAGTGTCAGCGGAACGATCCGGCGTCCCATGCCCCGCACCTCCTCGTCCACTCCACAGTCGAGCATTCCCCCGAACGCCGATGGGTGCATGTTTCACGTGAAACAGCGCTCACGTGAACCATGCACCCATCGTGTGCCGGTTCGGTGCGGCTCAGCCCTGCGAGAGTCGCAAGCCGTCCTCGCCCGGTGCCAGGCTGTCCAGGATTCGGTTCAGGTCCTCCACCGAGCCGAACTCCAGGACGACCTTGCCCTTGCCCAGCTTTCCGCCGCGCTGCGAGACCTCGACCTTGACCCGGGTGTCGAACCGGTCGGAGAGCCGGCTCGCCAGGTCGTTGAAGGCCGGTGAGAGCAACTTGCCCGCCTTGGGCCCGGCCGAGCGCTTGGGCCTCGGCTCCTGCCCGCTCATCAGCACGACGAGTTCCTCGGTGGTCCGCACCGAGAGCCCCTCCGCGATGATCCGCCTGGCCAGCTCCTCCTGCTGCTCGGGATCCGCCACGCCGAGCAGCGCGCGGGCGTGCCCGGCCGTCAGCGTCCCGGCCGCCACCCTCCGCTGGACTCCCGGCGAGAGCTTCAGCAGCCGCAGCGTGTTGGAGACGTGCGAGCGCGAGCGACCGATCCGGTCCGCCAGCTCGTCGTGGGTGCAGGAGAAGTCCCGCAGCAGCTGGTCGTAGGCCGCGGCCTCCTCCAGCGCGTTCAGCTCCGCCCGGTGGAGGTTCTCCAGCAGCGCGTCCAGCAGCAGCTTGTCGTCCTCGGTGGCCCGGACGATCGCCGGGATCAGCTCCAGCCCGGCCTCCCGGGAGGCCCGCCAGCGCCGCTCGCCCATGATGAGCTCGAAGCGCTCGGGCGACACCTGCCGCACCACGACCGGCTGGAGCAGGCCCACCTCCTTGATGGAGGTGATCAGCTCGGCCAGCTTGTCCTCGTCGAAGACCTCGCGCGGCTGGCGCGGGTTGCGGGTGATCGCGTCCAGCGGCAGCTCGGCGAAGTAGGCGCCGACCGGCTGGGCCGGCCCGGCAGCGGCGTCGGCGCGCTCCCCGTCGGCCAGCTCGCGCCGGCTCTCCACCGCCGCCTTGGCCGCCACCGTGCCACGGCTGGTCGGCAGGACCGGCACCGCGGCCGGCGTGGCGGCCCCGGAGGCCGCCACCGGGGCCGGTGCGGGCGGGATCGCCCCGGGCTGCGCCGCCCCACCGTCCGCCGGCGCGGCGGTGCGGATCAGCGCCTCAAGCCCTCGTCCCAGACCCCTGCGACCACTCACCGATTGCCCTCCGTCGTGCCGTGCTGTGCCATCGGGGCATCCTGCCCCGGTCGGGTGTGCTGCTCGCGGTCCCGCTGCTGCCCCACCAACGAGCCGTTGCCCGCTGCGGACACCGCCCGCAGCGCGAGCTCCCGGGCCGCCTCCAGGTAGGAGAGCGCGCCGGTGGAGCCCGGATCGTAGGTGAGCACCGTCTGACCGTAGCTGGGCGCCTCCGAGACACGAACCGAGCGCGGGATGGCGGTGTGCAGCACCTCCTGCGGGAAGTGCGTCCGGACCTCCTCGGCCACCTGGGCGGCCAGCCTGGTCCGGGCGTCGTACATGGTGAGCAGGATGGTGGAGACGTGCAGCACCGGGTTGAGGTGCGCCCGGACCAGCTCGACGTTGCGCAGCAGCTGGCCGAGGCCCTCCAGCGCGTAGTACTCGCACTGGATCGGGATCAGCACCTCCTGGCCGGCCACCATGGCGTTGACCGTCAGCAGGCCCAGCGAGGGCGGGCAGTCGATCAGGATGTAGTCCAGCGGCTGCTCGTACGCGGCGATGGCGCGCTGGAGCCGGCTCTCGCGGGCCACCAGCGAGACCAACTCGATCTCCGCACCGGCGAGGTCGATGGTGGCGGGGACGCAGAACAGCCCCTCCACGTCGACCACCGGCTGCACCACGTCGGCCAGCGGCTTGCCCTCCACCAGGACGTCGTAGATCGACGGCACCTCGGCGTGGTGGTCGATGCCGAGCGCCGTGGAGGCGTTGCCCTGCGGGTCGAGGTCGACGACCAGGACGCGCAGGCCGTGCATGGCCAGTGCGGCGGCGAGGTTGACCGTGGTCGTGGTCTTGCCGACCCCGCCCTTCTGGTTGGCCACCACCATCACCCGGGTGGCGGCGGGCCTGGGCAGACCCTCCCCCGCCCGGCCGATGGCCTGGACCGCAGCCTGGGCAGCACGCGCGATGGGCGTGTCATCGATCTGGTCGATGGTCTCCGAGTCCTGCATGGGGGTCAGTGTTTCACGTGAAACCGGAGCGGCAACAGTCGCCGCCCGGCTGCGAGAGAGGATTCCCGAGAGGAGAGAGCGACGTTTCACGTGAAACACCATGCCCGCAATGTCGGATTTCTGACGGTGCGACACTCCGGTGTTCCGGCAGTCTCCTGTCGGCCGCCCGGCCGTCACCGGGAAGCCGAACGGGCGGGCGGCCGATGGCCACCCGCCCGTGTCGAGCGTCACTCCGGGGTCAGCGGCTCCGGCGCCGACCGCCCCGGGGCCGCTCACCGGTACGCGCCGCACCGGCGCCGGCACGGCCGGCCCTGGCCGCCGCCTTGGCCCGACGGGTCGCCGCCCGCACGCCACCGGGGCTCTCCCCCGCCTTGACCTGGACCACCCGGGTCGAGGTCTCCAGGGTGCCCTCACCGACCGAGATCACCGACCACTCGACCGCGCCCAGCTTGGCCAGGCCGGCCCGCGAGTCCGCCAGCTCCTGCTCGGCGCTGTCGCCCTTGAGCGCAAGCATCTGGCCGTGCGGGCGGAGCAGCGGCAGGCCCCAGCCCGCCAGCCGCTCCAGCGGAGCGACCGCCCGGGCGGTCACCACGTCCACCGCGAGCTTGCCGACCATCTCCTCGGCCCTGCCGCGCAGCACCGTGACGTTCTCCAGGCCGAGCTCACGGACGACCTCCTCCAGGAAGGTGGTCCGGCGCAGCAGCGGCTCCAGCAGCGTCACCGAGACGTCCGGACGGGCGAGCGCCACCGGGATGCCCGGCAGGCCGGCGCCGGAGCCGACGTCGCAGAGCGTCGTCCCGCCCGGCAGCAGCTCGGCGAGGACGGCGCAGTTCAGTACGTGGCGGTCCCAGAGCCGGGGCACCTCCCGCGGGCCGATCAGCCCACGGGTGACGCCCGCACTGGCCAGCAGCTCGGTGTAGCGGACCGCGGCGTCGTACCGCTCGCCGAAGACCTCCCGGGCCACGGCCGGCGGCGCGGGCGGCGCCGCGGGGGCCGGACGATCCCCGGCGGCCGTGCCCTCGGCACCCGGCACTCCGGCACCCGTCTCCGGCCCGCCGGCAGCCGCGCTCTCCGTGTCCATCTCGACCTCTCCGCTCCCCGGATCCACCGACCCGCTCTCCGCACACCGTTTCACGTGAAACATCTTTCGCCGGACCAACGCCCCGCGAAGGGACGACGACCCCGTCCGCGCACGGCGGACGGGGTCGAGTCCTCTGAAGCGTGCCGGCCGCCGAGGCAGCCGGTCGTCGACCTGCCGGTCAGACCGGCAGCACGACCACGCACCGCTGGGGCTCCTCGCCCTCGGACTCGCTGCGCAGACCTGCCGCGGCGACCGCGTCGTGGACGACCTTGCGCTCGAACGGCGTCATGGGACGCAGCTTGACCTGCTCCCCCGAGCCCTTCACCTGCTCCGCGGCCTTGGCCCCGAGCTCGGCCAGCTCCTCGCGCTTGCGGGCCCGGAACCCGGCAATGTCCAGCATCAGGCGGCTGCGCTCGCCGGTCTCCCGGTGGACGGCCAACCGGGTCAGCTCCTGCAGTGCCTCCAGCACCTCGCCGTCCTGGCCGACCAGACGCTGCAGGGAACGGTCGTTGCCTTCGCCGACGATGGAGACCAGGGCGCGATCGCCCTCGACGTCCATGTCGATGTCACCGTCGAGGTCGGCGATGTCGAGCAGACCCTCCAGGTAGTCCGCCGCGATGTCGCCCTCCTGCTCCAGCCGGGCGACGACGTTCTCGTCGGTGCTGGCGACGGCCTCGGCCTCGACGGCGGAGGTGGTGCCTTCCGTCACTGATGGACTCCTTCGGAGATGGGCCCGGGTGGTGGGCCGGTAACGAGGTTCGGGGGGCCGCTGGAACAGGCCGGGGCCGGACGGGTCAGGACTTCTTCTTCGGCCGCTGCCCGCCGCCGCCGCGCTTCGGCTGCTGCCGGGCGGGGCCCGACCTGGCGCCGGCGGGCCGGGCCGCGGTCTGCTTGGCAGCGGCCGGCGGCGTGTCCGCCGGGGCGGCGTCCGAGGGCTCCTGCGCCGGCGTCTCCGCGGGGGCGTCCTTGGTGAGGCTGGTCGTCGGGGCACCGTGCTGGCGCTGCGACTTGGTCTGCTTCCGCGGCTGCTGGCGGCGTACCTGCACCGACTCCTCGACCACGGCGTCGGCGGTCGCGGCGGACTTCTTGGCCGGCAGGAGGCCCCACAGCGGACCGGTGATGACCGAGCCGTCCGGGTTCAGCCGGCCCGCCTTCTTGAGGCGGTCCTGGCGCTCGTCCCAGGCCTTGCTGCCCGGCGTCGGGTTGTTCCGGATGACGATCAGCTGCTGGCCCATCGACCAGACGTTGGTGGTCAGCCAGTAGACGAGCACACCGACGGGGAAGTTGATGCCCATCACGGCGAACATGATCGGGAAGACGTACATCAGCATCTTCTGCTGCTGCATGAACGGCGTCTTGACCGTGAGGTCCATGTTCTTCGTCATCAGCTGGCGCTGGGTGACGAACTGCGACAGCGACATCAGGATGATCATCACTGCGACGACGATCTTGACGCTGACCTCGGGGCTGCCCACGAAGGTCGCCGAGAGCGGGGCACCGAAGATGTGGGCCTGCTGGGCGCTGTCGAGCAGGGTGCCGTCGATGACCCCGATCGGCTTGCCGTCGGCGACCTTGGCGAGCACGCCGTAGAGCGCGGTGAAGAACGGCGCCTGCACGAGGATGGGAAGGCAGCTGGAGAACGGGTTGGTACCCGCCTCCTTGTACAGCTTCATCATCTCTTCGGACTGGCGCTGGCGGTCGTTCTTGTACCGCTCCTGGATGGCCTTCATCTTCGGCTGGATCGCCTGCATGGCCCGGGTCGCCTTGATCTGCTTCACGAAGAGCGGGATCAGGCAGATCCGGATGACGACCACCATCGAGGCGATGGCCAGACCCCAGGCCCAGCCACCGTTCGGATCGAAAACGTGGCTGTACAGCGAGTGGAACTGGACGATGATCCAGGACACCGCTGTGTACAGGGGGTTGAGGAAGGAGAAGGTCACCGGTCAGGCTCCTTGGACATTGGGATTGGCCCCACGGGGCCAATGGTCGCCGGGCCCTCTGGGTCCGGACCGGCGGGGGGCATGATCACCGGCTGGTCTGCGGCGGACCGGCTCTTCAGCAGGTCGCGCAACCGGCGGTGCCATACCGGGTGCCTGCGCGGCGGAACATGGTCGACCCCACCGGGCGTCCACGGATTGCAACGCAGGATGCGCCACGCGGTCAGGCCGCCGCCCTTCACCGCCCCGTGCACCTTCACGGCCTCGTAGCCGTAGTGCGAGCAGGAGGGGTAGTAGCGGCAGACCGGACCGAGCAGTGGGCTGATGGTCCACTGGTAGACCCTGATCAAACCCATCAGCAGGTACTTCATCGCCCTGCTCCCGTCGGCGCCGCAACGGCGTGCTCGGCCTTGAGCAGCCGTTTGAGCGCCGCGTCCAGGTCGCGTTCGAGCTCCTGGTACGAGGCGGACGCGGCTTGGGGCAGCGCACGCACCACTATCAGGCTACCGGCGGGCAGCCGGGACAGACGATCACGCACAAGGTGGCGCAGCCGGCGCTTGACCAGGTTGCGGATGACCGCCGGGCCAACGGCCTTGCTCACGACGAAACCCGCACGCGCCGAAGGGGTCCCCTCGGCGACGTGCGGGTGGGAGTCGCTGGCCCGGTCGGTCCGGCCCCCCTGGGCGTCCTCTCTGGCGAGATGGACGACCAGTAGGGGCCTACCGGCCCGGCGACCGCGTTTGACTGCGGTCGCGAAGTCCTGGCGCCGCCGCAGCCGATTCTCGGAGGGCAGCACAACAGACTCTGGTGCGGATCAGGCGGACAGGCTGGTGCGGCCCTTGCCACGGCGGGCAGCCAGGATGGCGCGGCCGGCGCGGGTACGCATACGCAGCCGGAAGCCGTGGGTCTTGGCGCGACGACGGTTGTTCGGCTGGAAGGTGCGCTTGCTCACTCGGGGGCTCCTGAGGTGAATCGTAGGATGACGGGTAGATCGCTTGGCCGTCACCGTGCGTCCGCGTGATCTCCCCTGATTCGGAAATCCGGCCCATCACCCCAGTTCGGCTGGGGTTCTGGGCAATCCACGGCGCCCGTGCTGCGCGCCTTATGGAGCGGGTGGACCCGCGGACATGCGGCAGCGGCCATCGACAACTCGACCTGGTTACGGTACGCGGGACGGGGCACGAGGGTCAAACCAGCCGCTTGTCCGCGCCCCTCCCGGGGCGTCCGCCCCGCCCTTTGCCCACAGCCTGTGGACAACGACTTGATCCGGCTCTGTTCGCTGACTACCGTTGCAGGACTTGTCTGGTTTGTTCTTCGGTAACGGACCACGATCCACAGATCCTTGATCCACCACCCCTGCTGGAGCCGCGGGGAACCGAGAAAGCGTGCACCAGTGGCTGATGTCAACAGCGACCTCGTCCCTGTCTGGGCAAGGGTCGTCGAGCGGCTGGTCGGCGACCCGGACGTCGGGGAGATGGACAAGCAGTGGGTGCAGCGCACCCAACCGATGTGGATGATGCACGACACCGCCCTGCTGGCGACCCCCAACGAGCGGGCCAAGCAGGTGCTGGAGGGTCGGCTGCTCCCGCAGCTGACCGAGGCTCTCAGCCGCGAGCTCAGCCGTCCGGTCCGGATCGCCGTGATGGTCGACGCCAACGCCGTGGCCCCCTTCCCCGTGCCGGCCGAGCCGCCAGCCTCCGAGCCGTACCCCCCGCAGACCGGCGGCGCCGACTACGGACGGCCCGTGTACGAGCGCCCCTACGAGTCGGACCACGGCCGCGACCAGTACGGCCACGACCAGTACGGCGGCGGCTACCCCGAGCACCCGGCGCCCTCGTACGGCGGCGGGGCCGGGGGCGGGTACGGCGTGCCGTCCCGGCAGCAGGACTGGGACGAGGACCAGGGGCGCTCCGGCTACCCCGAGCCGTCCCCGGAGTACCGCGAGGACTACCGGGACGACTACCGCCAGGCGGAGTCCCAGCGCCCCTCGCCCCGCCCCGCCGTGCCCGGGCCGCCCTCGACCACGCAGGGCGACCTGTTCGGCGGCGCGTACGGCCCCGGCCCCGGCGAGCACCCGCGGACCGGCTCCGGCCGCCGCGCCCCCACGGGCCGGCCGCCCGGCGGACGCTCGGCGGAGAAGGCCCCGACCGACCGCGGCGCCGAGCGCGCCACCGACCGCCAGGCGGTGCCCGGGGTGCCGGCCCCGCCCGGCGGTCCCCCGGCCGGTGGCTCCCGCAAGGACGAGCCGGCCGCCCGGCTGAACCCCAAGTACCTCTTCGACACCTTCGTCATCGGCGCGAGCAACCGGTTCGCGCACGCGGCCGCGGTGGCCGTCGCCGAGGCTCCGGCCAAGGCGTACAACCCGCTCTTCATCTACGGCGAGTCCGGACTGGGCAAGACCCACCTGCTGCACGCCATCGGGCACTACTCCCGCAGCCTCTTCCCGGGCACCCGGGTGCGCTACGTGTCCTCGGAGGAGTTCACCAACGAGTTCATCAACTCGATCCGGGACGGCAAGGCGGACACCTTCCGCAAGCGGTACCGGGACATGGACATCCTGCTCGTGGACGACGTGCAGTTCCTGGCGAGCAAGGAGTCCACGCAGGAGGAGTTCTTCCACACCTTCAACACCCTGCACAACGCCAACAAGCAGATCGTCCTCTCCTCCGACCGGCCGCCCAAGTTGCTGACCACGCTGGAGGACCGGCTCCGCAACCGCTTCGAGTGGGGGCTGATCACCGACGTCACCCCGCCGGAGCTGGAGACCCGCATCGCGATCCTGCGCAAGAAGGCGATCCAGGAGCAACTGAACGCCCCCGCGGACGTGTTGGAGTTCATCGCGTCCCGGATCACCCGGAACATCCGGGAGTTGGAGGGCGCGCTGATCCGGGTCACCGCCTTCGCCAACCTCAACCGGGCGCCGGTCGACCTGGAGCTGGCCGGCATCGTCCTCAAGGACCTGATCCCGGGCGGCGACGAGGACGCGGGGCCGGAGATCACCGCGCAGGTCATCATGCAGCAGACCGCCGCCTACTTCGGGCTGGGTGTGGACGACCTCTGCGGATCCTCCCGCAGCCGCGTACTGGTGACGGCCCGTCAGATCGCGATGTACCTGTGCCGGGAGCTCACCGACCTCTCGCTGCCGAAGATCGGCGCGCAGTTCGGCGGCCGCGACCACACCACGGTGATGCACGCCGACCGGAAGATCCGGTCGCTGATGGCCGAGCGGCGCTCGATCTACAACCAGGTCACCGAACTCACCAACCGCATCAAGAGCTAGCGGAGCCGCCGCACGGGCCCGTCCGCCGGGGCGGGCCGACAGGTGGCAGTGACGGCCGCAGGTGGCCGGAAAGGGCGTCAGGAGCGATCCTGACGCCCTTTCGGCATGTTCGAGGTGTGCGCGGGCCTCCGACGGGGCAGGCATGTCCTGCGACGGATGCACCGCCAGTCCACAGCCCGCGCCGAACATCTGACCAGGGATTCGAACACCCCGGGCGCGCAGGGCCGGAATCCACAGGCCGGACCGGGTTCCCGTCGTCCACAGGCCCGGAAGCCGTGAGTTATCCAGAATTCCTCCACAGGCCCGCCACCGCTACGCTTTTCCGCGCAGGTCAGGTGCCTGTGGACTTGTGCACAACCGTTATCCACAGCCTGTGGACAATTGTCGGCCCGTCAGTAGGCCATCCGGGTTGTCCACCGGTTGTCCCCAGGAGAGCCCCGGTTATCCCCAGGTTGTCCACAGGCGTGTCCACAGTTCGACAACCTTCCGCAGCAGTTCACTCCCAGGTGTGAAAGGCGTCACGAAATGTTGACCGGGGCCCGTGGATAACCAGGCCCGGATCTGGGGACGGAGCTGGGGATAACCTGTGGATACTCAGCGTGCCCTGTGGGTAACGCTCCGCCGTCCACAGCGGGGCCTGCTCGTCCACAGGCCCGGTCCACACCCCCTGTGGACAAAAAACCTGGTCTGACCTGCGCAAACAGGGTTATCCACGGTTTCCACAGGCCCTACTACTACCACTACACCTATAGACCGTTCGATGAGCTCAAAAGTGGGTGGGGCCGAAATCTGTGGACAACCGCTCACCGACATCCGTTCGACTTGCTTCCGCCCGTCTGCCCCGTCTGTCGGTGGAGTACGTCAGACTGTCCTCGGCGACTGGACACGGAGCGGCAGAGCTCGGCGGCCAGGCGGACCGAAGACCAAGATCAGAAGAACCAGACGTGCGAGCGGGAGCGCTCGATCCAGGAGGCGGTTACCGGTGAAGTTCCGGGTGGAGCGTGACGTCCTCGCGGAGGCGGTGGCCTGGGCGGCCCGCAGCCTCCCGGCACGGCCGCCGGTGCCGGTGCTGGCGGGCCTGCTGCTGACGGCACAGGACGGCAGCCTGGCCCTGTCCGGCTTCGACTACGAGGTCTCGGCCCGGGTCGGGCTGGAGGCCGACATCGAGGAGGCCGGCACCGTGCTGGTCTCCGGTCGGCTGCTGAACGACATCTCGCGGAACCTGCCCAACAGGCCCGTGGAGTTCTCCACCGACGGCCAGCGGGTCAGCGTGGTCTGCGGCAGCTCGCGGTTCACCCTGCCCACCCTCCCGGTGGACGAGTACCCCGCCCTGCCCCAGATGCCGACCGCGACCGGCACCGTCTCCGGCGACGTCTTCGCCTCCGCGGTCAGCCAGGCCGCCGTGGCCGCGGGCCGCGACGACACCCTGCCGGTGCTCACCGGTGTACGGGTCGAGATCGAGGGCGACCGGATCACCCTGGCCGCCACCGACCGCTACCGCTTCGCCGTCCGCGAGCTGCTGTGGAAGCCCGAGCAGTCCGACATCTCCGCGGTCGCCCTGGTGCCGGCGAAGACCCTGCAGGACATCGCCAAGTCCCTGGGCAGCGGCGACACCGTCTCGATCGCCCTCTCCTCCGGCGGCGCCGGCGAGGGTCTGATCGGCTTCGAAGGTGCCGGCCGGCGGACCACGACCCGCCTGCTGGAGGGCGAGTTCCCGAAGTACCGCAGCCTCTTCCCGACCGAGTTCAACGCGATCGCGGCGATCCAGACGCAGCCCTTCCTGGAGGCGCTCAAGCGCGTCTCGCTGGTCGCCGAGCGCAATACCCCGGTCCGGCTGAACTTCGAGGAGGGCGTGCTCACGCTGGAGGCCGGCTCGGGCGACGACGCGCAGGCCACCGAGCGGATCGACGCTTCCCTGGAGGGCGACGCCATCTCGATCGCCTTCAACCCGGGCTACCTGGAGGAGGGCCTCAAGGCCATCGACTCCGCCTACGCCCAGCTGAGCTTCACCACCCCGACCAAGCCCGCGCTGCTCAGCGGCAAGGCCTCGGTGGACGCCGAGGCGGACGAGGCCTACCAGTACCTGATCATGCCGGTCCGCCTCTCCGGCTGACGCCGGCGGGCGCGGGGCCGTCACCCACAGCCCTGTGAACAAACCTGTGGAAGTCTCCCCCGGTCGGCCCGACCGCGGGGAGGCCTCTGCGCTTCAGCACGTAGGCTCGGGGAGGCGCGGCAACGGCGCCGCCCGCAGGGACGTCACCACAGGTAAGGATTAGGTCATGGAGCTCGGCCTCATCGGTCTCGGCAAGATGGGCGGCAACATGCGCGAGCGGATCCGCCGCGCCGGCCACACCGTCATCGGCTACGACCGCAACCCCGACATCTCCGACGTCGAGAGCCTTCAGGAGCTGGTCTCCAAGCTCCAGGCCCCGCGCGTCGTCTGGGTCATGGTCCCGGCGGGTGCCGCGACCCAGGCCACCGTGGACGAGCTGGCCGAGCTGCTCTCCCCCGGCGACGTGGTGGTGGACGGCGGGAACTCCCGTTGGACCGACGACGTCAAGCACGCCGAGGCGCTCGCCGCCAAGGAGATCGGCTTCGTCGACTGCGGCGTCTCCGGCGGCGTCTGGGGCCTGGAGAACGGCTACGCGCTGATGTACGGCGGCCGGGCCGAGCACGTCGCGAAGGTTCAGCCCGTCTTCGACGCGCTCAAGCCCGAGGGCGACTTCGGCTCCGTGCACGCGGGTGCGGTCGGCGCCGGCCACTTCGCCAAGATGGTCCACAACGGCATCGAGTACGCGATGATGCAGGCCTTCGCCGAGGGCTGGGAGCTGCTGGAGGCGGCCCCCGAGGTCACCGACGTCCGCGAGGTCTTCCGCAGCTGGCAGGAGGGCACCGTGATCCGCTCCTGGCTGCTGGACCTGGCCGTCCGCGCCCTCGACGACGACGAGCACCTGGCCAAGCTCAAGGGCTGGGCCGCCGACTCCGGCGAGGGCCGCTGGACCGTCGAGGCGGCGATCGACCACGCCGTGCCGCTGCCGGCCATCACCGCGTCGCTGTTCGCCCGCTTCGCCTCCCGCCAGGACGACTCGCCGCAGATGAAGATGATCGCCGCGCTGCGCAACCAGTTCGGCGGCCACGCGGTGGAGTCCAAGTAGTCCCGCAGTCCCCACCCGGGTAGTCCCACCGGGTTCTCCACAGAAGGCGAGCGCAGTCCACAGTCATGCACGTCGCGCATCTGTCGCTCGCCGACTTCCGTTCCTACGCCCGGGCCGAGGTCTCCCTCGACCCGGGCGTGACGGCGTTCGTGGGTCCCAACGGCCAGGGCAAGACCAACCTGGTCGAGGCGGTCGGCTACCTCGCCACCCTCGGCAGCCACCGCGTCGCCACCGACGCCCCGCTGATCCGGCTGGGCGCCGAGCGGGCGGTGGTGCGCGCCTCCGTGGTCGCCGGCACCCGCACCACCCTGGTCGAGCTGGAGATCACCCCCGGCAAGGCCAACCGGGCCCGGATCAACCGCTCGGACAACGTCCGGCCGCGCGACGTGCTGGGCCTGCTGCGCACCGTGCTCTTCGCCCCCGAGGACCTCGCGCTGGTGAAGGGCGACCCCGGCGAGCGACGGCGGTTCCTGGACGAGCTGCTGACCGCCCGCGCTCCCCGGCTGGCCGGCGTCCGGCAGGACTACGAGCGGGTGCTCAAGCAACGCAACGCCCTGCTGAAGACCGCCGCGATGGCCCGCCGGGCCGGCGGCGGCAAGGGCGCCGACCTCTCCACCCTGGAGGTCTGGGACGGTCACCTGGCCCGGTCCGGCGCCGAGCTGACCGCCTTCCGGATCCAACTGGTGGCCGCCCTCCAGCCGCTGGTCACGGCCGCCTACGGGCAGCTGGCACCGGGTGGCGGCGAGACGGTCCTGGAGTACCGCAGCTCCTTCGAGGGCGAACTGCCCGGCAGTCGCGAGCAGGCCGAGGAACAGCTGCTCCAGGCCCTGCGGACGGTCCGCAAGCAGGAGGTCGAGCGGGGGATCACCCTGGTCGGCCCGCACCGCGACGAGCTGGTGCTCAGACTCGGTCCGCTGCCCGCCAAGGGCTACGCCAGCCACGGCGAGTCCTGGTCGTTCGCGCTGGCGCTCCGGCTGGCCTCGTACGAACTGCTGCGCGCCGACGGCGGTGAGCCGGTGCTCGTCCTGGACGACGTCTTCGCCGAGCTGGACGCCTCCCGCCGCGACCGGCTGGCCGAACTGGTGGCCGGCGGCGAGCAGGTGCTCGTCACCGCCGCCGTCGCCGAGGACGTGCCGAAGGCGCTGGCCGGGGTCCGGTTCTCGGTCGCCGACGGAGCGGTCCAGCGCGTCACCGGCTGAGCTCCGGCACCGTTTCCCCACCCGATCCCCCCACCCGCAGCGGTCGGGGGCGCCCCGAGGACCCCTCCCGCTCCCGTACGCTGGACGGCTGACCGTTGTCCACAGGCTGGGGATAGGAGATCGCCGTGAGCGAGCCGGCGCAGGACTCCCCGCAGCAGGGCGGCGCCGAGCTGACCGGCGCCGATCTGGCCCGGTCGGCGCTGCGGGCGGCCCGGGCGCAGGCCCGCCAGCGCGGCGAGCAGGTCCGCGAGAAGCGCGAGGCGAAGCGGCACGGTCTGCGCAGCGGGGCCCGCTCGGACGGCCGTGACCCGGTGCCGCTGGGGGCGGCGCTGAACCGGCTGCTGACCGAGCGCGGCTGGGAGTCCTCGGCGGCCGTCGGCGGCGTGATGGGCCGGTGGCCGCAGATCGTCGGCCCGGACATCGCCGCGCACTGCACCCCCACGTCCTACGACGACGAGGCCGCGGTTCTCACCGTGCAGTGCGACTCCACCGCATGGGCGACCCAACTCCGCTGGTTGGCAAGGCAGTTGGTGGCCCGTCTGAATCACGAGCTGGGTCACGGTACGGTCCGGACCATCAAGGTGCTGGGTCCGGCCGCCCCGGTCCGCGGTTACGGCCGGCTGCGCGCTCCGGGCAGCAAGGGACCGGGCGACACCTGGGGCTGACCCCGGCCGGCCCGGGGCCGAGCGGACTCGGATCTTCCGGAACCCCTGACGGCCCTTCCAGGCGCTCTCAGCCCCCGGGGCGAGTATCGGGACATGTGCAGAGGGGATTCAGGGCGGCGTATCTGCCCTCAGAGGCTGCCAAACGCCCATCTCTGTCAGTCGTACCGGTAGACTGAGAGCCAAACACTGTTGCTAGTGGCAACCGAGTCGAAACGCCGTGGTCGCACGCCCGCCCGCACGGGGTGGGGATGCGGCCCGAGCTGTGCCAGAGAGGGCGCTTCGTGGCCGATTCCGGCAACCCCAGCCAGACCCCAGACCAGACCGACCAGGCTTCCTACACCGGCAGCAACATCCAGGTGCTGGAGGGCCTCGACGCCGTCCGCAAGCGTCCCGGCATGTACATCGGCTCGACCGGTGAGCGCGGCCTGCACCACCTGGTGCAGGAGGTCGTGGACAACTCCGTCGACGAGGCGATGGCCGGGTACGCGGACACCATCGACGTCATGCTCCTCGCCGACGGCGCGGTCCGGGTGGTCGACAACGGCCGGGGTATCCCGGTGGACATCGTCCCCGGGCAGGAGAAGCCGGCCGTCGAGGTCGTGCTCACCGTCCTGCACGCGGGCGGCAAGTTCGGCGGCGGCGGCTACGCGGTCTCCGGCGGTCTGCACGGCGTCGGCGTCTCCGTGGTGAACGCGCTCTCCACCCGGCTCGCGGTGGAGATCGACCGGGACGGCCACCGCTGGACCCAGGACTACAAGATGGGCGCCCCGACCGCGGCGCTGGTCAAGGGCGAGGCCACCGACCGGACCGGCACGACGGTCACCTTCTGGGCCGACCCGGACATCTTCGAGACCACGGTCTACTCCTTCGAGACGCTCTCCCGGCGCTTCCAGGAGATGGCGTTCCTCAACAAGGGCCTGACCATCTCGCTCACCGACGAGCGCCCCGAGCACGTCGACGAGGAGGGCAAGCCGCTCTCCGTCACCTACAAGTACGACGGCGGCATCGCCGACTTCGTCGCCCACCTCAACTCCCGCAAGGGCGACGTGATCCACCCCTCGGTGATCGACTTCGAGGCGGAGGACAAGGACAAGACGATCTCGGTGGAGATCGCCATGCAGTGGAACTCCTCGTACACCGAGGGGGTCTACTCCTTCGCCAACACCATCCACACCCACGGCGGCGGCACCCACGAGGAGGGCTTCCGCGCGGCGCTGACCGGTCTGGTCAACCGCTACGCGCGGGACAAGAAGCTGCTCCGGGAGAAGGACGACAACCTCTCCGGCGAGGACATCCGCGAGGGCCTGACCGCGATCATCTCGGTCAAGCTCGGCGAGCCGCAGTTCGAGGGCCAGACCAAGGACAAGCTGGGCAACACCGAGGCGAAGACCTTCGTCCAGAAGGTGGTCCACGAGCACCTCAACGACTGGCTGGACCGCAACCCCAACGAGGCTTCGGACATCATCCGCAAGTCCATCCAGGCCGCCACCGCGCGCGTCGCCGCCCGCAAGGCGCGCGACCTCACGCGCCGCAAGGGCCTGCTGGAGTCCGCCTCGCTGCCCGGCAAGCTGAGCGACTGCCAGTCCAAGGACCCGTCCGAGTGCGAGATCTTCATCGTCGAGGGTGACTCCGCCGGCGGCTCGGCCAAGCAGGGCCGCGACCCGCGGATCCAGGCCATCCTGCCGATCCGCGGCAAGATCCTGAACGTCGAGAAGGCCCGGATCGACAAGGTGCTGCAGAACACCGAGGTCCAGGCGCTGATCTCGGCCTTCGGCTGCGGCATCCAGGAGGACTACGACGAGTCCAAGCTCCGGTACCACAAGATCGTTCTGATGGCGGACGCCGACGTCGACGGTCAGCACATCCGGACGCTGCTGCTCACCCTGCTGTTCCGCTTCATGCGGCCGCTGGTCGAGTCCGGCTACGTGTACCTGGCGATGCCCCCGCTGTACAAGATCAAGTGGGGCAAGGACGACTTCGAGTACGTCTACTCCGACCGCGAGCGCGACGCCGTGATCGCGGCGGGCGTGGCCGCCGGCCGCCGCCTGCCGAAGGACGACGCGATCCAGCGGTTCAAGGGTCTCGGCGAGATGAACGCCGAGGAGCTCCGGATCACCACCATGGACCAGGCCCACCGCCTGCTCCTCCAGGTCACCCTGGAGGACGCCGCCCGCGCCGACGAGTTGTTCTCCGTCCTGATGGGCGAGGACGTCGAGGCCCGCCGCTCCTTCATCCAGCGCAACGCCAAGGACGTCCGCTTCCTGGACGTGTGACGCCTGCACCCAGGCCCCGCACGTATCCAGTCCGCGTGAAAGGAAACTGACCACCAGTGGTCGACGACAACCGTCCCGAAGGCGAGCAGCCCGAGACCCCCGAGGTCGCCTCCGCGATCACCCTGCGGATCGAGCCGGTCGAGCTCGAGACCGAGATGCAGCGCTCGTACCTCGACTACGCGATGAGCGTCATCGTGAGCCGAGCGCTGCCCGAGGTGCGCGACGGCCTCAAGCCGGTGCACCGCCGCGTGCTCTACGCGATGTACGACGGCGGGTACCGCCCCGAGAAGGGCTACTACAAGTGCGCCCGCGTCGTCGGCGACGTCATGGGCAACTACCACCCGCACGGCGACACCTCGATCTACGACACCGTGGTCCGCCTCGCCCAGCCGTGGTCGCTGCGGATGCCGCTGGTGGACGGCAACGGCAACTTCGGCTCCCCGGGCAACGACCCGGCCGCGGCCATGCGCTACACCGAGTGCAAGATGATGCCGCTGGCCATGGAGATGATGCGCGACATCGACGAGGAGACCGTCGACTTCGCCTCCAACTACGACGGCCGCTCGCAGGAGCCGACCGTCCTGCCCGCGCGCATCCCCAACCTGCTGGTCAACGGTGCCACCGGCATCGCGGTCGGCATGGCCACCAACATCCCGCCGCACAACCTGCGCGAGGTGGCCTCCGGCGCACTCTGGGCGCTGGAGCACCCGGAGGCTTCCAACGAGGAGCTGCTGGAAGCGCTGATGGAGCGGATCAAGGGCCCGGACTTCCCGACCGGTGCCCTGATCGTCGGCCGCCGCGGGATCGAGGAGGCGCACCGCACCGGTCGCGGCTCGATCACCATGCGCGCCGTGGTCGAGGTCGAGGAGATCCAGGGCCGCCAGTGCCTGGTGATCACCGAGCTGCCCTACCAGGTCAACCCGGACAACCTCGCCCTGAAGATCGCCGACCTGGTCAAGGACGGCAGGGTCGCCGGCATCGCCGACGTCCGCGACGAGTCCTCCTCGCGCACCGGTCAGCGCCTGGTGGTCGTGCTCAAGCGCGACGCCGTCGCCAAGGTCGTGCTGAACAACCTCTACAAGCACACCGACCTGCAGACCAACTTCGGCGCCAACATGCTGGCCCTGGTCGACGGCGTGCCGCGCACGCTCTCGCTCGACGCCTTCATCCGGCACTGGGTCAACCACCAGGTCGAGGTCATCGTCCGGCGCACCACCTTCCGGCTGCGCAAGGCCGAGGAGCGCGCGCACATCCTGCGCGCCCTGCTCAAGGCCCTGGACATGATCGACGAGGTGATCGCGCTCATCCGCGCCTCGGAGAGCGCCGACGCCGCCCGCAGCGGTCTGATGGCCCTGCTCGACATCGACGAGCTCCAGGCCAACGCGATCCTGGAGATGCAGCTCCGCCGGCTGGCCGCCCTGGAGCGCCGCCGGATCATGGACGAGCACGACGAGCTGCAGCGCAAGATCGACGAGTACAACGCGATCCTGGCCTCGCCGACCCGTCAGCGCGAGATCATCTCGGAGGAGCTCACCGCGATCGTCGAGAAGTACGGCGACGAGCGGCGTTCGACCCTCATCCCGTCCGACGGCGACCTCTCCATCGAGGACCTCATCGCCGAGGAGGACATCGTCGTCACGATCACCCGTGGCGGCTACGTCAAGCGGACCCGCTCCGACCTCTACCGCTCGCAGAAGCGCGGCGGCAAGGGCGTCCGCGGTGCCCAGCTGAAGCAGGACGACCTCGTCGACCACTTCTTCGTGACGACGACCCACAACTGGATCCTGTTCTTCACCAACAAGGGCCGGGTCTACCGCGCCAAGGGCTACGAGCTGCCGGACGCCGGGCGCGACGCCCGCGGCCAGCACGTGGCCAACCTGCTGGCCTTCCAGCCGGACGAGCAGATCGCCCAGGTGATGGCCGTCCGGACCTACGAGGACAAGCCGTACCTGGTCCTCGCCACCCGGGCCGGCCTGGTGAAGAAGACGCTGCTGAAGGACTACGACTCCCCGCGCTCCGGCGGCCTGATCGCGATCAACCTGCGGCAGGACGAGGAGGGCCGGGACGACGAGCTGATCGGCGCCGAGCTGGTCTCCGCCGAGGACGACCTGCTGCTGGTCTCCAAGAAGGCCCAGTCGATCCGCTTCACCGCGACCGACGACGCGCTCCGGTCCACCGGGCGCGCCACGTCCGGCGTCAAGGGCATGGCCTTCCGCGAGGACGACGAACTGCTCTCGATGAACGTGGTCCGGCCGGGGACGTACGTCTTCACCGCCACCGACGGCGGGTACGCCAAGCGGACGGGCGTGGACGAGTACCGTGTCCAGGGACGTGGCGGCTACGGCACCAAGGCGGCGAAGATCGTCGAGGGCCGGGGCTCGCTGGTCGGCGCGCTGGTCGTCGACGAGAGCGACGAGATCATGGCGATCACACTGTCCGGTGGAGTGATCCGCACAAGGGTTTCCGAGGTTCGTGAAACCGGACGTGACACCATGGGCGTCCAACTGATCAACCTCGGAAAGCGCGACGCGGTGGTGGGCATGGCCCGCAACGCGGAAGCGGAGGCCGAGGACGATGAGTCGGCGGAGGACGAGGTGGCGGCCATCGAGTCCACCGAGGTGGCCGAAGGTACGGAGACGGCGCCGGGCGGGGAGACCGCCGAGGCCTGACCTCGTACCGTGTCGGCCGGTACCGACGCGCCCGTGAGACGGCGCGTGGGGACCGGCCGGCCGACCAGTACCGGGCAATCCCGCCGGGCGCTGGATGACGAGTGACGACGCAGGGCGGTGTCGCCGCCCTGGTGGGAAGTGCGGGAGGACCAGTGAGTGGAGCCACGGGTGCTGCGGGAGGAGCCACCGGCGGCCGTCCGGGCGCAGCACAGGGCGGCGGGGGCTACGGGGTGCCGCAGCCGCCGGCCGAACACCCCTCCGCGTCCACCTCGCTGATGCCCCCGGTCGGCGCGGCGGGACAGGGCGGGGCGACCTACGGCGGCCAGCAGGCCCCGCCGCCCCCGCCGGGCGCTCCGGCGGGAGGGTCGGGGTTCTCGCAGCCGACCACCTACGCCAAGGGGCAGCCGACCCCGCCCCGGGGCACCCGGGTCGGCGGCGGCAACACGCCGCCCGGCGGGACGCCCGCCGCGGGCCCCCGCCGACCCGCCGCTCCGGCGGCGGCGCCGGTCGGCGGCCTGGGCGGCCGGACCAGGAAGGCCCGGTTGCGCGTGACCAAGGCCGACCCGTGGTCGGTGATGAAGGTCAGCTTCCTGCTGTCGCTGGCGGTCGGGATCATCATCATCGTGGCCGCGGCCGTGCTGTGGATGACGCTGGACTCGCTCGGCGTCTTCGACTCGCTGGCCAAGACCCTGAAGGACATCACGGCCTCGGAGAACAACGGCGGCGGCCTGAACCTGATGGACTACGTCGGCTTCGGCAAGGTGATGACCTTCACCTCGCTGATCGCCGTGGTCGACGTGGTGCTGCTGACCGCACTGTCCACGCTCTCCGCGTTCATCTACAACGCGGCGGCCGGCTTCACCGGCGGCATCGAGCTGACCCTCGCCGAGGAGGACTGACCCTCCGGGAGTGATCCCGGGTCAGCTGCCTCCGCACGGACGGATCTTCGTCCGCGGACGGAAATGAACGGGCCCCGCAGGCTGTTGCAGCCTGCGGGGCCCGTCGGCATCCGGGTGACAGCCGGTCCCCGCGGCGTGCCGTCCGAATCGGCCTCCGTCGCGGTGGGCTTAGCTGGACGCGCTCGTTCCGAGTTCCGACCGCCACAGGACTCCCCGGTCCCACCGGCCGGGTCCGGTACGGCTGCGCAGGTACGGCAGGACGGAGGCGCACGATGGCGGAGCTCGCACGGCGACTGGTCGAGGCCCTGGACGGGCTGCTCGGGGTCTCGGTACCGCTGCGGATCCAGGCATGGGACGGCAGCGTCGCGGGGCCGCCGGGGGCGCCCACGCTGGTCCTTCGCAACCGCCGGGCGCTGCGCCACCTGCTCTGGCAGCCCGGCGAACTGGGCCTGGTCCGCGCCTACGTCTCGGGGGACCTGGAGGTCGCCCCCGGCACCGACCTCTACGAGGTGCTGCGCGACGTCGCCCACTTCGTCGAGCGCCCCGAGATCCGCCGGCTGCGGTTCGGCCCGGCCGAGGTCGTGGGCGTCAAGGGCCGCCGGGCGGCGGGCGCCCTGTTGCGGGCCGGCGCGTTGGGGCCCCGCCCCGTGCCGCCGCCGGAGGAGGCCCGCCCGGCGGGACGGCTGCACAGCCGGAGCCGGGACCGGGCGTCGATCAGCCACCACTACGACGTCGGCAACGACTTCTACGCGCTGGTCCTGGGCCCGTCGCTGGTGTACTCCTGCGCGTACTGGGAGCCCGCCGCCAGGAGCCTGGAGGCGGCCCAGGAGGCGAAGCTGGACCTCATCTGCCGCAAGCTCGGCCTGCGGCCGGGGATGCGGCTGCTGGACGTCGGCTCCGGCTGGGGCTCGCTGGTGCTGCACGCGGCCCGGCACTACGGCGTGACGGCGGTCGGCGTCTCCATCTCCGCCGAACAGGTCGCGCTGGCCCGGCAGCGGGTCGAGGAGGCCGGTCTGGCCGACCGGGTGGAGATCCGTCTCCAGGACTACCGGGAGATCCCGGACGGCCCGTTCGACGCGATCTCCAGCGTCGGGATGGCCGAGCACGTCGGCGCCGCGCAGTACCGCGCCTACGCCGAGGGCCTCTACCGGCTGCTGGTGCCCGGCGGCCGGCTCCTCAACCACCAGATCGCCCGCCGCCCCGACGTCCCCGGCGAGCCGTACCGTCCGAGCCCGTTCATCGACCGCTACGTCTTCCCCGACGGCGAGCTCTCCCCGGTCGGTCCCACGGTCTCCCTGCTGGAGGAGGCCGGCTTCGAGGTGCGCGACGTCGAGTCGCTGCGCGAGCACTACGGGCTGACCCTGCGTGAGTGGGTGGCCAACCTGGAGGCGCACTGGACGGAGGCGGTCCGGCTGGTCGGCCGGGGCCGGGCGCGGGTCTGGCGGTTGTACATGGCGGCCTCCGCGCTGGCCTTCGAGGAGAACCGGATCGGCGTCAACCAGATCCTCGCCGTCCGCACGACCGCCGGCGGTTCGGCCGGCCTGGCGGCCACCCGCGAGGAGTGGCTGCGCTCCTCCGGTACCGCCCCCCACCAGCCCGTCCCGGGAGCCCCTGCCGCTGCCCCGGGTGAATCGGATTTGGGGGATCGGCGATCGGTCCGCTAATCTTTCAGTGCGGCAAGGGGCTATAGCTCAGACGGTTAGAGCGCTTCCCTGATAAGGAAGAGGCCACAGGTTCAAGTCCTGTTAGCCCCACCACCGCGAAGGGCCCGGAGCATCGCTCCGGGCCCTTCGGCGTTCTCGTGCTCCGGAGGTGGAACCGCGGGCGCCGTCCGGGGGTTGTACGGGTGAGGACCGCCCGTCGGCGGGCGGCACCCGGTGGAGGGACGGTGGCGTGATGGCGGTGTTCTGGGCGATGAGCATCCCCGGCCTGGTCTGCGCCCTGGTGGCGCTGGCCTTCGTCGACCAGTTGGCGCTGAAGGCGCGGAAGTCGCGTCTGGTGCCCTGGCGGGGGACGGGTCGGGAGGGGCAGATCTCGGCGACCGGCTTCGAGCAGCTGCACGCGCAGTTCGCGGCCGGCAAGCAGCACCAGCTGGACGAACGGCAGAGCTCGCTGATGCTGCGCGACGAGGAGGGCGAGGGTGCGCCGCCCCGGACCAGGGTGGATCTGGCGGCCGGTGTGGCGGTCGTGGTGCCCCCCTCCCGTGGGCAGGAACCGTGACGGCTTCGAGGGGGCTCCAGGGGGGGCTCTGCGGGGGTTCGGGGCCGGGCCGACCGTACGACAGGAGGTGTGGCGTCAATCCTCCGACCGGACGGGTCGGTTGGAGCAGCGGTGGCTGGTCACGATTGGGACACCGGTGTGTATCATCGGCCGCAAGGGCAGTCTGCCAACCCGACCGCCCTTTCGTGCTCGTAAGGAATCATGGACTCGTCGGCCCGATCGAACCCGGTCGGTGCACGGCTACTGAGTCCGCCAACGCAAGAAGGACGAGGTCCCGCGGTGAAGAAGCTTCTCCTGGTCGCCCTGGTCGCCCTCGGCGGCTTCTTTGTCTACCGTCAGGTCCAGGCGGACCGCGCCGAGCAGGACCTGTGGACCGAGGCCACCGACCCGGTCCCGGCCGGTCGCTGAGGACGCCGACGATCTGACGATCGACGATCTTCGGGGGCGTCGCACGGCGCCTCCCGGTCCGGTCGGTCCGGCCCTGCGGCCGGACCGACCGGATCTTTCCCCGCCCGTACGGCAGGAGTGCCGGGACAGGGCGATGGGATTCGCGCCGGGACCGGGTACGCTGGTGCCCGGCGGTGCGCACGATGCCGCCCCGGGGCTTTAGCTCAGTTGGTAGAGCGCTGCCTTTGCAAGGCAGATGTCAGGAGTTCGAGTCTCCTAAGCTCCACAGTCGCCCGCCGTGTGCGGGCAGCAGATCGGCCGCCGACCTGAATCCGGGTCAGCGGCCGATCTGCGTTCTCAGTGCGGTTTCCGGGGGTCGTGCGGCTTGGGGCGGTCGTCGTCGTGGCCGTGGTCCGGTCCGGACCCGGTGTCGGAGCCGTTCGACGGCACGGAGCTGTCGGGTCGGCCGACCGGTGGGCCCGGTTCGGGGGAGACGCCGCCGGCCCCGGGCCCGCCGCCGGTTCCCGGCCCCGCGGCGTCGGCCCTGGAGCCGTTCACCGCGTCGGTGGGGCCGCTGCCCGAGGCGTGGGCGCCGCCGGACTGTGCGGGGGCCGGTGACGTCCCGCTCGCCGGTTCGACCAGCCACTCCGGGTTGCTGTGGTGCCGCCACCACTGCCAGGCCACGATGCCGCTGCCGATCGCCAGGGCGCCCGCGACCGCCAGACCGGTGGCCCAGCCGCTGCGGTGGGCCTTCCTGCGGTTCCGGGCCGCGAGGTCGCCGATCTCGGCCGAGGTGACGTTGCCGTGCAGGGCGGTCAGTGCGGCGGCGCTGCGGGTCTGTGCCTCCTGTGCGACCGGGGTGACGGTGGCGCGGGCCTCCTCGACCGCCTGGACGACCTTGGTGCCGACCGTGGTGCGTGCCTGGTCCGCGGCCTTGGTGGCGGCCAGGCGGGCGGCCAGGGCGGCCTCCTGGGCCCGGTGGAAGGCCTTGAGGGTGTTCTGCTGGGCCTCCGGCGGCAGGCTGGCGAAGGCGTGACCGATCTGCGGGGCGATGCGCCGGTCGTACTGGACGCGCGCGCTGTGGGCGGCCTGGGAGGCCTTCGGGCCCAGTGCGTCCAGGGTGGGGCCCAGGCGCTGCTTGGCGCTGTCCGCGAGGTTGCCGGCCGTCTCACGAGCTGAGTCCAAACGGGTCACGAGTCTCTCCTCCTGGTGGCGTCTTTTACGCACATATCCACCTGAATGCTGATCATGCATCCTGATCGGGCCGGTGGCACTCCGGAGTGGGCCGTACGCGCGGCGTGCCCGGCGGGCGCGCGGGCGCGGGCGCGGGGCCGGGGCCGGACGCAGGGCCGGCTCCGGGCCCGGGAAGGGTGGCGAGCCGCGGGCGCGGGGGAGGGTGGGGCCGTGGGGCGGGGGGTATGGCCGCAGTAGGCTGGCCGTTCCGGCGGCGTTCGCCGGGACCGCGTTCGCGTCGTCGCGGCAGGCGAGGTACGTCGCAGCAGGTCGTGGCAGGTCGTGGCGGAAGGGGAAAACCGATGCTCCCGGACGAGCCGAGGCAGCCGACCGACCGGGTCCCCGGGCCGGGCGGTGCGAGCGGGCTGTCCCGCTGCTACCGGCACCCCGAGCAGGAGACCGGCATCGGCTGCTCCCGCTGCGGTCGGCCGATCTGCCCGCAGTGCATGGTGAACGCGTCGGTGGGCTTCCACTGCCCGGAGTGCGTCAGCGAGGGCGGTCGTCAGGTCCGCCGGGCGACCACCCGGTTCGGCGGGCAGCCGGCCGGGGACGGCGCCCTGGTCACCAAGGTGCTGATCGGCGTCAACCTGGCGGTCTTCGTGCTGGCCGCCTACGTCCTCAAGCCCTGGCTGGCCGACGACCTCATGCTGGTCAGCTTCGACCCGCGCTACACCGGCTTCCCGTACGGCGTCGCCGAGGGACCGGAGCAGTGGTACCGGCTGCTGACTGCGGTCTTCCTGCACACCGCGCCCTGGCACATCGCCACCAACATGCTGATGCTCTGGGTGATGGGCCCCGCGCTGGAGTCGGCGCTGGGACGGCTCCGCTTCCTGACGCTCTACCTGCTTTCGGGACTGGCCGGCAGCGCGTTCGCGTTCCTGCTGGACGGCGACGGGATGAAGTCGCTGGGCGCCTCGGGCGCGATCTTCGGCCTGCTCGGCGCGACCCTGGTGATGTACCGCAAGGTCCGGGCGCCGCTCGGCCCGGTGGCCGCGCTGCTGGTGTTCAACCTGATCGTCACCTTCTCGGTGCCCGGGATCGACTGGCGGGCGCACCTCGGCGGCCTGGTCGCGGGGACGCTGACCGCGGCGGGCCTGATGTACGCCCCGCGCGCCAACCGGGCGGCGGTGCAGGGGCTCACGGTGGCGGGGGTGGCCGGGCTGGTCCTGCTGATGGTTCTGGTGGGTACGGCCAGCTACGGCGGGTGACGCCTCCGCACGGTTGTCCACAGCGGGTGGGTGGCTGTGCACAGGCGGTGCGGAGGCCCGGGTGCGGACGACTGTTCTACGCGTGTCCTGCTGTGCGTATTCGGCATTCGAGGGAGGGGCGCGCGAGGGTGTGGAAAGCGCCCCCGGCGCGAGTTATCCACAGGCCCGTGTGACTTTTCCCCAGTGTGGATAACCATGTGGATAAACGCGATAAGCGGGATAACCGATGGGACAAGTCGGGAGAAACCGCTACAGGTTTCGTACATATCCGGCAATCCGGGCACTGCGAAGCCGCCCCGGGGACCCGACGGTCCCGGGGCGGCGGAATGCGCTCAGGGGTGGAGCCCCGGCGTCACTTCCACTGGGTGGAGACGCCGAACCCCGCCGCGATGAAGCCGAAGCCCACCAGGATGTTCCAGTTCCGCCAGCTCTCCACCGGCCAGCTGCCGCTCGTCACGTAGTAGGTGACGATCCAGACCAGGCCGATCAGGAACAACGCCAGCATCAGGGGTGCAACCCAGCCGCGGCCCGAACTGATCTTCACCGTGACCGTGGTCGGCGGGGTGTAGTCGGACTTCTTGCGGAGTCGAGACTTCGGCACGAGGAGCTCTCCTGTCGATGCGCTGTGACCGCGCAGGGGTTCAGCGGGGGCGAGGCGGCCGGCGGTGGCGTTTGGGGAGAACGTTAAGGGGAGCGACCCCGCACATGCCACCGGCGTCCGTTAGCGTAGTGGCTCGGCGGGTCTGAAGGAGATAAGGGTACGGTGCCTAATTTGTCGATTCCCCCTCGGCCGCCCCGTACCGGGTCCGCCGGCACCCGAATTGTCGGACGTGCCCTGACCTGCGCCGTCTTCGCGCTCGCCGGGCTGCTCTTCTACATCAGCGCGCAGACCGCCCGCGGCACCGACCTGCGGACCGACAACTCGTTGCTCAGCCTCTCCGACGTGATACGGCAGCGCAGCGCCCAGAACCAGCAGTCCCAGGCCCAGCTCGCCGACCTCCAGGAGCGGGCCCGGCAGCTCACCGACCAGCAGGGCCGCAGCCCGGCCGACGCCGCCCGGCTGACCGCCCTGGAACAGGCCGCCGCGCTGGACCCGCTCCAGGGCCCGGGCCTCACCGTCACCCTCAACGACGCCCCGCCGAACGCGACCGCGCGCATCCCCGGGGTGCCCGAGCCGGGCGTCAACGACCTGGTGATCCACCAGCAGGACATCCAGGCCGTGGTCAACGCGCTCTGGCGGGGCGGCGCCGAGGGCGTCCAGGTGATGGACCAGCGGCTGATCTCCACCAGCGCCGTCCGCTGCGTCGGCAACACCCTGCTGCTCCAGGGCCGGGTCTACTCACCGCCCTACGTGGTGAGGGCGGTCGGGAGGACGGACGCGCTGCGCGGGGCGGTCGAGTCGGACCCGACGATCCGCAACTACCTGAAGTACGTCCAGGCCTACGGGCTGGGCTGGAAGGTCCAGGAGAGCGGGGACCTCGCCCTGCCGGGCTTCACGGGGACGGCGGACCTCCGCTCGGCGACCGGGCAGCAGTAGGGCGGGTCTACTCTTGTCCCCAGTCTGATACGTCGAGGGAGCACCATGTACGGCTGGATCTGGCGACACCTCCCGGGGCCCTCCCCGGTCAAGGCCGTCATCTCGCTCCTCCTCGTGCTGGGAGTGGTCTACCTCCTCTTCACGTACGTCTTCCCGTGGGCGGAACCGCTCCTCCCCTTCGGAGACGTCACAGTGGACGGGGGCGACGACGGCGCCGTCGGCTGACCCCGGCGGAACCGCCCCTCGTCCCCAGTCCCCGCACCCCACGGAGAACGCGCGCATGACCACCCAGCCGGCCCCGCCCCGCATCCTGGTCGTCGACAACTACGACAGCTTCGTCTTCAACCTGGTCCAGTACCTCTACCAGCTCGGCGCCACCTGCGAGGTGGTCCGCAACGACGAGGTGACGGTCGGGCACGCGGTCCGCCGCGAGGGCGACACCGGATTCGACGGGGTGCTGCTCTCCCCCGGCCCGGGCTCCCCGGAGGAGGCCGGCGTCTGCATCGAGATGGTGCACCACTGCGCGCGGATCGGGCTGCCGGTGTTCGGCGTCTGCCTGGGCCTGCAGTCGATCGCGGTGGCGTACGGCGCGGTGGTCGACCGGGCACCCGAGCTGCTGCACGGCAAGACCTCGCCGGTCGAGCACGAGGACGGCGGGGTGTTCGCGGGACTGCCCTCGCCGCTCATCGCGACCCGGTACCACTCGCTGGCGGTCGAGCCGGCCACCGTGCCGGACGAGCTGGTGGTCACCGCGCGCACCGAGAGCGGCGTGATCATGGGCCTGCGCCACCGCGAGCTGGCGGTCGAGGGCGTGCAGTTCCACCCCGAGTCGGTGCTCACCGAGGGCGGTCACCGGATGCTCGCCAACTGGCTTGCCGAGTGCGGCGACCCGCTGGCCGTGGACCGTTCGGCCGGGCTCGCCCCGGTGATCGGCCGGGGCTGAGCGGCGTGACCGCGGTGCGTCCGGAGGGGCGCTACCAGCCGGACGCGGACCCGCAGAGCGGCGCCGCGGACCCGGGCGCCGGCCCGTACCCGCACGACCCGTACCGGCAGCCGTACCCTCCGGCGCAGTACCCGCAGGAGCAGTTCACCCAGGGGCCCCAGGAGCAGTACGTCCAGGAGCAGTACGTCCAGGGACAGCAGGCCCAGGGGCAGTACGCCCGGACCCCGTACCCGCAGGGGCCGTACCAGCAGGCCGGGCAGACGCCGTACCCGCAGGCGCCGTACGAGCAGGGGCCGTACGGCGCTGAGCCGTACCCGCAGAACGGCCAGTACCCGCAGAACGGCCAGTACCCGCAGAACGGCCAGTACCAGCAGTACGACCCGTACCGGGCCCAGCAGCTCCAGCAGGGCGGGCACGTGCCCGCCCAGCAGGGGCAGGGGCGGAACCAGGGTCAGGACCCGGTCCAGGGCGGCCACCCGGCGCCGGGCGGAGCCGAGGACGGCTGGGGCGTCTACGAGCAGGCCGCGCCGGCCCAGGAGGCGCTCGGGCCGCGTCCGGACGCCCAGGAGGCCCCCGGGGGCCCCTTCGAGGCGCTCGCGGCGGCCGAGACGGTCACCATGGCCGCGGTGGCCGGCGCGGACGGTCCGCCGGCCGGCGGCGGCCGGGCCGAGCGCCGCCGCGCCGCGCAGGGCCGGACGTCCGTGCGCCCGGGCAACGGGCGCCGCCGGGCGGCCGGCCGGGGCGCCGCGGGCCGGACCAAGGAGTCGCCGGCGGTGGTCGCCGCCCGCTTCCTCGGCGAGTTCTGCATCACCCTCGGCCTGGTGATGCTGCTCTTCGTCTCCTACCAGCTCTGGTGGACCAACGTGCAGGCCGACGCGGCCGCCGACGGCGCCCGCAACCAGCTGGAGGAGCAGTTCGACGCCGGTCAGCCGGCCCCGGCCGCGCCGGGCCAGCCGGCCCCCGACCCGGCCAAGCCGGAGACCTTCGAGCCCGGCAAGGGCTTCGCGATCATCCACATGCCGAAGCTGGGCCAGAAGTTCCCGATCGCCGAGGGCACCGCCAAGGGCTCCGTCCTGGACAAGGGACTGGTGGGCCACTACACCGGCACCGGCATGCCGGCCGACAAGGCGGGCAACTTCGCGCTGGCCGCGCACCGCAACACCCACGGCGAGCCGTTCCGGCGGATCAACCAGCTCGGCAAGGGCGACAAGATCGTGGTGGAGACCGCGACCGCCTACTTCACGTACGAGGTCACCGGGGGCATCCCGGAGACCCCGCCGTCCAACGTGAGCGTGATCAAGCCGGTCCCGAACGGCGCCGGTTACGGCCAGGCCGGCCGCTACATCACGCTGACCACCTGCACGCCGGAGTTCAGCTCGAAGTACCGGCTGATCGTCTTTGGCAAGATGATCGACGAACGGCCGCGCAGCCAGGGCAAGCCGGCCGCCCTCACGGCGGGCTGACGACGGCCCCGGGGCGGCCCGAGGGCGGCCCGGGAAGGGGAGAGACGTGACCCAGGGGACCGAGGTGGTGGCCGAGGAGGCCTTCCCGCCGCCCGAACCCGCGCACGGGGACGGGCCCGGGCGCGGCCCGGCCGGCCGGCGGCGTCGTGGACGGGCGCTGGCCGTGCTCGGGGTCTTCGGCGAGCTGCTGATCACCCTGGGGCTGGTGCTCGGCCTCTTCGTCTCCTACTCGCTCTGGTGGACCGACGTGCTGGCGGACCGTTCCGCCGCCGTGGCCTCCGACCAGCTGCGCGAGTCCTGGGCGGCCGGCCCGGCCACTCCCCCGTCGAGCGCCCCGGGCACCCCCGGCGCCTCCGGCACCCCGGCACCGGCCGGCACACCGGGAGCCGGACCGTCCTACGCGGCGGGCGACGGGATCGGCTTCCTGCACGTCCCGGCGATGGGCCGGGACTACCAGGTGCTGATCCGGATGGGCACCGACCCCGACACCCTGTCCGAGGGCGTCGCCGGGGTGTACGAGCAGCCGTACCGCTCGGCGATGCCCTGGGACGCCACCGGCAACTTCACGCTGGCGGCGCACCGGGACGGCCACGGCGCGAAGTTCCACGACCTGGACGCCGTGGGCAAGGGCGCCGCGGTCGTCGTCGAGACACGGGACAAGTGGTACGTCTACCGGGTCGACAACACCCTGCCGGAGACGTCCAAGTTCGACACCGGCATCGTCGCGCCCGTACCGAAGGGCTCCGGCTACGCCGGGCCCGGCCGGTACATCACGCTGACCACCTGCACGCCGGTCTACACCTCGCGCTACCGGATGGCGGTCTGGGGGAGCCTGGTGCGGGTGGACGACATGGACGCCAAGCGCACCCCGCCGCCGGAGCTGCGGCACTCCTGAGGCCGCGCCGCAGCGGCGGGGCGCCCGGCGCGCGCGCCCGGCGCCCGGGAAGCCCGAGGGCCCGTCGACGGAGTGTCGACGGGCCCTCGGGCTTTCAAGCGCTCGGGCGTCAGGCGCTCGGGCGTTCAGGTGCTCCCGGAAACAACTCGGCCGGCCGGCCCGGTTCCGACGTGCTCAGAACCAGGGGAACCAGGGCTTAGTTGTTGGGTCCCCCTTTGGTGTTGGAGGGCGTGGGGATACCGGGGATCCCGGGGATGGTGGGGGTGTCGCCCCCTTTGGGCGGATCCGCCGCCTTGGTCATCAGCCCGATCGAGGTCTGCGGGTCCACCTGGGTCCCGGCCTGCGGGGTGGAACTGGTGACCAGCGAGGCCGGGTCCGCCGGACCGAACACGATGGTGTACTTCAGGCCCGCGGTCTCCAGCTGCTTGATGGCGTCCCTGAGGACGACGTTCGTCAGCGGCGGGACGGTGACCTTGTCCGGCGCCTTGAAGACGGTCAGCTGGATCTTCGAGGCCGCCGCGACCTTGCTGTTGGCCGTCGGCGTCTGCGAGGCCACGGTGTTGACCTTGCTCGGGTCGTTGGTCGTGGTGGTCTTCGAGGCGTCGACCTGGAAGCCGGCGCTCTCCAGGGTGGCCTGCGCGGCCTCCTTGGGCTGGCCGACCACGTTGGGCACGGCGACCTTCGCCTTGCCCTGCGAGACGGTGAGCTTGATCGGGGCGGTCGGGTCGGCACCCGCGTTGGGGGGCGGGTCCTGGCCGGTGACCTGCTCCAGCGGAGCGTTCTCGTCGTCCTTGTACTCGGAGGTGACGTTGGTGAACCCTGCGTCGGCCAGCGCCTTGACGGCCTGTTCCTTGGTCTTGCCGGTCACGGCCGGCACGGCGGCCTTGGCCGGGCCGGAGGAGAGCTGCACGGTGATCGTGCCGGCCTCCGCGAGCTGGCCGCCGACCGCCGGGTTCTGGGTGCAGACCTGGTCCTTCTTCACCGCGGCGTCCGGGCAGGCGACCTTCTCGCCCTCGGTGACCACCAGCTTGGGACCGGCCTGGGTGGCGAGCGTCTTGGCCTCCGCCAGGCTCTTGCCGACCAGGTTCGGCACCGCGACCTTCGGCGCCTCCTTCGGGGTGTCGCCCTTCGAGTTGCCGAACATCGCCTGCGCGACGAAGAAGGTGCCCACCAGGACCAGGACGGCGGCGACCGCCAGCACGATCCAGGAGGTGTTGCTCTTCTTCGGCGGCTCCCCGCCGCGCCGGCCGCTGCGGCCGTACCCGTCGTCGTAGCCGTCGTTGCCGCCGCCCTGGGCGCCGGCGTAGGTCTGGCCGTACCCGTCGTCGTAGCCGGGGCCCTGGGGCTGCGGGTAGCCGGCCGGGGAGGCCTGCGGCAGCACCGTGGTCGGTCCGCCGGCGGCGTGCTGCGGCAGCATGTTGGTCTGGCCGTACGGGTCGTGCTGCGGGTAGCCGTTCTGGTCGTAGCCGTACCCGGCGGCGCCCATGCCGTAGGCGGCGGCCTGCTGGGCGGCGGCCACCGGCAGGCCGTCGAGGAAGCGCTCGATGTCGTCGCGCATCTCGTCGGCGCTCTGGTAGCGGTAGTCGCGGTCCTTGGCGAGCGCCTTGAGCACGATCGCGTCGACCTCGGGGCGGACCTCGGGGTCGAAGACGGACGGCGGCTGCGCCTCCTCCCGGACGTGCTGGTAGGCGACCGCCACGGGGGAGTCGCCGACGAACGGCGGGCGGACGGTCAGCAGCTCGTAGAGCAGGCAGCCGGTGGAGTAGAGGTCGGACCTGGCGTCCACCTGCTCGCCCTTGGCCTGCTCCGGGGAGAGGTACTGGGCGGTGCCGATGACGGCCGAGGTCTGCGTCATCGTCATGCCGGCGTCGCCCATCGCGCGGGCGATGCCGAAGTCCATGACCTTGACGTTGCCCTGCCGGGTCAGCATGACGTTGGCGGGCTTGATGTCGCGGTGCACGATGCCGGCCCGGTGCGAGTACTCCAGGGCCTGCAGGATGCCGATGGTCATCTCCAGCGCGCGCTCCGGCAGCAGCCGGCGCCCGGAGTGCAGCAGCTCCCGCAGCGTGGACCCCTCGACGTACTCCATCACGATGTACGGGATGGAGATCCCGTCGATGTAGTCCTCGCCGGTGTCGTAGACGGCGACGATGGCGGGGTGGTTGAGTGACGCCGCGGACTGTGCCTCACGACGGAAGCGGGCCTGGAACGACGGATCCCGGGCCATGTCGGCCCGGAGCGTCTTCACTGCGACGGAGCGGCCGAGCCGGGTGTCATGGCCGAGGTACACCTCGGCCATGCCGCCGCGCCCCAGGACGCCGCCGAGCTCGTACCTGCCGCCTAGGCGACGAGGCTCTTCCATAGTTCCGACCCTCTCCCTCACCCGCCGGTGAGGTTCTGACGTAGGTGTCCCCGCACGCTCCCTGTGACGCCGCCCGGGCCCCGGGTGGTTCTGCGTTCAGGACCGTGCGGCGTCTCGCGGGCGGCAACGGGTACACCCGCTGCTGCGGATACGCTACCGGTCGCACCGCGCCGGACCCGAGTCGACCGCAGGCCGATATCAGACCGGTACCCGGACAGGGGTGCCGATCGTGACATTTCACTCACCCGCGGAAGCCGTCCGCGCCCGCCCCGGGGGCCTCCCGGAACGGGCGGAAGCGGTGGATCCGGCGGGCCCCGCGGACCCGGTCGGCCGGGCACGACCGGCCGGACGCGGCCGGCTACTTCCCGAGCGTCGCCTGCATCACCGACTTGGCGATCGGCGCGGCCAGCCGGCCGCCGCTGATGCCGTCACGGTTGTTGGAGCCGTCCTCGACCACCACCGCGACCGCGACCGAGCGGCCGTCGGCCGCCTTGGCGTAGGAGGTGAACCAGGCGAACGGCAGACCCGCGTTGTCCTCGCCGTGCTGGGCGGTGCCGGTCTTGCCGCCGACCGTCAGGTCGGGGATCCGGGCGTTCCTGCCGGTGCCGTTCTCGACCACCGAGACCATCATCTCCTGCAGCTTCTGCGCGGTGGCCGGGCTGATCGGCTGCGAGAACTGCTTCTCGGTGTGCTTGGAGATGGTGGTCAGCGAGGCCGAGCGCTCCTGGTCGACCAGGTAGGGCTGCATCAGCGAGCCGTTGTTGGCGATCGCCGCCGTCACCATGGCGATCTGCAGGGGCGTGGCCCGGGTGTCGTGCTGGCCGATGGAGTCGAGCGCGGTGCCGTCCGGGGTGGAGTCGGTCGGGAAGACGCTCTTCTCGGAACGGACGGGGGTGTCCACGGTGCTGTTGAAGCCGAACTTCTCGGCCTGCGCCCGCATCTTGTCCTTGCCCAGGTCCGCGCCGATCTTGCCGTAGACCGTGTTGCAGGACTGGTCCATGCCGGACTTGAGCGTGGCGTTCTCGCACTGCTCCTTGTCGGACTCGTTCTTCAGCTCGGTCTTGGTGCCGGGCAGGACGTACGGGTTCGGCGTCTTGGTGGCGTCGTCGATGTTCTGGTAGAGGCCGTTCTCGAACGCCGCCGCCGCGGTGACCAGCTTGAAGGTCGAGCCCGGCGGGTAGGTCTCGCGCAGCGCCCGGTTGAGCATCGGCTTGTTCGGGTCGGCGTTGAGGTCGGTCCAGGCCTTGGAGTCGGCGGACTCGTTGCCGGCGAAGACACCGGGGTCGTACGACGGCGTGGAGACCAGGGCCAGGATCGCGCCCGTGCGCGGGTCGAGCGCGACGACCGCGCCCTTCTTGTTGCCGAGCCCCTCGAAGGCGGCCTTCTGGGCCTTGGCGTTGATGGTGGTGACGACGTCACCGCCCTTCTTCGGCTCCCCGGTCAGCATGTCCAGGGTGTTGCGGAAGAAGAGCCGGTCGTCGTTGCCGGAGAGCACGCCGTCCTCCAGCTGCTCCAGCTGGCTGGCCCCGAAGGCCTGCGAGGAGTAGCCGGTGACCGGTGCGTACATCGGGCCGTCGACCCAGGACCGCTTGTACTTGTAGCGCAGGCCGTTGACGAAGGCGGACTGGGTGACCGGCTGGCCGTCGACGATGATGTTGCCGCGCGGGTGGGCGTACCGGTCGTAGATCTGGCGCTTGTTGTTCTTGTTGGTGGCCCAGGCGTCGGCCTGGACGCCCTGCACCCAGTTGGTGCGCACCATGAGGGCCAGGATCAGGACGAGACAGAAGATCGAGACCCGGCGGATCGGCTTGTTCACGAGGCTGCTCCCCCCTGGAGCTCGCTGGCGGGAGCGGGTTCCACGCCCGGGCGGCGGGCGCTGTCGCTGATCTTCAGCAGGATCGCGACCAGGGCCCAGTTGGCGACCACCGAGGACCCGCCCTGGGCGAGGAACGGCATGGTCATACCGGTCAGCGGGATCAGCCCGGTGACGCCGCCGGCCACCACGAAGACCTGGAGCGCCATGGCCGAGGAGAGGCCGACGGCGAAGAGCTTGCCGAACGGGTCGCGGGTGGCGACGGCCGTGCGCAGGCCGCGCTGGATCAGCAGGGCGTAGAGCATGAAGATCGCCATCATGCCGGTGAGGCCCAGCTCCTCGCCGAAGGAGCCGAGGATGAAGTCGCTCTTGGCGGCGAAGTCGATCAGCCAGGACCGCCCCTGCCCGAGGCCGGAGCCGGTCACCCCGCCGGAGCCGAGCGCCATCAGCGACTGGCCGATCTGCTCGGTGGCGCCGGGCGGGTGGTTCGGCGAGAAGGCGGCCATCGGGTCGAGCCAGGCGTCGATGCGGGTCTTCACGTGGCTGGTGGTCGAGGCCACCAGGACCGCGCCGCTGACCGACATCAGGAGCCCGAAGATGATCCAGCTGGTCCGCTCAGTGGCGACGTAGAGCATCACCACGAAGAGGCCGAAGTACAGGAAGGACGAGCCGAGGTCGTTCTCGAAGATCAGGATCAGCAGGCTGAGGAGCCAGATCACGATGATCGGACCGAGGTCGCGGCCGCGCGGCAGGTAGAGGCCCATGAAGCGGCGGCTGGCCAGGGCCAGGGCGTCCCGCTTGACCATCAGGTAGCCGGCGAAGAAGACGGTCAGGATGATCTTGGCGAACTCACCGGGCTGGATCGAGAAGGCGCCCATCCGGATCCAGATCTTGGCCCCGAAGTCCTCCTGGCGCGCCGGGAAGAAGGCCGGCGCGGCGAGCAGCACCAGGGCCACCACCATCGAGATGTAGGTGTAGCGCTGGAGGACCCGGTGGTCCTTCAGGAAGACCATCACCACGATGAAGAACGCGACCCCGAGCCCCGACCACATCAGCTGGTTGGGGGCCGCCGCGAAGTTCTTGTGCAGCAGCGGTCCGGCCTTGTCGAGCCGCCAGATCATCACCACGCCGAGCCCGTTGAGCAGGGTGGCGATGGGCAGCATCAGCGGGTCCGCGTAGGGGGCGAACTTCCGCATCAGCAGGTGCGCGATCAGCGCGAGGGCCCCCATGCCGAGGCCGTAGCCGAGCATGCCGGTGGGCAGCGCGTCGTCCATCGCCAGGCCCACGTTGGCGTAGGCCAGGACCGGCAGCAGCACCGCGAAGGCCAGCAGGGCCAGCTCGGTGTTGCGGCGGTTCGGCGTGCCCTGCGGCGAGATGGTGGTGTTGCCGCGGCGCCGCGAGGACGCGCGGTCGGCGGGGACACCGCCGGCCCGGCGTCCGTCGGACCGGTTGTTCGCGTCGTTGCTCAGGTCGAAGGTGCTCATGCTCCCGCCTCTCCCCCGGCCCCGGGCCCGGGGGACACCCGGGGACCGGCGGGGGCGTTCGCCCGGGAACGCCTCTCGGTGGTCTGCTCGCTCACGTGGTGGCCGCTCCCTGCCGGCCGGCGGGCCCGCGCGGGGCGGGCCTATGTCGGGTCGCGGCCGTCACGGCTTCGGGCAGGAGTCGGCCCGCTGCCGCTCCTCGTCGCTCAGGCCGGGCAGGTCGTTCTGCGGTGCGGCCGGTGCGGCGGCGCTCTGGCTGGGCGCGGCCGCGGACGGCGTGGCGGGGGCCGGAGAGCTCTGGGTCGGGGTGGGCGAGGGCACGCCTGCCGCCGGGGCCCGGGTGGTGGACGGGCTGGGCGGCGCGGTGGCGGTCACGAACCCGGCCTGCAGCGTCGTCCCTGCGGGTCCGCCGGCCGCCGAGGCGGGGACGGTCGGGGCGGTCCCGGGGAGCGCGGGTACCGTCCCGGGGACGGTGTTGGCCGCGGCGGTCCGGGCGTCGGCGACCTTGCGGCAGAGCGCGGCCTGCTCGCCCAGCTTCTTCACCTTGTCGCCGGCGTCGCCGAGGCTGCTCGCCGAGATGGTGTTGGCGACGTGGGTGCGCTGGTCCTGCGGCAGGAACTTGAGCTCGATGTCCTTGTACGGGGTGTGCACCGAGGAGAGGTTCAGTCCGGCCAGGCTCTGGTGGACGCCCTGGTAGACCGCGACGTGGTCGCCGTCGGCGCCGACGTAGTACTGGCTCTGGGTCCACTGGTAACCGAAGAAGCCGCCCGCGCCGAGCAGGCCCAGCGTGACCAGGCCGACCAGCGAGAACGCCAGCGCCCGGTTCTTCCGCTTCGGGCGGGGCTCCTCGTCGAAGTCCTCGGCGCCGTACGCCGCAGGTTCGCCGGCGTAGCCCTCCGGGTACCCCTCGGGGTAGCCCTCGGCCGGGCCGAAGCCGCCCTGGCCGTCGCCCGGGTAGCCGGGGTCGTAGCCCGCGGCCGGGCCGAACGCGCCCTGCGGGCCGCGGCCGAGCCCGGCGGCACGGCCTGCCGGGGTGTCGCGGATCGACCGGTCGGCGGCGGCCGAGGACGGCGGGGTCTCGGCGACCGCGCCGACCACCACGGGGACGTCGCTGAACTGGCCGCTCAGGGTGTCCGTGGCGCCGACGTCGAGGACGTCCGCGACGATGCAGGTGATGTTGTCCGGACCGCCGCCGCGCAGGGCGAGCTGGATCAGCTCCTGCACGGTCTGCTCGGGCGAGTAGTAGCTGCCGAGGGTGTCCTGGAGGGTCTGGTGGCTGACCGGGCCGGAGAGGCCGTCGGAGCAGATCAGGTAGCGGTCGCCGGCCCGGACCTCGCGGATCGAGAGGTCGGGCTCGACCTGGCCGCGGCCGTCCAGCGCCCGCATCAGCAGTGAGCGCTGCGGGTGGGTCTCGGCCTCCTCCGGGGTGATCCGGCCCTCGTCGACCAGCCGCTGCACCCAGGTGTGGTCCTGGGTGATCTGCACCAGTGCGCCGTCGCGCAGCAGGTAGGCGCGGGAGTCGCCGACGTGGACGAGGCCCATTCGCTGGCCGGTCCAGAGCATCGCGGTGAGGGTACAGCCCATGCCTTCGAGCTGCGGGTCCTCCTCGACCATCTGGCGAAGCCGGTCGTTGGCGCCCTGGACCGCATCGCCGAGGAGGGTCAGCAGATCGGCGCCCGGCACGTCCTCGTCCAGCCGGACGATCGAGCCGAGCACTTCGGAGGACGCGACCTCACCGGCCGCCGCACCGCCCATGCCGTCGGCCACGGCCAGCAGCCGCGGGCCGGCATAGCCGGAGTCCTCGTTCCCCTCCCGGATCAGTCCCTTGTGGGAGCCGGCGGCGAAGCGCAGCACCAGGGTCATGCGACCTGTGCCCCCCTCTGGGTCATGGACGGGATGCTGTCCCTCATGCGCTACTACTTCCGCAGTTCGATGACGGTCCTGCCGATACGGATCGGCATGCCCGGCTGGAGCGGGGTCGGCGCGGTCAGGCGCTGACGGTCCAGATAGGTGCCGTTGGTGGAGCCTAGATCCTCGACCGTCCACTGCCCAGTCTGGTCGGGATAGATCCTGGCATGCCGGGAGGACGCGTAGTCGTCGTCCAGCACGATGGTGGAGTCATGGGCCCGGCCCAGGGTGATGGTCTGGCCCTGGAGCGCGACGGTGGTTCCGGCCAGCGAGCCCTGGACCACGACGAGCTGGGTGGGTGCGCCGCGTCGCCGCCCGCCGCCCTGGGTCTGCGGACCGGCGGAGGGCTGGGCCTGCGCCCCGCGTCCCGGCGCCGGGGTCGCGGTGCCGGCGGCGGCCGCGGCGGCGCCCCGGCGGGACGCACGGGGGTTCACCCTCGTCCCGAACAGGTCGCTGCGGATCACCTGGACCGCCACGATGACGAACAGCCACAGGACGGCGAGGAAGCCGAGCCGCATGACCGTGAGGGTCAGTTCTGACATGGCCGGCCCGCCCGTGAGTGAGCGAAGCGCGCGAACAAATCGGACACTACCCTTCGACCTGTCGGTAGACGATGGTGGTGGAGCCCACGACGATTCGAGAGCCGTCGCGGAGCGTAGCGCGCTGGGTGTGCTGTCCGTCCACCACGATGCCGTTGGTGGAACCCAGGTCGAGCACCATCGAGGGGGTACCGGGCCGGATCTCGGCGTGCTTGCGGGAGACTCCGGGGTCGTCGATGCGCACGTCGGCCTCGGTCGAGCGGCCGAGCACGCACGCGTTCCCGGTGATCTGGTGCCGGGCGCCGTTCACCTCGATCCAGCGGCGCACCGACGTGCCGTGGCCGGCGCCCGGGAACGGGCGCACGTTGCCGCCGCCGGGGGCACCGGGGGGCGCGGCGGGGGGAGCGGCGGGCGGCGGGGGCGGGCTGTACGGGGCGGTGCCCTGCTGCTGCCACGGTGCGCCGGGAGCCGGGGCGGCCGGCGGCCGCCCGTAGCCGGGCTGGGTGGGCTGCGCGGGCGCCTGCTGCTGCTGTTGCGGCGGCGGGGACTCCTCGGCCGCCAGGGTGCGGCTGCGCACCCGGTACAGGCCGGTGTCGAGGTCGTCGGCCTTCTCCAGGTTCACCTGGAGCGGACCCATGAAGCTGTACCGCTGGGCCTCGGCGTACTCGCGGACCATGCCGGACAGCTCGGTGCCCAGCTGCCCGGAGTAGGGGCTCAGCCGCTCGAAGTCGTGCGGGCTCAGCTCGACGATGAAGTCGTTGGGCACGACGGTGCGCTCGCGGTTCCAGATGCTCGCGTTGTTGTCGCACTCGCGCTGCAGCGCTCCGGCGATCTCCACGGGCTGGACCTCGGACTTGAACACCTTGGCGAAGGTGCCGTTGACGAGACCCTCGAGTCGCTGCTCGAACTTCTTCAGCACTCCCATGGGGCACCCCCTTCCAGGGTTCGTTCGCCTGCCTGCCGACCGGATTCCGGGGAGCCGGTCGCGCCTACTTGCGGTACTTCCGTACTGATCGTATCCACGCCGGGGCCATCCGTACGGTTCCCGGACCACGTGGTGCCCGGGGGTGGGCTCGGACACACAGGGTGACGCATTCGGGCGGCAGCATGCCAGGGCTACCCGTTCGACGGGCCCGCCATCCCTCGTCCGCCTGTTCGCCGGGCATCTGTTCGGATGCGCCCGGCCTCTGCGGGGAACGGATTCGGAGGTGACCCGCTGGTCGTGCTACTGTTTTCCACGTCGGAAGGGGCACCCGCAAGGGGGCCGGATCGAAGAGACGCAAGGGCCACATGGTACCGAGCAGCTCGGCTGATCGGCTGGCAACCACGACAGACACCCATGCGCGGGTGGCGGAATAGGCAGACGCGCTGGATTCAGGTTCCAGTGCCCGAAAGGGCGTGGGGGTTCAACTCCCCCCTCGCGCACAGTGAAACCCCGCAGGTCTTCGGACCTGCGGGGTTTTCTCGTTCTCCCGAGCGCCCCCGCCTGCGGAGGGAGCCGGAGGCGGCCCGTTCCGAGGCGCGTCCCGAGGCGCGTCCCGGGGGTCAGTTCCGGCTGGCCGGGAGCTCGGCCCGGACCTCGAAACCGCCGTCCGTGGTGGGTCCGGCGGCGAGCGAGCCGCCGAGCAGCTGGGCGCGCTCGCGCAGGCCGACCAGGCCGTGGCCGCCGCCCGGCAGCGTCTGGACGGGCGGGACCGGCGGGGCCTCGTTGCGGACCTCCACCCGCAGCCTGCGACCCCGGGCCTTGACCCGTACGTGCACCGCGGCCTCCGGGGCGTACTTGGTGATGTTGGTGAGCGCCTCCTGGACGGTGCGGTAGGCGGCCCGCTCGACCGCCTCGGGCCAGGGGCGGTCGCCGGGGGTCAGCTCGGCGTCGGCGGACAGCCCGCTCTCCTCGATCAGCCGGGGGAGGTCGGCCAGGCGGGGCTGCGGAGCCAGCGGGGTGTCCATCCGCGGGCCGCCGGCCCGCAGCACCCCGACCATCTGGCGCAGTTCCTCCAGGGTCCGGACGGAGAGCTCCCGGATGGTGCGGGCCGTGGTCACCGCGGCCGGGTCGGGGGTCGAGACCTGGAGCGCGCCGGCCTGGATGCTGATCAGGCTGACCTGGTGCGAGACGACGTCGTGCATCTCCCGGGCCAGCCGGCCGCGCTCGTCGCTCAGCACCCGCTCGGCGAGCAGCCGGCTCTCCCGCGCCTGGCCCCGGGTCAGCTCGTCCAGCCGGGCCGCGAGCTCGCGCCTGGTCCGGGAGAGCAGGCCGGTGGCGGCCGGACCGGCCGCCAGCATCACGGACTGGATCGCGTACAGCGCGGTGTCCCGGCTGAGGGCGAAGGTCTGCTCGTAGACCGGCCAGTGGAAGAACTCGACCAGGGCGAACAGGGTGGCGCAGGGCACCACCACCCGGGGGCTGGGGCGCTCGGCCGCCACCGTGTAGACGGCCGTGATCGGGGCGAGCCAGATGTCGTCGAGGTAGCTGCCGGGCATGACCAGCAGCAGGACGGTGACCGGGAAGCGCCGCCGCCAGAGCAGCGCGACGGCGGCCAGCACGGAGAGCAGGGTCTGCCAGAGCGGGGCGCCCCGGGCCACCAGGGCGGCGTCGACCAGGGAGTAGAGCGCCGGCAGCAGGAGCATCAGCCAGGGGACGGTGAACCCCGCCGGGAGCCGTCTGCCGGGGGAGAGGTCGCTCATGCCCCGTCGCTCGGCCTGGGCCGCACCAGCCCGGCCCGGTGGGCGATGACGGCGGCCTGGACCCGGTTGGCGGCGCTGAGCTTGCCGAGGATCGCGCTGATGTGGTCCTTCACGGTGCCGGTACCGAGGAAGAGCCGGTCGGCGATCTCGGCGTTGGACAGGCCCTCGCCGAGGAGCGCCAGCACGTCCAGCTCGCGGCCGGTCAGGGTGCGGGCCAGGGTCGCCGCCTCGGCGTCCGGGCCGCCGCCGTCGACGTAGCCGCCGATCACCGTCCGGGTCACGGTCGGGGAGAGGATGTTGCCACCGGCCGCGAGCACCCGGACGGCGTGCACCAGCTGCTCCGGGGCGGTGTCCTTGAGCAGGAAGCCGGACGCGCCGGCCCGCAGCGCGGTGCCGATGTACTCGTCGGTGTCGAAGGTGGTGAGCATCGCCACGGCCGGCGGGTCGGGCAGCGCGCGCACCCGGCGGAGCACCGAGATGCCGTCCATGTCGGGCATCCGGATGTCGAGCAGCACCACGTGCGGGCGCAGCCGGCGGACGTACTCCTCGGCCTGTCCGCCGGAGCAGTCGCCGACCACCTCCAGGTCGGCGGCGGACCCGACGATCAGCCCGAGTCCGGACCTCACCAGGATCTCGTCGTCCACGATCAGCACGCGGGTGGTGGTGATGGGTCCCTCCTCGGTTCGGCGGACGGGGCCGGGCCGGTCCGCATGACTGGATTCGAGGGTAGGGCCTGAGCGGCCGGGACCGCGGTTCGGCCGGTCGTGAACCCCCGCCGTTCGGCGGGGGTGTGAATCGCCTACCTGGTTCACGCGATTCTCTCCCGGGGTGGGGAACCATGGAGTTGGCTGCCGCTCCATCGGTCTGCCGGCCGAGGCGAGCGGTCGGTCGGGTCGTCGGGCCTGTACGGAGTGCCCGACCTCGGGCCGTGTGCGGATGCGCCCCACCATCTGATCGTTTGGAATTGAGCTGTGTCGTCCACTCTGAAGCCGGAGCCGTCCACGTCCTCCGCCGGGTCCCGGCCCGGCCTCCTGGAGCGCTGGCGCCCTCGGGCCGCCGCGGCGACCGTCTGGTACCTGCGGCTGCTCGCCCTGCTGAACCTGGTCACCGTGCTGCTGGTGCCGTTCCGGGACCAGGTCGAGACGCACAACGAGGGTGAGTACTTCACCCCGTACCTGATGACGGCGGGCCTGAGCAGTGCGGTGCTGTCGGCCTTCCTCGCGATCGCGATGCGGCGGCGCAAGCGGGCCGCGTGGATCTTCAACATCGCGCTCGCCGGCGTGTTCGCACTGCTCTACCTGGCTGCCATGTCGCTGCCCGGCGAGGGCTTCAACGAGCACCCGCTGAACTACGTCTCCACCGTGCTGACCTGTCTGTTCGTGCTGGCCCTGGTGATCGGCCGGAAGGAGTTCACCTCCAAGGGGGACCGCTCCAACCCGAAGACGGCGGCGGCCACCTTCGTGGCCGGCCTGGGCTTCGGCGGGGTGGTCGGGGCCGCGCTGGTCGCCCTGACCAACGACCTCGACGGCGCCGGCTTCTGGGACATGTTCCGCTACTCGGTCGGCCGGATGGTCACCGTCACGCCGTCCGAGCACCTGCGTTCCGTGATCGACGCCCCGACCTGGGTGAACGCGGTCATCAACGCGATGGGCGCGCTGCTCTTCCTGCTGGTGCTCTACGTCGCCTTCCGCAGCCCCCGCAACAAGGAGCTGCTGACCGCCGAGGACGAGGAGCGCCTGCGCGGGCTGCTGGACCGGCAGGGCGACCGGGACTCGCTGGGCTACTTCGCGCTCCGCCGGGACAAGGCCGTGGTGTTCTCGCCGAGCGGCAAGGCGGCGGTCACCTACCGGGTGATCGGTGGTGTCTCGCTGGCCTCCGGCGACCCGATCGGCGACCCCGAGGCCTGGCCGGGGGCGATCGACGCCTGGCTGTCCGAGGCCCGTGAGCACGCCTGGGCGCCCGCCGTGATGGGCGCCTCCGAGGAGGCCGGCGTGATCTACGCCCGGCACGGCCTCGACGCGCTGGAGCTGGGCGACGAGGCGATCGTCGAGCTGGACGAGTTCTCGCTCGACGGCCGGGCGATGCGGGTGGTGCGGCAGGCCTACAACCGGGTCAAGCGGGCCGGGTACACGGTGCGGATCCGCCGGCACGAGGAGATCCCCGAGTCGGAGATGGCCGAGCTGGTCGCCAAGGCCGACCAGTGGCGGGACGGCGCGACCGAGCGCGGTTTCTCGATGGCGCTGGGCCGGCTGGGCGACCCGGGCGACGGCCGCTGCGTGATGCTGGAGTGCCACGACGGCGACGGTGAGCTGAAGGCGCTGCTGAGCTTCGTGCCGTGGGGTGCGGACGGGCTCTCGCTGGACCTGATGCGGCGGGCCCGGGACACCGAGAACGGCCTGATGGAGTTCATGGTGATCGAACTCCTGCAGCGCGCGGGCGAGGTGAATCTGGCCCGGGTCTCGCTGAACTTCGCGATGTTCCGTTCCGTTTTCGAGCGCGGTTCGAAGCTCGGCGCCGGTCCGGTGCTGCGGCTCTGGCGCTCCGTTCTGGGCTTCTTCTCGCGCTGGTGGCAGATCGAATCCCTGTACCGCGCGAACGCCAAGTACCGGCCGATCTGGGAGCCGCGTTATCTGCTGTTCGAGAAGAGCAGCGAGATTCCGCGGATCGGCATCGCCAGCGCCCGGGCCGAGGGCTTCATCACCGCGCCGAGTCTGCCCGCCCTGTTCCGTCGTCGACACACGGGAACTGCCGTCGCGGAGCCCCGGGTGCCGGTGGCGGCGAAGGCCGGGAAGGGGTAGTCCCTCCGCCGGGGGGCGGAGGGAGCCGGACGTCCGGATGGGGGGATTTCGGGGTGAGCCCTCCCCCCTGAGGATGACCTCGGTCCACATTGATGCCGATGTGGATTCCTTAACCGGCTTCTAATGTGGGGGTAGCCGGGGAAACGTTCCCGGCTTCGGGGATATGGAGACGGTAGTGAATCAGAGGGCCCACGCGGGGGGCGTGCGAAAGGGGCCGGTGGCAATTGCCAGAGAGGCCGCTGTCGCCGAGTGGGGAACGCTGTTCGGGATCGTCCGGGAACGGGTGGTGCGGAAGAAGTTCGCAGCCGTCCCGCTGGCCACCGCGGCGACCTGCCTGATCCTGCTGTTCAGCATCGTCCAGCACCTTCCGGGCGGGGAGCGGTTCGTCACCCAGATCGGGGTGGTGAAGGCCGCGCTGCCGCTGGAGGTCTCGCTGCTGCGCACTCCGCTGTCGCTGTACGTGCCGGCCCTGGACCTGCCGGTCTGGGGGGCGCTGGCCCAGGTCTTCCTCGTCTTCGGCATCGCCGAGATCGTGCTCGGCCGGCGGCTGACCCTGGTGGTGGCCTACACCTGCACCCTGGCCGGGACGCTGTTCGCCCGGGTCGGGGTGGCGATCGGACCGGAGCACGTCTTCGGCTTCCCGAAGTGGGTCGCGCACGTGCGGGACACCGGTCCGTCGGCGGCCGTGGTGGCGCTGGCGATCTGCATCGCCTTCCGCAGCCGGGCCTGGTTCACCGCCGGTCTGGTGGTGGCACTGATGGTCGGGGAGGCGGTCGTGCTGCCGAACCTGGCCGGTCTGGAGCACGTGGTCGCGGTGATAGCGGCGCTGCTGATCGCCGTCTCGGTGGAGGTGTTCGGGGACTTCTGGCCGCGGGTGCTGGCCGGGGTCGGGGCGGCGGCCGTGGTGGCCGCGGCGGCCTCGATCGAGGTCGCCAACGAGGCCAGGCGCCGGGCGCCGGTCCGGGCCGTGCCGTAGCCCGGACCCGGGCACCGGGTCCGGACGGGCACGAGCCGGCGGACGGACGGGCACGGTGCCCGCGACCGGGGGGCACTGCGCCGAGCGGTCCGGGCGACCCTAGTGCGGCGGCGGGGGCAGGGGCAGCTCGAACCAGACGACCTTGCCGACCGCCTTGCGGGCGGTGCCCCAGCGTTCGGCGAGCTTGGTGACCAGGGTCAGTCCGCGGCCGGTCTCGCCGAGCTGTTCGGCGGGCTCCAGCGAGGGCAGGTTGTGGTTGTCGTCGCTGACCTCGACCAGCAGCTTGTCCACCCGGATCAGCTGGAGCTGGACGCGGTCCCGGGCCACCCGGACGGCGTTGGTCACCAGCTCGCTAACCAGGAGTTCGGTGGTGTCGCTGAGCGCCCCCAGGTGCCAGCCGGCCAGCTGCTCGCGGACCAGGGCGCGGGCCCGGCGGACCTCGCGCTGGTCGACGGTGAGGTCCCAGGTGGCGACCTCGCTCGGGGCCACCCCGTCGAACCGGGCGACCAACAGGGCGACGTCGTCCTTCCGGTCGTCCGAGTGGAGCCGGTCCAGCACCACGTCGCACGCCTGCTCGGGGCTCTGCCGGGGGTCGATCAGGTTGCCGCAGAGCGCGGCCAGCCCGGCCCCTATGTCGCCGCCCCGGACCTCGACCAGGCCGTCGGTGCACAGCACCAGCATCGACCCGTCCGAGACGTCGATGGTCTTGGCGACGAACGGCACGCCGCCGACGCCGATCGGGGCGCCGGCCGGGATCTCCAGCAGCTCGCCGGTGCCGTCCGGGTGGACCAGGACCGGCGGGACGTGGCCGGCGCTGGCCAGCTCGCAGGTCCGGTTGATGGGGTCGTAGACCGCGTACAGGCAGGTGGCGAGATGGTCGTCGCCGAGCTTGTGGGCCAGGTTGTCCAGGTGGCGCAGGAGCTGCCCGGGCGGCAGGTCGAGGGCGGCCAGGGTCTGCATCGCGGTGCGGAAGCGGCCCATCGCGGCGGCCGAGTGCAGGCCGTGGCCCATCACGTCGCCGACCACCAGGGCGACCCGGCTGCCGGGCAGCTGGATCGCGTCGAACCAGTCGCCGCCGACCTCCGCGCGGGAGTCGCCGGGCAGGTAGCGGTGGGCGATCTGGACGCCGGGGATCTGCGGCGGGCGGGTCGGGATCATCGACCGCTGCAGGGTGGTGGCGACCCGCGACTCGGCCCGGTGCAGCCGGGCGTTGTCCAGCGAGAGCGCGGCCCGGGCGGCCAGCTCCTTGAGGGTGGCGGCGTCGCCCTCGTCGAAGGGGTCGCGGTCGGGCAGCCGGAGCAGTTTGAGGATGCCGAGCACGGTGCCCCGGGCGGAGAGCGGCACCACCAGCATGGAGCGGCCCGAGACCACGGAGGCGAGCCGGGGGCCGCCGAGCGCGGCGGCGTAGTCGACCGCGACGTCCCGGGTGACCACCGGGACCAGGACCGGCTGGTTGAGCTGGAGGGCCATGCCGGGCGGCGTGCGGCGGGGCATGGCCACCAGCGCGCCCTCGGCGAGCACGTGGTCCCACTCGCCGACGGACTCGTTGCAGGCCAGGGCGACCCGGCGGAGCATCGTGTCGTCGTCGGGGCGGGCGGCCGGCAGTTCGGAGTCGGAGATCAGGCCGTCGACCAGGTCGACGCAGGCGAAGTCGGCGACCCGGGGGACGAGGACCTGGCAGAGCTCGTGGGCGGTGAAGCCGAGGTCGAGGGTGGTACCGACCTTGCCGCCGACTTCGTTGAGCAGGGCCAGCTGCTCGCCCGCCTGGCCGTTGGTGAGGAACGCGCCGAACCGGCCGGTCGGGGCCACGGGGGTGGTCACGGGTACGGCTCCGGGGACCGGGACGGGTGCGGTGGGTGGTGCGGTGGGCTCGCCCGGGGGGAGCCGGCGCCCGGGGGCGGACGACTCGACGGCGGACGACCCGACAGCGGTCTGCTCGATGGCGGTGGTTCCTCTCGGCGGGGCCGGGACGGTGGCCGGTGCGGCGGGCGCGGCGGTGCCGGCCTGGGGCGCTCCGGTCTGGGAGGTGGCGGTGGCGCCGGCGGTGGTCGGGGCGGCCTCGCGCTGGCCGGGCAGCGGGCCGGCCGGGCGGCGGCCGGGTGCGGGCTGCTCGGGCTGCGGCGGCGGGCCGAGCCGGGTGGCCCGTTGTTGCGCGGTCGGATAGCGCCGACCGATCCCGGCGGCGGCGTGGGCGGTGCCGGCCGCCGGGTCGGCGGGCCGGACCGGCAGCACGCCGGTCGGGTCGGGCCGCAGGGCCGGCAGGCCGCCCCGGGACAGCGCGACCAGCAGCGGCCCGCGGCGCTCGGCCGAACCGGGCAGCAGCGCGGCGAAGGGTGCGGGGACCGGCCGGCCGGGGGCGGTCAGCGCGGCGGAGATCCGGTGGAAGCCGCCGCGGGCGGCGGGGGCGGCGGCGAACGGCAGCAGCCGCTCGCCGAGCGCCAGCCGGGGGCCGGCCGAGCGCAGCGGGCGGGCGTCGGCGGCCAGCGCCAGCAGTCCGCCGACGGGTCCGTCCACGGGGTAGGCCCACCAGAGCACGTCGCGCAGCCGCCCCTCGCGGTCGACCACGGGCAGCTGCCCGGCCCAGGCGGTCCCGGTGGCGGTCAGCTCGGCGAGGGTGTCGAAGGCGTCCCGGCGGCGGGCCGGCGGGATCCCGGCCCCGGCCGGAGCGGGGACGCTGCGCGGTTCGGCGGCGGGCAGCAGGCCGGTGGCGGGGCGGTCGTGGACGACCTCCGCGCGGTGTCCGAACAGTTCCTCGGCCGCCCGGCTCCACTGGGTGATCCGGCCGCTCCGGTCGACCAGCACGAGGGCGAGCCGCACCAGGGCGACCACCCCTGACGGCTGGTCACCCGGTGTGGTTCCGGGCCCCGTTTCGGTACCCGCCGGACGCGATGTGGAGTTGGGCTCGTCCACCATGGATTGGGTCTGCTCCCGCCTGGCCGCCACGCCTGGAGACGGCCGATTCTCCGGAGGAAGGCATGCTGTGCGGATACCAGCGAAGCACGGACGGGCCGGGACTCGATAGCGAAACGGGGAGATTCCTCGGTATCAGTTGCGTGTCACGTGGCGTGCGCCGGTCCGCACTCCCCGTCCACCCCGCCGGTGCACCGCACGCGGGGGGTAGGGTCGCAGGACGGGACGGAACCACCCAGGACGAGACAGAGGCGAGAAGTGACCGCGCAGAGCCCCGTCCGCTGGACGGATCCGGAGCAGCAGGAGCTGGAGGAGCGGGTCGCCGCCGCCGAACTCGCCTGGCTGACCATGGACGTCGACGTGCAGACCCTGCGGGTCGAGATCGACAACTTCGCGCTGATCCATCACCAGCTGCTCGGCCCGCTGTACGCCCGGCTGGACGAGCTGGACGCGCTGGTCGCCGAGGCCCTGGCCGCCCGCACCGGTCTTCCGGAGGACCTCAGGCAGGCCGCCGAGGCACGCCGGAGGGTGGACGAACTCCCCGACCTGGACGCGCTGTTCGACACCGTGCGGGAACAGGAGGACGCCCCGCCGCCGCCGGCCGCACCGGCCCGGGTCCGGCCCGGTCGGGACGCCCAGCGGGTCTACCGGGAGCTGGTCCGCCGGGCCCACCCGGACCTCACCACCGACCCGGCCGAGCAGGAGCTCCGGGCCGCCTTCCTGATCCGGGTCAACGAGGCGTACGCGTTCGGTGACACCGGTGCGCTGGAGGCGCTGGCCGCCGAGTGGTCCACCGCCCCCGAGGCGGCTCCGGCCGTCGACTCCCCCGACCGGCTCGGCTGGCTGCGCCTCCGCCTGGAGTGGCTCACCGGCCGGATCGGCGGGCTCGCCGCCGAGCAGGTGCGGCTGGAGCGGACCGCGATGGGAGAGCTGCTGGCGCTCGCCCCGCAGGATCCGGACCGGCTGCTGGAGGAGCTGGCCGAGCAGCTGCTGGCCAAGGCCGCCGCCCAGCAGGCCGAGCTGGAGCGGCTGCTCGGTGCCCCGGCGACGGTGGGGGACAATGGCGGAGCCGATCCCGACGCCCAGGAGAACCAGACGATGTTCGCGCAGATCCCCACCATCGACGCCGCCGCCGTCCCCGCCGACGCCGCCCTGCTGGATGTCCGTGAGCAGGACGAGTGGGACGCCGGGCACGTGGACGGTGCGCTGCACATCCCGATCGGCGAGGTCGTGGCGCGGATCGGTGAGCTTCCGGACGGGAAGCTGTACGTGCTCTGCAGGGTCGGCGGGCGCTCCGCGCAGGTCGTCCAGTACCTGGTGCAGAACGGCCGGGACGCGGTCAACGTCGACGGCGGCATGTACGCCTGGGACGGCGCGGGCCGTCCGATGGTGAGCAGCGGCGGGCAGCAGGCCTTCGTCCTGTAGCGGGCGACCCGGGGGTCCCCCGCGGATTCCGGTGGTCCGGACGGGCCCGCCGTTCGGGGGAGTAGGGCAGGATGGGCGCGCGACCGGGCCGGCGCGGTGCCGGCCCCACCCTTCCCCGGGGGAGTTCATGGCCGAGAGCGCCGAGAGCACGGACCCGCCGCCCGTCCACCGGGCCTGGTCGGCGCCCGCGCGGGCCGTGCTCGGGACGGCCGCCGTGGTGCTGACCGCCGCCACCGGGCTCTTCCTCGGCGCGGTCTTCCTGCACGTGGCACCGGCCAACTCGCTGTCCCAGCGGTACCGGGACCAGGTCGACGGCCTGGTCTACCCGGAGTTCGAACAGAACTGGAAGCTGTTCGCCCCCAACCCGTTGCAGCAGAACGTCACCGTGGACGCCCGGGCGCGGACGGCAGCGGAGGACGGCGGCGTCCGGACCCACGACTGGGTCGGGCTGACCGCCCGGGACCTCGCGGCGATCCGGGGCAACCCGGCGCCCAGCCACGCCGACCAGAACATGCTCCGTCGCGCCTGGGACTTCTACGACGGCTCGCACAACGCCCAGGACGAGTCGCTCGTCAATCCGCGCGGCCGGCTGGCCGAGGAGTACCTGAAGCGGATCGTGCTGCAGCGGATCGGCCGGAGCGTCGACGGGCGGCCGGTGCTGGAGGTCGAACTGCGGGTGACCACGACGACCGTCCCGCCGCCGGAGTGGAGCGACGAGGCGCCGCCGCCCGCGCCGAAGGTCCGGGAGCTGCCCTGGTGGCCGGTGGGCGACGAGGACGTCCGGGGGCTCGGGTGAACGAGGTCACTCCGGCCGAGGCCGGGGAGCGGCTGCTCGACGGGATCCCCCGCCAGCCCGGTTCGCCGCCGGAGGCCGAACCCGCGGCGCGCCGGCCGGGGCCGGTCCGGCTCGCGGCCCGGGCGTTCGCGGTGTTCACCGGACGGGTGTTCGGGCCGTACCAGGCGGCGACGGTGCGGATCGGCTTCGGGCTGGTCTGGATGGTGTACCTGCTCCGCGAGTGGCCCAACCGGCGGCTGCTGTACGGCGACACCTCGCCCTGGTCACCGGAGCTGGCGGAGCGGCTGCTGGCCGACAACGGGGCGCTGACGGTGCTGCCCTGGTTCGGCGGGCGGCTCTGGTTCGAGCTGGTCTACCACCTGGCGGTGCTGGCCGCGCTGGCGGTGCTGCTGGGCTGGCGGACCAGGGCGAGCACGGTGCTGTTCCTGGTCACCGTGCTCTCGCTGCAGAACCGCAACGTCTTCCTCGGCGACGGGGGCGACAACGTCGTCCACCTGATGGCGGTCTACCTGGTCTTCACCCGCTGCGCGGAGGTCTGGTCGCTGGACGCCCGGCGGGCGGGGTCCGGGCGGACCGGGGTGGCGCTCTGGGCGGTGCTCGGCGTCGTCCTGCTGGTCTGCGGGCTGGGCGGCTTCTCCGGGGAGAGCCTGGCCTGGACGACCGCGACGTTCCCGTACGTCGGATGGGGGCCGGTGTTCTGGGCGCTCTGGGCGGTGGCCGGGCTCTGGTGGCTGGCCGGGCGGCTGGCGCCGGACGGCGAGACGCGGGCGGTGCTGGACGCGCTGGCGACCATGGTGCACAACTGCGCGATGCTGGTGATCGCCGTCGAGGTGGTGCTGATCTACGCCACCGCGGGCTGGTACAAGGTGCAGGGCTCGCGCTGGCAGGACGGCACCGCGCTCTACTACCCGCTCCACCTGGACTACTTCACGCCGTGGCCGGGGCTGTCCGGGCTGGTCGGGTCGGCGCTGCTGCCGGTCTTCCTGATCACCTACGGGACGGTCCTGCTCCAGGTCGCGTTCCCGTTCACGCTGGTCAGCCGGCGGGTCAAGAACACGCTGCTGGTGGTGATGATGGCCGAGCACGTGGGGATCGCGGTGCTGCTCGGGCTCCCGGTGTTCTCGCTGGCGATGATCGCGGCGGACGCGGTCTTCCTGCCGACGGCGGCGTTGCGGTGGGCCGGTCGGCGGGTGGGCCGGACGGTCCGCCGCGTGGGCCGGGTCCCTGGCGGGGAGAAGGGCGCCACTCCCCTAAGCTGACCGTTATGTCCTGGTTCGCCGCCCTTCGAGACACCGCGCGGACCGGACTGACCGTCGACCGGGCGCTCACCGACCCCAAGCGGGCGCTGCGTGGTGCGGTCGCGGTGGCGGCGGTGCTCTTCCCCACCCTGGCCCTGGGCGGGCCGGAGCTGGCCACCTCGGCCGCGATGGGCGCGTTCATCGCCGGGACCGCCACCTTCCAGCGCAGCTTCCGGCCCCGGGCCACGCTCGCCGTCGCCGCCGGGATCGGACTCGGCGTCAGCACCTTCCTCGGCTACCTGGCGGCCGGGGTGCCCGGGGCGTTCCCGGTGCTGCTGGCGGTCTGGGCCTTCGGCGCCGGACTGGCCTGGGCGATCGGGCCGACCGCCGGGGTGGTCGCCGCCAACACCGTCTCGGTGATGCTGATCGTGGTCCAGCTGCCGGTCAGCCCGCTCACCGCGCTCGGACACGGGCTGGTCTGCGCGCTGGGCGGCGTCGCCCAGGCGCTGGTCATCACCGTCTGGCCGATCGGCAGCTGGACCGTCCAGCGGGAGGCGCTCGCCGACACCTACGCCGAACTCGCCGACTACGCGCGCCGGCTGCGCCAGGACCCGACCGCGCACGTCGACCCGGAACCGTTCATGACCGCCCGGCACGCCGCCGCGCTCACCCCCTGGCAGGACCGGAACCGGCCGCCCGAACTGCGCGGCCTGCGCGGGATCGCCGAACGGGTCCGGCCGACCCTGGCGGCGATCGCCGACCCCAAGGTCGGCGCCCCCGAGGAGGGGCCGGAGCGCGACCGGGCCCGCGAGGTGCTGGCCGCCGCCGCCGAGGCGATGGACGCGCTGGCCCGGGCGATCCGCACCGGGGACCCGCTCCAGCTCCCGCGTTCGGCGCCCGCGCTCACCCTCGCCGCCCGGACGGAGGGCCCGGAACTGCGCGGCGCCGCCCGTCGCTCCGCCCGCCGACTGGCCGGGCTGCTCCGCAAGGCCTCCGACACGCTGGACCGGGGCGCCGAGGACACCATCGACACCCCCGTGGTGCAGGCCGGCGGGGCGCTGCGCAAGCCGCCGCTGGTCCGGATGCTGCCCACGGCGCTGCGCGCGGTGCGGCGGCAGTTCCAGCCGCGCTCGGCGGTCTTCCAGCACGCCGTCCGGCTGGCCGGGGTGGTGACCGTCGCCTACCTGCTGGCCCGGCTGGTCGGCTTCGAACACGGCTACTGGGCGCCGATGACGGCCGCGATGGTGATGCGGCCGGACTTCGCGCAGACCTACAGCCGGGGGGTCGCCCGGCTGGCCGGGACCATGGTCGGGGTGGCCGTCTCCACGCTGGTGGTGCAGCTGGCACGCCCCGGCGAGTGGGTGCTGGCCGTCCTCGCGGTGCTCAGCATCGGCGGCGCCTACCTCACCCTGCGCACCGGCTACGCGGTCATCACGGCCTGCATCTCCTCGTACGTGGTGTTCCTGCTCGGGCTGCAGGCCGGGAATCCGCTGACGACCGCCGTCGAGCGGGTCGGGCTGACCCTGCTCGGCGGGTCGGTCGCCCTGCTGGTCTACGCGCTCTTCCCGACCTGGCAGACCGCCCGGCTCGGTGAGCGGCTGGCCGAGTGGCTGGCCGCCGCCGGACGGTACGCGGCCGAGGTGATCGCGGTCTACGAGCGTCCGGCGGCGCCGCGCGGACGGGCCGTCCGCGCGGCACTGCTGGACTCCCGGGAGGCGCGCTCCGAGTTGCTCCAGGCGATGCAGCGGGCCGACGCCGAGCCGGGGCGGCACGCCTCCGGACTGCCCGGGGTGAGCCGTCGCCAGCTGGACCGGGCCCGGGCGGCGGTCGGCCACCTCGGGCGGGTCGCGGTGCTGCTGGAGGCGCACCTGCCCGCGGCCGACGCCGATCCGGTGCCGGGGGCGGCGGAGTTCGCGGAGGAGCTGCAGCTGGCCACGGCGCTGGCGGCGGGCGCGCTGCTGACCGGGCAGCCGGTGGAGTTCGACGCCGTCCGGGAGGCACAGGAGCGGCTGGAGCAGCGGCTCGCCGGGTCGCCCGGCGAGGTGCAGCGGGACGTGCTGCGGACCGGGACCAGGTTGCTGCTCCAGGCGCTGAAGGACCTGGAGCGGGCGCTGCGCGGCGGCGGGACGGCGACCGCGACCGCGCAGCGCGAACCGGAGCCGTCGGGTCGTTAGGCGGGCCCGGCCCTGGTCCGAGGAGGTCCGGGGGGCGGACCCGCCGGTCAGGCCGCCGCGGCGGCCTCCAGCCAGTTGGCGAACTCGCAGGCGAAGTGCCACTGGTGGCCGGTCGACAGCCCGGTCGGGGCCGCGGCCGGGAACTCGACGGTGAGCCGGATCCGCAGGCCCTGCGGGGAGTCGGCGAACTCGTGCATCACCCGCAGCACCTCGGAGCCGTCCGCCAGGTGGCCGGTGCCGCCGATCCGGACCGGGTACGCCGGGGTCGCCGGGGTGGGGCGGAAGCGGAGGAGGAAGCGGAGCGGTCCGTCGCCGACCGTCTCGATGATCTCGACCGTCCCGTCGGCCGAGTCGGCGAGGTAGTGCTCGGGGTTGGCGGCCAGCAGGGCGGCCCGGTCGGGGGCGTGCAGCCGGCCCTGCCACCAGGCGAGGAAGGTCGCGGCGTCGATGCCGGTGGCGGTCAGTTCGGTGACGGCCGCGCGCCACCGCCCGCCGGAGGCGTGCAGCCAGCCGGCCATCGCGGCGTCGGCCGCGGCGGTGTCGGGGGCGAGCAGTTCGCGGGTGCGGTCGTCGCCGAGGCGCTGCTTGAGCAGCCGCAGAGCGGCCCGGGCGCGGTCCAGCTCCCAGGCGAGGACGGCCGCGCGGTCGTGCCCGGTGCCGTCGATGTCGGTGTGGATGGCCGGCGATGAGGTGGTCGTCATGGCGTCGCTCCTCGGAAGGGTGCCCCGCTTAAGCGGAGAGATTTTCTCCGTCTGTCAGGACGGTAGCATAGGGGGAGAGAATCTCTCCGGTTAAGGGGCTGGTGATGAGAGCGGACGCGGAACGCAGTCGGCGCAGGATCCTGGAGGCCGCCTGCGAGGTCTTCCTGGAACGGGGCCCGGACGCTCCGCTGGACGCGGTCGTCCGCCGGGCCGGCGTCGGCCCGGGGACGCTCTACCGGCGCTTCCCCGACCGGGAGGCGCTGGTCAGGGCCCTGGTCGCCGATCTGCTCACCCGGCTCGCCGAGGCGGCCGACCGGGCCCGCGAGGCCGAGGCCGACCCGTACCGCGCGCTGCGCCGCTTCGTGCACGCCGCCGCCGACCTGCGGATGGGGGCGGCGATCGTGGTGCTGCTGGAACGCCTGGTGGTGGACGAGGAGCTGGTCGCCGCCCGGACCGGCGCGGTCGCGGCGGTCGAGGAGCTGCTGCGCGCGGCCCAGGAGGCGGGGCAGCTGCGCACGGATGTCGGGATGGGTGACCTGGTGCTGCTCTGCGTCCGGGTCTCCCGGCCGCTGCCGGGCGGCCTGGCCGTGCTCGACGCCGGGGGCGCGCTGGTCCACCGGCACCTGGACCTGGCGCTGGCCGGGCTGCGGCCGGGCGCGGCCGTCGAGGAGTCTGCGGAGGAGTCCGGTGGGGAGGCCGGTGGGCCGCTCACCTTCGACCAGGTGATCGCCGCCGCGGGACGACCGGGCGAGCCCGGTCCGGCAGAGTGAGCGGCGTGAACGACGAAGAACTGCTGCGCGCCTGGCGGGCCGGCGCCGAGGAACCGGGAACGGTGCTGCTGGACGGGTTCCACCCGTTGAAGCACGCACTGCGGTTCGGCGGCGCCGTCCGGCAGGTGCTGACCGCCGACCGGGCCGCGCTGCTGGCCCTCGCCGCCGAGCTGGCCCCGGACGTCTCCCCCGCGCTGGACGGGCTGGCCGCCGAGCTGCCGGAGAAGACGCTGCGGGGGCTCGCGCCCCGGCTCCACCCGACCGGCGTGATCGCGCTGGCCGCCCGGCCGACCGTCGAGGCGAACCGCGCCGCGCTGGACCGCCGGCCGCGGACGGCACCGGTCGTGCTGCTGGAGGACCCGCGCAACCTGGGCAACGTCGGCGCGGTGATCCGGCTGGCGGCCGGCTTCGGCGCGGCCGGGGTGGTGACCACCGGGGACCTCGACCCCTGGCACCCGGGCGTGCTCCGGGGCAGCGCGGGCCTGCACTTCGCCACCGCCGTCGAGCGGCTGACGCTCCCGGACCTGCCCGCGGGCCCGCTGTACGTGCTGGACCCGGAAGGTGCGGACATCCGGGAGACGGCCTTCCCGGACGACGCGGTGCTCGCCTTCGGCACCGAGCGGCACGGTGTCTCGGCGGGGCTGAAGGCGCGGGCCGACCGGCTGGTCGCGGTGCCGATGCGGCCCGGGGTCTCCAGCTTCAACCTGGCGACCAGCGTGGCGATGGGGCTCTTCCACTGGATGTCGGGGCGCCCGCCCGGTGTTCCCCTGCCGGACGGACGCGCGGTGTGAGCCGGGCCCCCCGGGGGCCGGTCGGCCCCGGTCGGACGGCTCCCGGGGCGGTCCCCGGTCGGGCGGTCCCTAGGAGAAGAGCCGCTTCCAGGTGTCCGGGCCGGGGTAGCCGTCGGCCTCGGCGCCGCGCCAGCCCAGGGACTCCTGGAAGGCCTGGACGTTTCGCCGGTCGGACTCCGTCCAGCGCGGGCCCGGACCCTGCGTGTAGTGGCGGCCGAACCCCTTGCGGACCAGTTGCTCGCCGAGCCGCCGGACGTTGTCGTTGGCGGCGCCCGGCCCGAAAGCGGACCGACCGGGGAAGGGCGGCGCTCCGGCGCCGGTGCCGGGGCCGACCGGCGGCGGCGGGAGCGGGGCGCCGCTGTCGATGTTCCGGCCCTTGGCGTTGACCAGGTAGTCCCAGGTGTCCTTGCCGGGGATGCCGTCGGCCTCGGCGCCGCGCCAGCCCTGGGCGAGCTGGAAGGCCTCGGTGGCCCGCCGGTCCGACTCGCTCCAGCGCGGCCCGGGGCCCGTGCCGTAGAACCGGGCGCCGCCGCGCTGCACCAGCATCTGGCCGAGCCTGGTGACGTACGCGTTGTCCGCGCCGGGGCCGAACTTGTCGGCACCCGGGAAGGCGGTCGAGGAGGAGCCGTCGCTGCTGCCGCCGCCGTTCGTTCCGCCGCTCGTTCCGCCGCCGTCGCCGCCGGGGGAGAGCGCCTTGTAGCGGTACGGGACGTACGAGCCGGAGTTGTTCCAGTAGGCGTACGGCGTGGACCGCTTGGTGGTGCCCGGCGAGGTCTGCTCGTACGCCAGGTAGCGGGTGCGGGTGGAGTCGGTCCAGCCGCCGAAGACGGTCACGTGCGAGCCGGCCTGCGGATGGGCGGGGTTGTTGTAGATCAGGACGTCGCCCGGCTGGAGGTCCGCCTTGGCGATCCGCTCGGCGACGTTCGGCAGCGTCCAGGTGGTCTGGCTGCTGCCCAGGCCCCAGGCCATCGAGACGAAGCCGGAGCAGTCCTGGCGGTAGCCGTCCGACCAGTACCGGCTCATGCTGTACGGGACCTTCTGGTCGACCCAGCGCTGCGCCCGTTCGATGATCTGCGCCCGGGTGACCGGCTGGGCGGCGCGCGGGGCGGAGAGCCCGCGGGTGGACGGGGAGTCGCCGTAGAGGCCGCTGACCTCGCCCTGCGGGGTCTTCGGCTGGGCGGTGGCGGAGCCGCCGGGGGTGGGCGTCGGGGCGGGTGCCGCGGCGGCGCCGGCCGCGCCGCCGCCGAGGGCCGTCCCGACGGCGGCCATCAGCACGGCGGCCCGGCGGCGGACGCTGCGGGCTGCGGCGTGGCCGCCCTCGTGCACCGGTGCGGCGTGCAGTCGGGCGCGGCGGCGGGCGCTGCAGCCCCCGCATATGCAGTCCGCGTCGGGCTCGATCTCGTCGAACTCCAGCAACGGGATCGGTCGGTCGGTGAGGGTCATGCTCCGCCTCTTTCTCCTGGTCGGACTGGTCACCGCTGACGGCGTGACAGGACGGTCCTTCCCAGGGCGACAGCGCGTGTTATCGGGACCAAAGTCCCAAATCGGGCAGCTGGTCGGCGCGGTGGACTGCGCCGGTCGGGTGGCGACCGTTCGGCGGCCCGGGCGTGGCGCGGGTGCGCGGGAGGCGGTAGTGACGGTGCCGACCTGGCGGGCGGTCAGCCGTCGGCGGGTCAGCCCGCGCATCGCGGGTTCGCCGGTGAGTACTCGGGATCGGTCCAGGTCAGCGGGGTGGCGTCGGCCAGTTCGAGGACGTCGGTGACGGTCAGGTCGATCACCCGCTCGGCACCCGGCAGACCGGCCCCGGCGGGGTCGGACCAGTCGGTCCGCGCCTCGCCGGTGACCAGCAGTGCCCCGCCGGTCTCCCAGTCCGGGATCAGCAGTCCGGCGCGCGGGTCGAGCTCCAGGTTGCCCAGGGTCATGAACATGCTGTTGCCCGCGTAGTCGGGCCAGCGCAGCCGGTCCGGTCCGAGCACCCTGAGGAAGCCCGGGTTGCCGCCCCGGTGCGAGGCGTCGACCCGGCCGTCCGGTCCGGCGGTGGCGACGAAGAAGGTGTCCGCGGTGGCCGCCAGCAGCTGCTGGACGGTGCTGAGGGCGGGGCCGCCGGCCACCCTGCGAGGGGCGCCGGCCTCCGGGCGGTCCACCGGGCTGCGGCGCTGGATGTACTTCGGGCAGTTGGCGTAGACCTGGTCGGCGGTGATCACCAGGCCGCCCCGGCCGTCCGGCACGGAGCGGCCGTTCAGCCGCATCCGGCGCCGGGCGGCCGGGTCCAGTGCGACGGTGCCGACCTCGGCCGGGCCGGCCAGGGCACCCGCCAGCGGGTCGTCTCCGGACGGCCGGGCGGCCACCGTCAGGGTCCGCTCGTCGGCGGCCCGGAGGAATCCCGGGGCGCCACTGAGCTGGGTGGCCCAGAGGCGGCCGTCGGCGTCGGCGGCGCCGACCACCAGCATCCGCCGCTCGGTCAGGAACCGGGCGGCCACGGCCGGGACGGTGCTGCCGACGGCGCGTCCGGAGTGGTCGGCCCGGTCCAGCCGGCCGGCCCGTGCCTGGGCGGCCCGTTCGCCGGGGTGGTAGGGCGTGTCCGTGGTCATGCTGTGCCTCCCGGTGCCCGTTCGGTCGAGTCCTAGAAGAAGCCGCAGGTCGGGGCGGACCCGGCGGGAGCCTCGGCGCCGGTCCCGTCGACGCCCTGCGGGGTGTAGATCTCCAGCCGGATGCCGTCCGGGTCGGTGAAGAAGATCCCTCCGGAGGCCGCGCCCTCGCCGTGCGGGACGACGCCGTCGTAGGCGAAGGAGGCGCCCAGTTCGCGCAGCAGCGCCTCGGCGGCACGGACCTCGTCCAGTGAGTCGACCTGGAAGGAGAGGTGGTGCAGGCCGGGGGCGGCGGTGGCGAAGGTGCCCGCGCTCTGCTGCCAGAGGGTGAGCACCGGGCGGCCGTCGCGGCCGAGGAAGGCGAAGCGCTGCTCCGGGCCGGCGCCCTCCTTGAGCAGCTCCAGGCCGAGCACGCGCCGGTAGAAGGTGGTCGAGCGGTCGAGGTCGGTGACGTTCAGACCCACGTGGCCGGTCTGCAGGGTGCTGCTGATGGTGCCGGACATGCCTGGTCACTCCCGTGGTCAGAGCGCCCCGGAGGGCGTGACTTGCTAACCGTTACATACGACGGTAATGGTTAGGTAGGGGATCGTCAACCGTTACTGCCGCATGAAGGGGTTAGGTGGGAGGGGTATGGCTCGTTCATGACAGAGGTGGGAAGGGGTGGAGCGGAGAGCCGGCGCGGAGCGGCGGAGGGGCTACTCCCACTCCCAGCGGATGCCGATGTGGCCCGGCTGCTGGTCGGGGGCGAGCACGTGGGCGCTGGCCGACGCGCCGATCCAGAGCTGCTCGCGGCGGCGGTCGACGTCCGCCCCGGGGTCGCGGTCGTACCGCTCGCAGTGGGCCGGGACCCGCGTCGGGTCGAAGTGCACCTGGAGCACGTACTCGCGCACCGGGGTGGCGAAGCGGCGGCTGTACTCCAGCGTCTCGGCGCCGCCGGACGGGATCTCCACCTCGTACTCGAAGACGGTGCTGTCGCCGAGCCCCAGCGGCCGGTCCAGCATCAGCTCGCCGACGATCAGGCCGGCGTCGGGGCGTCGCCGGACCCGGCCGAGCCGGCCGTGCCGGACCCCGGTGATCTCCGGACAGCCGGTGGCCTCCTCGTCGGCCTTGTGCACGACCAGGCAGCGGGTCACGCCGGCCACCGTCGCCCGGACCACCTGCCGCATCCTCAGCAGGTTGCCGCGCCGGTCGGCGTCCACGTAGTACGAGTCGTGGATCGACAGCCGCTCCAGCTCGCCGGCCGGCGGCGCGTCCAGTTCGGCGAAGACGTCGGCGATCTCCTGCTCGCCCGGCCAGACGTCCTCCAGCCGCAGGTGGCTGGCGTTGGCGTTGGCGGCCCAGCGCCCGCGCGGGCGGGGCGGGCCGAGCAGCGAGGAGAGCGTGGAGTGCGGGAGACCGAGCAGCTCCTCCAGCAGGTGCACCGCGCGCAGCGAGCTGGCCCGCTCGGGCTGGCTGCGACCGCGCCGCCAGTAACTGAGCGTCGTGACGCTGACCCTGACGCCGCGTTGGGCGAGGGCCGCCCGGATCCGGTCCAGGCTGAGGCCGCTGGCCTCGATCGCGAGGTGCAGGGTGTCGGCGAAACCGCCGGTCGGGCTCGGGCGTCCGGCGGACGCGGTGGCGGGCGGTTGGAGGGCAGGCTGAGGGGGCACGGCGGCGGGCACGTCGGGGCGTGGCCCGACCTGTCTCAGCCGTGCGTCCTGGGGGTTCTGTGAGGCCATGCGGTTACTCTCCCCACCGAGCGGGTGCGGCAGAGCCGGATCGGCGCGGGAGTGCGCCGTCAACGGCCTCGCCGAGCTGTGGGGAACCCTATGCACGGTCGAGAGGCTACGTCATCAGTCCTGCGTATGACAGTGGTCACGAGCGGGCGAGCGGAGGGTTGACGATCGCGGAACGGAGCGGAAACAGACCTTCCGGTCCGGTCGGTCGGGGCCGGTCCGGGGCACGGGAACGGGTCCCGGCGGAGCGGCGAGGGCGGGCCCCGACGGACTGCCCCGACGGACCGCCCCGACGGACCGCCCCGACGTAGACTCGTGGACCGGGCGAGAGCGAGGGAGTGCCGATGACGGAGCGGACAGCAGACCCGCGGGACCCGCGACCGCTGCTCGGTGAGCCGCTGGCGCTCGACCTGCTGAACACCCGGTGGGCCGGGACCCCGGTCAACGACCTGCTCGGCGAACCGGACGGCTACGCGATCTGGCTCTCCTCGGCCGGGCTGGCCGGGCGTTGTGCGGCCGACGGGGCCGGACTGGCGGCCGTCCGGGAGGCGCGGGAGGCGCTGGCGGCGGCGGTCCGGGACCTGGACGGGGGCGGCGCCGTGGGGCCGGTGGCCCTGGCGGGACTGGACGCGGTGCTGCGGCACGGCCGGGTCCGGCGGGAGGCCTCGGCGACGGGGGCGCGGGACCGGGTCGAGGTGGACGCGCCGGAGTGGCTGGCGGCCTGGCTCGCGGTCGACGACTTCCTGGTGCTGCTCGGCCAGGGGCCGCAGCGGGTCAAGAAGTGCGCCCACGAGGCGTGCATCCTGCACTTCTTCGACACCTCGCAGAACGGCCGGCGGCGCTGGTGCCGGATGGCGGTGTGCGGGAACCGGGCGAAGGCGGCGCGGCACTACGAGAAGGTGCACCAGTAGGCGAAGGCGCCGCCCGTCCGCGGCCGTGCCCGTCCGCGGCAGTGCCCGTCCGCGGCCGTGCGGGACAGGGGCGGAACAAGGGCGGGGCGGGGCCGGACGGCGGAGGCGGGTGCCGGCCGACCCGGCGCCCGCCTCCGGGGCCGGGTCAGCCGGCCGGGGTGCCGAGCCAGTCGGTGAGGGCGGCGCGGAGCTCGCCGAGGCCCGGGTCGACGGAGGCCCAGGCGGCGTAGCCGTCCGGGCGGATCAGCAGGACGGTGTCGCGCAGCTTGCCGTGCGGGTCGGCCGGGGCGGCGGTGATGACCCGGTCCGCCCACGGCTCGGCGACGGACAGCTCGTCGTTGCTGACCAGCACGAACTTCCCCGCCCGGAGCGCCTCGTAGAGCCGGTCCGGGGCGGCCGGACCACCCTCGCGCGGCGGTTCGAGACCGGTCAGCCGCAGGTCCGGGACGCGCTTGCCGACCAGCGGGTGGGCGTCCTTGGGCGCCGGGTAGGCGATGCCGATGCCGGAGACGGTGCGGGCGCCGCGCTCCGCGACCACGTCGAGGTGGTCGGCGAGCGAGGCCAGCGCGCCGCGCAGGGCCCGGGTGGCCGCGGACTGGGCGAGGGCGAGCCTGATCAGCGCACCGGACGTGCGCAGCACCGCCTTGCCGACCGGGTGCCGCTCGGTCTGGTAGGTGTCGAGCAGCGCGTCGGTGGCCTGGCCCCGGACGGCGGCGGCGAGCTTCCAGGAGAGGTTGGCGGCGTCCTGGATCCCGGTGTTCATGCCCTGGCCGCCGGCCGGCGAGTGGCAGTGGGCCGCGTCACCGGCGAGGAAGACCCGCCCGGAGCGGTAGTTGGGGACCTGCCGTTCGTCGCTGTGGAAGGTGGAGCTCCAGCGGGCGTCGTGCAGGCCGTAGTCCTCGCCGAACGCGCCGAGGGCGACGGCGGCGATCCGGTCGAGTGACGGCGGAGTGCCGTCGGGGTGCTCCTCGGTGCGGTCCCAGGCGATGATCCGGTACCAGCCGTCGCCGAACGGCACCAGGAAGGCGAAGCCGTGCTCGTTCGCGCCGACGGTGACCGCCTCGTCGGGCTCGCGTTCCAGCCGGACGTCCGCCAGCAGGACGGAGTTGACCACGGACTCGCCGGGGAAGGGGATGCCGAGCAGGTCGCGGACGGTGGAGTGGACGCCGTCGGCGCCGACCGCGTAGCGGGCCCGGTGGGTGGTGACGGCGCCGTTCTCCAGCGTCTCGACGGTCACGCCCTCGGCGTCCTGGCGCAGGCCGACCACCTCGGCCCCGCGCAGGACGGTCGCGCCGGCCTTGACCGCCCGGTCGTGCAGCAGCTGTTCGGTCCGGTACTGCGGGGTGATCAGGACGAACGGGAAGCGGCTGGGGAGTTCGCCGAGGTCGACCCGGAACTTGTTGAAGATCTTCAGCGAGGTGAGCGGACGGCCCGTGGCGATGAGGTCGTCGGCGAGGCCGCGGGCGTCGAGGAGTTCGAGGGTCCGGGCGTGCACGGCGAACGCCCGGGTGAGGTTGGACTCGGTGCTGCGCCTCTCCAGCACGGTGACCTTGATCCCGGCGGTGGCGAGGTCCCCGGCCAACAGCAGGCCGGTCGGTCCGGCGCCGACGATCAGGACGTCGGTGACGGTCTGCTTCTCGGTCATGTGTCAGCTCCCGGTGATCGGACAGAGGTTGGACGCCGCGTTCGGCGCGCTTCCGACCTCCATCATCGCGGTCCCGGGGCGGAGCTGTGAATTCTCCGGGCCCCGGAGACGTCCGGGGCCCGGGGGCGGCGCCTACCGCGCCCGGGCCCGGCCCACGTCGGTACCGGCCCGCTCCGCCCCGAACGTCGGGACCGGAGCGGGCCGGTGGCGGGCGAGGTCGCGGTCAGCCGTGGCGGCGGATCTCCACGGTGCGGAACCGCTTGGCGACGAACGCGCCGTCGCAGTAGGCGGAGTTGGCGGCCGGGTTGGCGCCGGTGCCGTGCAGGTCGGAGAAGGCGGCGGTCTGGTTGGCGTACACACCGCCGGTGAGGTTGAGCGAGAGCGAGACGCCGGAGTCGAGTGCGGCCTCGACCAGGGCGGCCTCGACCTCGGGCGAGGTGGTGTAGCCGGCCGCGGTCATCGCGCCCTGGGTGCGGACCGTGTCGCGGAGCAACTCGACGGCGGCGGCGGTGTCCTCGACGGCGACGGCGAACGAGACCGGGCCGAAGCACTCGGTGCGGAAGACCGTCCGGTCGTCCGGCTTGTCGGCGTCGAGCTTGACCAGCGCCGGGGTGCGGACGGTGGCGCCGGGGAACTCCGGCGACTCGACCACGCGCGGGGCGAGTGCGAGCTCGCCGTACTCGCCGCCGGCCGCGGCCACCGTGCGCCGGAGCACGGCGGGGTTGACCACGGCGCCGAGGACGGCGGCGGCGCGGGCGTCGTCGGAGAGCAGGCCCTCGATGGCGGCGGCGAGGTCGGCGACCACCTCGTCGTAGGACTTGGCCCCCTGGTCGGTCCCGATGCCGGTCCGGGGGATCAGCAGGTTCTGCGGGGTGGTGCACATCTGGCCGCTGTAGAGCGAGAGGGAGAACGCCAGGTTGCCCAGCATCCCCTTGTAGTCGTCGGTGGAGTCGACGACCACGGTGTTCACGCCGGCCTTCTCCGTGTAGACCTCGGCCTGCCGGGCGTGCTCCTCCAGCCAGTCGCCGAAGGCCGTGGAGCCGGTGTAGTCGATCAGCTTGATCTCGGGGCGGACGGCGAGCGTCTGGGCGATCGTGCCGCCCTCGTGCTCGACGGCCAGACAGACCAGACCGGCGTCGAAGCCGGCCTCGGTGAGGACCTCGCGGGCGGTCCTGACGGTCAGGGCCAGCGGGAGGACGGCGCGCGGGTGCGGCTTGACCAGCACCGGGTTGCCGGTGGCGAGGGAGGCGAAAAGGCCGGGGTAGCCGTTCCAGGTGGGGAAGGTGTTGCAGCCGATCAGCAGCGCCAGGCCGCGCGGGACGACGGTGAACTCCTTGGTCATCACCAGCGGGTCGCGCTTGCCCTGCGGCTTGGTCCAGCCGGCGCTCTCCGGCAGCCGGGTCTGCTCGGCGTACGCGTAGGCGACCGCCTCCAGACCGCGGTCCTGGGCGTGCGGCCCGCCGGCCTGGAAGGCCATGGCGTACGCCTGGCCGGTGGTGTGCATCACGGCGTTGGCGAACTCGTGCGAGCGGGCGTTGATCCGGGCCAGGATCTCCAGGCAGACGGCGGCCCGGGCGCGCGGGCCGGCGGCGGCCCAGGCCGGGCGGGCCGCGCTCAGTGCGGCGATCAGCGCGTCGGGCTCGGCGTGCGGGTAGCCGATGCCCAGCTCGACGCCGTACGGGGAGGCCTCGCCGCCGACCAGGTCGCCGTCGGCGGGGTGGCCGGGCAGCTCGAACGGCCGGTTGAGCAGTGCCTCGAAGGCGGCCTTGCCGTCCGCGGCGGCGCTCTCGCCGTAGGCCTTCGGGAACTCGGGGTAGGGCGACCAGTAGTCGCGCTTCGCGGCGGCGGCGAGTGCGGCGTCCAGGGTGGCCTGGTGGCGTTCGACGAGCTCGGTGACGACGGGGTGGGTGACCGCTGCGGACATCGTGTGCGCTCCTCAGAGGGGAGGACGGGACACGTCACAGAGTAACCGAACGATCGGTCGGCTCAAGGGGGTGGGCGGAACCGGGTGCGGAAACGCGAGAGGGCGCGTCCGGAGCGGACGCGCCCTCTCGGCCGGAGGACGGACGGTCGGGGACCGCCCGGGTGCCGCGGGCCGGCCTACGGGATGCCCAGCTCGAAGATCACGTACCCGCCGTACCAGCCGGAGGCGATCGCGCCGGTACCGAGCAGCCCGGCCAGCACCGGCCAGCTCAGCTTCCGCATCGCCACGGCGAACGCGATGAGCAGCGGGAAGGCCGGCAGCAGGTAGCGCGAGGTGTTGCCGAAGATGCCCAGGCTGCCGAGCACCGAGACGATGGTGGCCAGGGTGTACGCGGTCAGCACCAGCGGCGGGCGGAGCCGCACCAGCAGCACGATCAGCGCGGGCAGCGAGAGCACGATCAGCGTCGCCAGCATGTCGGCCGTGTGGTAGGCGAACGGGTAGTCGTTGCGGCCCAGCAGCACCCCGCGGACGGCGTTCCAGGTGCCCTGGCCCCAGTCGAAGTAGTGCAGCCAGGCGTCCCGCTGGAGCGTGAAGTAGCCGCCCCAGTCGCCCATCCGCCAGCCGACCCAGCCGACGTAGCCGAGCAGCCCGATCGGGGCCAGCAGCATCGCGGCCAGCGGGCGCAGCACGCCGCTGTCCCGCCGGTACAGCTCGACCAGCGCGGCCAGGCCGACCGCGCCGATCAGTGCCGCCGAGGTCGGCCGGTTGAGGCCGGCGATCAGGGTGAGCACGCCGGCGGCGATCCACTGCTTGGTCATCACGCAGTAGCAGGACCAGGCGGCCAGCGCGATGAACAGGGAGTCCGAGTAGAGCGCCCACTCGGCGCCCGAGCCCGGGGCGATCGCCCAGAGCCCGGCCGCGATCACACCGGCCCGCGGCCCGGCGAGCTTGTCGACCACCGCGTAGATGCCGGCCGCCGCGAACAGTGACGCCACCACCGAGACCAGCATCCCGGCGCCGTACAGGCCGAGGCCGGTGCCGTCCGAGATCAGCCGCATCAGCCCCGGGTAGAGCGGGAAGAACGCGGCCGAGTTCTGCTCGATGGTGAACCCCGGCGTGCCGTTCGGGACGGCCACCAGCGCCGGGTGGTAGCCGAACTGGGCGACCTGCTGGTACCACCAGCCGTCCCAGCTGGCCAGCACGTCCCAGGGGTTGGCGCCCCCGCCGAACCGGGCGTGCTTCTCCAGGTAGTCCCCGGAGAAGGAGAGCAGCTTCATGAAGACGGTGAAGCCGACCAGCTTCAGGACGGCGTAGCACCAGACGGCCGGGCCGAAGCGGAGGACCAGCTCGCGGGCGCGCTCGCGCCAGTCGGTGCCGGGCTCGGTCACCGACTCGTCGCTGCGCTGCTCAGGCACATCGGAGGCGACCGCCGGTATTGCGCTCATCAGACTGGACCCCACCCTGCTCGGCCGTGGACGGATCGTCCGCCGAGTCTAGGGCGTGGTCCTGTCCTTTGGTGTGGACCAGGCCACCCGGGCGCACCCGGGACGGGCCGGGCGGGGATACTCGGGGGATGGCCGATCACACCACGCGCACCGCCTACACCGTGGAGTCCCTGCTCGCGGTGACCGTCGACGTCTTCAACGAGCGCGGCTACGACGGCACGTCGATGGAGGACCTGTCGCGTGCGGCCGGCATCTCCAAGTCGTCGATCTACCACCACGTGCGGGGCAAGGAGGAGCTGCTCCGGCTGGCGGTCGGGCGGGCGCTGGACGGGCTGTCGGCGATCCTGGCGGAGCCGGCCGCGGTGGAGGGGCCGGCGGTCGAGCGCCTGGAGCACGTGGTGCGGCGGACCGCCGAGGTGCTGCTGGAGGAGCTGCCGTACGTCACCCTGCTGCTGCGGGTGCGCGGCAACACGGCCACCGAGCAGTGGGCGCTGGAGCGGCGCCGGGAGTTCGACCACCAGGTGGCCGAGCTGCTGAGGGCCGCCGTCGCGGACGGCGCGCTGCGGGCGGACGTCGAGCCGCGGCTGGCCACCCGGCTGCTGTTCGGCATGATCAACTCGATCGTGGAGTGGTACCGGCCCGGCCTCAAGGGGGCCGACGGGGTCGCGGACGTGGTCGTCCACCTGGCCTTCGACGGCCTGCGCGCCCGCGGCTGAGCCGTACGGCACCTCCGGCCCGGGGCCGGGGGCACCTCCCCGCCCGTGGCCGGGGGCGCCGGTCAGAGCGGCGGTACCTGGTCGGTCTCCTCGAAGACCAGCATGGTGCGGGTGCCGAGCACCTGAGGGATGGACTGGATGCGGTTGAGCACCAGCTCCCGCAGGGCGTGGTTGTCGTCGGTGTGGACCAGCAGCAGCACGTCGAAGTCGCCGCCGACCAGGGCGATGTGCGCGACCCCCGGAAGCGCCAGCAACTGCTCGCGGACCGTGCGCCAGGAGTTCTGCACGATTTTCAGGGTGATGTAGGCGGACGCGCCCTGACCTGCGCGTTCGTGGTCGACGCGGGCCGTGAAGCCGCGAATGACGCCGTCCTCGACCATCCTGGAGATCCGGGCGTACGCATTGGCCCGGGACACGTGCACCCGCTCGGCCACCGAGCGGATCGAGGCGCGACCGTCCTGCTGCAGCAGCCGCAGGATCGCCCGGTCGACCCGGTCGAGTCTGGACGTCTGTTCAGCCGACATGACCCCCCACCCTCAATGATTGGACGCACTGCCACCAGTCGACCGCCACCCGGGCCGATTGTCCACCACCTTGTCACGCTTCTGGTCAAGATGAACAGACGACCGAACAATCGGTAGGGAGCCCCCGCCACCCCTGGAGGTGCCCCGAGATGACCGTTCTCGACCACAGACACCACACGGCGTTGCCCGGCTGGCTGCCCGGGGCCACCGCCCCCCGCACCGACCCGGCCCCGCTCCTCCCGGACCCCTCTCCCGTCCGCGTGCTCGGAACGCCCGCGCTGGAGAAGCACGACCCCGCGCTGCTCCGCGAGCTGTACCGCCGCCTGGTGGTCGGCCGCCGCTACAACCAGCAGGCCACCACCCTCACCAAACAGGGCCGGCTGGCCGTCTACCCGGCCTCCACCGGCCAGGAGGCCTGCCAGGTCGCCGCCGCGCTGGCGCTCGGCGAGCAGGACTGGCTGTTCCCCAGCTACCGGGACACCCTCGCGGTGGTCTCCCGCGGCATCGATCCGCTGGAGGCGCTCACCCTGCTGCGCGGCAACGCCCACACCGGCTACGACCCGCGGGCCGGCCGCACCGCGCCGCTCTGCACGCCGCTCGCCACCCAGGCCCCGCACGCCGTCGGGCTGGCGCACGCCGCACGGCTGAGCGGCGACCCGGTGGTCGCGCTGGCACTGCTCGGCGACGGCGGCACCAGCGAGGGCGACTTCCACGAGGCGCTCAACTTCGCCGCCGTGCTCCAGGCCCCGGTGGTCTTCCTGGTCCAGAACAACGGCTACGCGATCTCCGTGCCGCTCAGCGCCCAGTCCGCCGCCCCGAGCCTGGCCCACAAGGCCGTCGGCTACGGGATGCCCGGCCGGCTGGTCGACGGCAACGACGCACCGGCCGTGTACGGCGTGCTCTCCGAGGCGGTCGAGCGGGCCCGCACCGGCGGCGGACCGACCCTGGTCGAGGCGCTCACCTACCGGGTCGAGGCGCACACCAACGCCGACGACGCCACCCGGTACCGGAACGAGGCCGAGGTCGCCGCCTGGCGGGAGCACGACCCGATCCTGCTGATGGAGCGCTCCCTGCGGGAGCTCGGGGTGCTGGACGACGCCCTGGTGCAGCAGGCGGCCGAGGAGGCGGAGACGCTGGCGGCCCGGATGCGCGCCGAGTTCCACACCGACCCGGAGCTGGACCCGATGTCCCTGTTCACCCACGTCTACGCCGAGCCGACCCCGCAACTGCGCGAGCAGGCGGCGCAGCTGGCCGAGGAGCTGGCCGCCGAGGCCGAGGTGCAGCACTGATGACCTCCCACCTGTCGTCCACCCCCACCCTGGGCGGCGCTGCGGCGCGGCGACCCGCCGGTGTCCCTGACCGCACCACCGGCGTCCGCACCGCGAGCATGGCGCAGGCGCTCAACTCCGCGCTGCGCGACGCCATGCGCGAGGACCCGGCCGTCCACGTGCTCGGCGAGGACGTCGGCGCGCTCGGCGGCGTCTTCCGGATCACCGACGGGCTGGCCGCCGAGTTCGGCCGGGACCGCTGCCTGGACACCCCGCTGGCCGAGGCGGGCATCCTCGGCACCGCCGTCGGCATGGCCATGTACGGGCTGCGCCCGGTGGTCGAGATGCAGTTCGACGCCTTCGCCTACCCGGCGCTGGAGCAGCTGTTCTCGCACGTCGCCAAGATGCGCAACCGCACCGCCGGCCGGCTGCCGCTGCCGATCACCGTCCGGATCCCGTTCGGCGGCGGCATCGGAGGCGTCGAGCACCACAGCGACGCCTCCGAGGCGTACTACGCCGCGACCCCGGGGCTGCACGTGGTCACCCCGGCGACCGTGGCCGATGCGTACGGGCTGCTGCGGGCGTCGATCGCGTCGGACGACCCGGTGGTCTTCCTGGAACCCAAGCGGATGTACTGGGGGAAGGACGGGTTCGACCCGGCCGCTCCGGTCGAGCCGCTCGGGCGGGCCGTCCTGCGGCGCACCGGGACCTCCGCCGTGCTGATCACCTACGGGCCCTCGCTGCCGGTCTGCCTGGAGGCGGCCGAGGTGGCGAGGTCCGAGGGCCGGGACCTCGCGGTGCTCGACCTGCGCACCCTGGTGCCGTTCGACGACGAGACGGTCTGCCGGGTGGTGCGCTCGATCGGCCGGGCCGTGGTGGTGCACGAGGCCGGCGGCTTCGGCGGGACGGGCGCGGAGATCGCCGCCCGGGTCACCGAGCGCTGCTTCCACCACCTGGCCGCACCGGTGCTGCGGGTCACCGGCTTCGACGTCCCGTACCCGCCGCCGATGCTGGAGCACCACCACCTGCCCGGGGTGGACCGGATCCTGGACGCGGTCGCCCGGCTGCAGTGGGAGGACTGAGGATGATGCCCGTCGTACGGGAGTTCACCCTGCCCGACCTCGGTGAGGGACTCACCGGGGCGGAGGTGGTGCGCTGGCTGGTCGAGGTCGGAGAGGTGATCGCGGTCGACCAGCCGGTGGTGGAGGTGGAGACCGCGAAGGCGGTGGTCGAGGTGCCCTGCCCGTACGGCGGGGTGGTCACCTCGCTGTTCGGCGAGCCGGGCGAGGAGGTGGCGGTCGGCGCGCCGCTGGTGACGGTCGCGGTGTCGCCGGGCGAGGGCGTACGGCCGCTCGCGGCGGTACCGGCGGCGGCCGGGGCGGAGCTCGCCGCCGAGGTGGAGCGGCCGCTGGTCGGGTACGGGGTCGCGGAGCCGGCGCGGGCCGGCCGGCGGCGCCGGGTCGGCGGGGGCGGCCTGCCGGTCGGGCCCGTGGCCGGCCCGGTTGCTCAGGCCGGGCCGGTGCCCGTGGCGGCGTCGGCGGAGGTGCCGGTGCTCGCGCCGGTGGCGGTCGTGACGGCGGGTCCCGGAGTGCCGCCGGTCATCTCGCCGCTGGTGCGGCGGCTGGCCCGGGAACAGGGCGTCGACCTGTCGACGGTCGGCGGCAGTGGGCCGGACGGTCTGATCATGCGTGCGGACGTCGAACGGGCGGTCGCGGCGAAGGTGGCGGCTCCGGCGGTGCTCCCGGCGGCCGGCCGGGCGGCGGCTCCGGTGGTGTCGCCGGCGTCCGGTGAAGGAGTCGTCCCGCTGCGCGGTCTGCGGAAGGCGGTGGCCGAGAAGCTCAGCCGCAGCCACCGGGAGATTCCTGCGGCGACCTGCTGGGTGGATGCCGACGCGACCGAACTGATGGCACTGCGGCGGCAGTTGAACGCTACGCCGGGGCCGAAGGTGAGCGTGCTGGCGCTGCTCGCCCGGATCTGCACGGTCGCGCTGGAGCGCTTCCCCGAGCTCAACTCCAGCGTGACCGAGGACGGTTCGGGCATCATCCGGCACCAGGCCGTGCACCTGGGCTTCGCCGCGCAGGGCGACCGTGGGCTGGTCGTGCCCGTGGTGCGGGATGCCCAGCGGCTCACGACCGAGCAACTCGGCTCCGAGTTGGGCAGGTTGACGGATTCGGCGCGGGCCGGGACGGCGGCCCCGGCCGAACTGTCCGGCGGCACGTTCACGTTGAACAACTACGGGGTCTTCGGGGTGGACGGCTCCACCCCGATCCTCAACCACCCGGAGGCGGCGATGCTCGGCGTCGGCCGGATCGTCGCCAAACCCTGGGTCCACCAGGGGGAGTTGGCGGTGCGCGAGGTGACCCAGCTGTCGTTCACCTTCGACCACCGGGTCTGCGACGGCGGTACGGCGGGTGGATTCCTGCGGTTCGTCGCCGACTGCGTCGAGCAGCCGGGGGTGCTGCTGCGGCAGCTCTGAGCAGGGAAGGGTTGCCCTGGGTGGTGGTCGCGCCACCCAGGGTGCCCGTAGATCGAGCGAGAGTAGCGCGTCCGGGGGGCGGGTGTCCGGGATTCGCGCGACTTGTCGGATGAGCAGTTCGGGCGTGCCACGCTGCCTAGGCGTCAGCAGAGACAAGCCAGGTGGTGGCGCAGGCCGGCCGGAGGCGAAACGATTCTCTTGGGTACTCGAAACGTTGCGGTGAAGTCCCGCAGAACACTCCTGGTCCGCACCGGACACGGGTCGGCGGCTGTCGCGGCCGTCCCGGGTCTGCCGGACGCGGCGCCGGCGTTGCCCCCGGCGCCGCTGGACCCGCCGGACCTTCCGCCGGCCCTCCCGGCGGTCCCTCCGCCCGCCCTCCCGCCGGCTCCACCGCCGACAGGCCCGCCCCTCCCCGGTCCCGCCGCCGCGCCGGCCGCGGTGGCGGAGGCCGGCGAACCGGCGCAGGCCGTCCGCCCCGTGATCCCGGACCCGCCGTCCGCTCCGCCCACCGTCCCGCCGCCCCCTGCGGCGCCGCCGGTCGCCCCCGCGCCGGCCCGGCCCGATCCGACCGGTCCGGTGACGGGACCGGCGCTCGGGCCGGTCATCGAACCGCTGTTCACCCGCGCGCCCGGCCTCAACTGGGCCGGCCCGGGCGACCAGTGGTCCCGCGCCTGGGCGCTGCAGGCCCTGGGCGACGCCGGTACCGCCCCCGCGGCCGGGCCACCCGCGACCGTGTTCGGCCCCGTCGGCGCCCCGCCCCCGCCCGTGCCCGACCTGCGGACCGCGGCCGACCCGCGTACTGCGGCCGACCTGCGGACTGCGGCCGACCCGCGGACCGCGCCCGGACCGCATCATGCGTCCGGACCGCGCGAAGCGGCCGAACAACCGCCCACCGCACGGGACATCGAGCTGATCAGGGCCAGCCTGGCGGTGGTCGAGCCGGTCGCCGACCGGGCCACCGCGCACTTCTACGCGCTGATCTTCCTGCACCACCCCGAGGTCCGCGCGCTCTTCCCGGCCGCGATGGACGTCCAGCGGGACCGGCTCTTCCGTGCCCTGCTGATGGCGGCCCGCGGCGCCGACGACCCGGACGGCCTGCGGACGCACCTGGGCGCGCTCGGCCGGGGGCACCGCCGGTACGGCACCCTGACCGGTCACTACGGCCCGGTCGGCGAGTGTCTGGTCGCGGCGCTGGCCCGGTACACGGGCACCCGGTGGACGGCCGAGACCGAGCTGGCCTGGCGCCGGGTCTACCGGCTGGTCTCGTCGATCATGATCGAGGCCGCCGAGTCGGACGCCCGTACCTCGCCGGCCTGGTGGCAGGGCGAGGTGGTCGCGCACGAGCGCCGCACCCCGGACGTGGCGGTCCTCACCGTCCGCCCGGACCAGGCGTACCCGTACCGGGCCGGGCAGTACACCAGTCTGGAGACGCCCTGGTGGCCGCGGGTCTGGCGGCACTTCTCGTTCGCCTCCGCGCCCCGGCCGGACGGCCTGCTGACCTTCCACGTCAAGGCGGTGCAGGCCGGTTGGGTGAGCAACGCGCTGGTGCACCGGGCGGCGCCCGGGGACGTCCTGCGGCTCGGTCCCGCGGCCGGCGGGATGACCCTCGACCACGGCGCCGGCGCGGACCTGCTGCTGCTGGGGGGCGGCACCGGCATCGCCCCGGTCCGGGCGCTGGTCGAGGAGGTGGCCGAACACGGCGCGGCGGGGCGTTCGGTGGAGGTCTTCTACGGTGCGCGGCAGGCCGCCGAGCTGTACGAGCTGGCGGCGCTGCGCGAGCTGGCCGGGCGCCACGGCTGGCTCTCGGTCCGCCCCGTGCTGTCCGGCACCTGGCCGCGGACGCCCGGTGGTGGGTCCGGCGGGCACCTGTCTGATGCGGGGCTGCTCACGGGGGAACTCCCCGAGGTGGTGGGCCGGTTCGGTCCGTGGAGCGGACGCGAGGCGTACCTCAGCGGCCCGCCCGCGATGGTCCGGCGCGCGGTCGGCGTGCTGCTGCGCGCGGGCGTGCCGACCGAGCGGATCCGGCACGACCTGGTCGGTGACCGGGCCGCCGGTTAGGCCCGCCCGGTAGCGCGGGCAGCGCGGGCAGGGCCGGAGGGGTCAGGCCAGGTCGGGCGCGAGCAGGGCGCGGACGCCCTCGATGTTGGCGGCCAGGTACGCCCGAAGGCTCGGCGGCACCACGTTGACCGAGGTGACGCCCTCGCGGGTGAACGGCACCCGGACCACCTCGTACTTGCCGTTCGGCTCGTCCACCTCGGGCCCGTGGCGCCGGCTGAGGTCCATCGAGGCGAGCCGACAGACGAAGAAGTGCTGCACCTTGACCCCGTGCGGGTGCGGGAGGGTGCCGTCGTCGGCCGCGGTCCCCGGGTGCGGAAGGTGGGGGAGGGTGTGGCTGACGGTGTCGACGAAGGCGGGCACGACGTCGACCACCTTGCCGCCGAGTTCCTCGTCGACCTCGCGGTGCAGGGCCTCCACCACGGTGCGGTCGTCGCGCTCGACGCCGCCGCCGGGGGTGATCCAGTACGGGTGCGGCGAGTCCGGCCGGGTGCGCTTGATCAGCACGATCGAGGCCGGACCGTACGGGTCTGCGGGGTCCACCTCCAGCAGGATCGCCCGGGCGGTGCGTTTGACGACGGGGCGAGGCGGGGTGCGCATGGCGGCCTCCGGGGCTGGAGCGTTGTGCGGGAGTCTCCCGCGGCTCGGGCGGGCCGAAACGCGGCCCGCCCGGGGTGCGTCCGTTCGGGGAGGGTTCGGACCCTGGATGGATCTTGGATAGCGAAGATGAAGCTTAAACTGATCTTTGAATCAAAGATTCAATCCATATTTAGCCATTGATTCGAAGGATTTTTCCGAGCGAACGGTGCGAGAGTGATTGCAGGGATGTCGTGGCTGTGCTGCAATGAGCGACTATCGGGCAAATCGGAGCGATTCACTCCGCATGCCCTCCTGTGCAAGGACTCGGGCTGGGGGCTGGGCGTGGCCATGGATCGGATCACAGAGCGCACGTCACCGCCGGCGCGGCCTCCGGGGGCCACGAGTCCGGCGGGCCCCGCGGGTCCCACGGGTCCGTCGAGCCCTTCCGGCCCCACCAGCCCTTCGCGCAAGGAGCGGCAGCCCACCCTGATCTCCTCGGTCCAGCGGGCGCTGCGCCTGCTGGAGGCGGTCGGAGGATTCCTCCAGGGGGCCACCGCCAAACAGCTCGCCCGCGCCGCCGGACTCCCGCTCGGCACCACCTACCACCTGCTGCGCACCCTGACCCACGAGGGCTATCTGCGGCGGGCCGACGGCCGCTTCTACTACGGCGAGGCGGTCGACGGGATAGGCCGGGCCGACGACCGCCAGTCCGAACGGTTCGACCTGCGCGCCCGGATGGAACGGTTACGGGACGACCTGGGCGCCGCCGTCTACTTCGCGCTCTACCGCGACGGCGAGGTCTCCGTCGTCGACGTCGCGGCCGGCCCGCACCAGCCCGCCGTCGAACCGTGGGCCGACTTCCGGGCCACCGCCCACGCCCACGCCATCGGCCAGTGCCTGCTGGGCCAGCTGCCGGAGGAGGCCCGGCGCGACCACCTCGCCCGCCACCCCCCGGTCGGTCTCACGCCCTCCACCCTCGCCGAGGAGTCGACCGTCCTGCGCCGCCTCGCCGGGCTCCGGCCCACCATGCCGGTGATCGAACGCCAGGAGTACGCACTCGGGACCGTCTGTGCGGCCGTTCCCATCACGGTCGGCTCGGTGGTCGCCACGATGGCGCTCTCGCTGCCGGTCGCGCAGGCCGACCGGCTCACCGCCGCCGCCGGTCACCTGCGCCGCAGCGTCGGCGCGATGACGCCGTCGTTCGTCCTCTGACGGACCGTGACCCGACCGGACCGGCCCCGGGGGCGCCCCTCGTTCACCATTTGAAAAAGCACGTCTTGTCCACTACGTCCCCAAACGTGGACGATGAGGACGGACGTACCGCACGCACTCCCTCCCCCTGTCAGCGAACTGCCTTGTCCGGCCACCCGCGGGACCCACACCCGCACGGCCGGGCAGAACGAGAGGTACTGGCGCCATGCAGCACAGCACAGTCCAGGGCCACCTGATGATGAACCTGGTGGTCTCGCACGAGCTCTCCTTCCGCATCGTGGTCGACCTCGCCTACGACCCCGTCGACCCGTACGCGGTCCGTTTCACGTTCCACCTGCCCGGCGACGAGCCGGTGACCTGGGTGTTCGCGCGCGAGCTGCTGCTCGACGGGATCGGCCGCCCGGCGGGCGAGGGCGACGTGCACATCCATCCGGCCGGCGGGGAGCTCGCCGAGGTCTGCATCGTGCTGCACTCCCCCGAGGGGGGCGCCGTGCTGCGGTCGTCGGCACCGCCGCTGGTCGCCTTCCTGACCCGCACCGACCGGCTGGTGCCGATGGGCCAGGAGGTCACCGCCGGCGAACTCGACGCCCAGCTCGCACTCATCCTCCGAGGGCGTGAGAACGCCGGGTGACCGGGGAGGCGGGAACACGGAAGGGGCTCCTTCCCGGTGAACGACCGGGTCGGGGCCCCTTCGCACGGGCCGCCACGGTGACTCGCTCAGTCGTCGTCGAGGGCGAGGCTGAGGCCCCAGGAGACCAGGCTGATGATCAGCGCACCGAACAGTGCGGCCCAGAAGCCGTCGACGTGGAAGCTGAGGTCGAGCTTGTCCGACGCCCACGAGGTCAGCCAGAGCATCAACGCGTTCACGATGAAGGTGAACAGACCCAGGGTGAGGATGAACAGGGGGAAGGAAAAGAACTTCACCACCGGCTTGATCAGCCAGTTCACCACCCCGAAGAGCAGTGCCACGGTGACCACCGTGAGCGTCTTGTGCTGCCAGTCGTCCCCGGCCAGCGTGATGCCGGGGACGATCCAGGCGGCGACCCAGATGGCCGCCGCGTTGATCAGTGTCTTGATGAGGAAACCCTTCATGGGGCCAGCGTCCCAGGTCGGTCAAGGGACGGGCGAGAGCCCCGGGCGTCGTGGTGGTGTTGAATGCCTCCTGGACCGACGCCCGGACGAGGAGGGGTGCCCCGATGAAGGTGTTCCGGCTGGACCGACTGGACGCCGAGCGTGCCGCCAACGACGGTGCGTACCTGAGGTTCCTGCGCGAGCCGCGGATGTCCGCCGGCCTCTACGCGCTCTCCCCCGGCGACACCGACACGCAGACCGCGCACACCCAGGACGAGATCTACCAGGTGATCAGCGGCCGGGCCGAGCTGACCGTCGGGGACGAGACCACCGCGGTGGGGCGGGGCACCGTGGTGTACGTGCCGGCCGGGGTGCCGCACCGGTTCCACCACATCACCGAGGAGCTGCGGGTCCTGGTGGTGTTCTCCCCGCCGGAGGACTGAGGCCGGAAAAGTGGGGCCGGAGGGGTGGGGCCGGAGGTCCGGCCGCCGAGGACCGGGCCCCGACCGGCCCTCCGGAAGCCCGGACCCGCCGGTTAGGGTCGGAGCATGAGCCTGAGCCTGACGGAAGAACTCTGGGCGGCGATCGAGCCGGTCTACGCCGAGATACTCGACCACCCCTTCATCGCCGGCCTCACCGACGGCACCCTGCCGCGCGAGGCGTTCCGGCACTTCGTCGTGCAGGACTCGCACTACCTGCGCGACTACGCCCGCGCGCTCGCCGTCTGCGCCGCCAAGGCCCCCGGCGAGGAGGAGGTGCGGGCCTTCGCCGACGACGCGATCGGCGCGCTGGCGGCCGAGCAGGGGATGCACGCCGACTTCCTGGAGGCCTTCGGCGACAGCGCCGAGGAGGCCGCCGCCGAGCCGGTGCTCCCCACCACCCGCGCGTACACCAGCTACCTGCTCGCCACCGTCTACGGCGGCTCCTTCGCCGAGGCGGTCGGTGCGGTGCTGCCGTGCTACTGGATCTACGCCCGGGTCGGGGACCGGCTGCTGGCCCAGGGCTCCCCGGACCCGCTCTACGCGAAGTGGATCGCCACCTACGGCGACGAGGCGTTCCAGTCGGTGGTGCGGCGGGTGCTGGCGCTGACCGACCGGCTCGGTGAGGAGATGTCCGCGGCCGAACGGCGACGCGTGGTGGAGCACTTCGTCACCACCTCGCGGTACGAGTGGATGTTCTGGGACGCCGCGTGGCGGCGGGAGACCTGGCCGGTCTGACCCTCGTGCGGGCCGTCCCCGCAGGTCGCCGGTGTCGTCCGGGGCCCGTCCGGTGCTTGTCCGGGGAGCGGCCGGACGGCCGGCCCCGGGGCCGGCCCCGGGGGTTCACCCGGGGTTCAGGGTAGGGGTGATCTCCGGGTTCTCTCCGGGCCGTTGGCTCTCGTTCGGCCACTTGCGTCACCGTACGATCGAAGTACCGAGAACGAGCGGGATGCGGCACCGGACGGCAGCCGACCCCAAGGGGAGAGAAGGAACGGACATGGCTGAGCTCTGGAAGTCGCTGCCCTCGTGGGTGCGGAACATCGTCGTGCCGGTGCTGGTGCTGGTACTCGCCTGGAACATCCTCGGCCTGGTGTTCAGCGTCGTCGGTGCCCTGCTGAGCCTGGCGATCAAGCTGCTGGTGGTGGTGGGCATCGCCGCCGCGGTGGTGATCCTGGTGAAGAAGGCCGCCAGGAACTGACCCGGCCTCGACCGGCCTTGCGCGGACGCCCGCACCCCGGTGAGGGGTGCGGGCGTCCGTCGTCGGGGCCGGGTCGGCGGTTCAGGCCGGGCCGGCGGTTCCGGGGGGTGCGGCCGCGGGCGCCGCGCGGTCGAGCATCAGGACGGTGTCGAGATCCCAGAGCGGGCGCCAGCCCTGGGAGCGCGCGCGGGCCAGGTCCAGGGTGACGCTGCGGGACAGCTGGTCGACCGCGTACGGGGTCAGACCCGGGACCCGGCCGGTGCGGGCGGCCAGCCGGGCCAGCGGCGCCGGGACGTGGTGGAGCCCGGCGTGCACGCCGTGGGCGGCGAGCACCGCGCGGACCGCCTCGTCGCGCCGGTAGTGGCGGGCGTCGGCGATGTTGTAGGCGCCCGGTGCCCACGGGCGGTTGCCGGGGCGGCCGGTCCCGGCGGCGGCCAGACAGGCGTCGGCGAGGTTCTGCACGGCGGTGAGGCTGAGCCGGACGTCCCCTCCGGGCAGCAGCAGTCGCCCGTGCCGGACCCGTTCCAGCAGCCGGGGCACGAGGTGGGGATCGCCCGGCCCGTAGACGGCGCGCGGACGCAGGACGACCGCCCCCGCCGCGAGCGCGAGCCGTTCACCGGCTGCCTTGGTGCGACCGTACGCGTTGAGGTGACCGCCCTCGGTGGGGTGGTGCTCCCGGACGGACTCGCGGGCGATCCGGGGGTCGTAGACGCTGGCGCTGGAGACCCAGACGACCGGGCGCCCGGCGGCGGCGCGCAGCAGGCGCTCGGTGCCGGTGACGTTGACGGCGAACTGCCCGGCCTCGGCGGCGGAGCCCGGGGGCAGGTCGGCGACGGCGGCGGCGCAGTGCACCACGGCGTCGACGCCGGTGAGGTCCGGGTCGGCGACGGCGGCGTCCCAGTGGACGTGGCGGCCGGCCGGACCGGGGCGGCGGCCGTAGCCGACCACGTCCAGACCGTGGGCGACGGCGGCGCGGACGACGTGGAAGCCGCAGAAACCGCTCGCTCCGGTGACGGCTATCCGCATCGGGGGTCTCCTCGGTGGAGGGCGGCGGCTGCGGCGTGGGGACAGGTGGGTGCGGGCGCCGGGGGCGCGGGACCGGGCGGCACGGTGACGGCGGGCGTGGTCGTGGCGGGGGTGACGGTGGCGGTCGGCGCGGCCGCGTCGGCCCGGGCGGTGGGGGTGCGGGTGCGGCGCACGGTGAGTTCCGCCCAGCCGGGGAGCGCGGCGCGGCGGTCGGCCCGGGCACGGGTGACCACCGGGCGGTACGGGGCGAGGGCGAGCAGCAGGTCGGCGAGCAGCACCCGGGCCAGGCCCGCGCCGGGGCAGGCGTGCGGTCCGGCGCCGAAGACGGCCTGGGTGGCGCCCGGACCGGGGGCGGCCTCCGGCCGGTGGGCCCGGGCGGCGTGCCGGGCGACCAGGATCAGCCGGTCGCCGGCCCGGACCCGGCGGCCGGCCAGCACGGCGTCCTCGGCGGCCACCCGGGGGAGCAGGGGCGAGGGTGCGGTGAGGCGGAGCAGTTCGGCGGCGAGCGCGGGCGCGGCGGCGGCGTCGACCGACGGCCAGAGACCGGCGTCCGCACACCAGGCGGCAGCCCGGGGGAGGGCGGCGACGGTGGTGTTGACGGTGGCGACCGCGACCATCGTGTCCAGCGGGTCGGGCAGCAGCGCGGCCAGGTCGGCGGCGCGCGCGGCGGACGCCTGGGCGGTGCGGCGGCGGGGTCGCGGTCCGGGCAGGTGGTCGCGGGCGGTGGCTTCCGCGGCCCGGGCGGCGGCACCGGCCAGGGCGTGCGGGGCGGCCGGGGAGCCGGTCAGCGCGGCGGCCGTCACTCCGGCCAGCTCCTGGGCCAGGCGGACCAGGTCGATCGGCCCGTCGGCGATCGTCGGCACCCGTTCGGCGAGCACGGCCAGCCAGTGCGGGCGCAGCCGCTGCACCGCCGCCGAGTCGAGACCTCCTGCCAACGCCCTTCGGGCGGAACGGTGTTCGGCACCGTCCTGGTCGAACAGGAGCCCGCCGTCGGTGAGTCGGGCGGCGGCTCCGCCGGTGGTGCCGGGCGCGGTGCGGTCGAGCGGGATCCGGGTGAGCGCCTCGCGGTAGGCCCCGGTGTCGTGCACCAGGACGGTGCGGCCGAGCCGGACCACCGGGCGTCGGCGGGTGGCGGCGAGCAGGGCGAAGAGCACCGGGTGGCTGTGCAGGTAGACCCGGCGGTCCCGCCGGCGAGCGGCGCGGTCGAGGGCGGCCCGGTCGAGGGCGGTGCGGGCAAGGTCGGCGCGGTCGGGGTCGGCGCGGTCGGGGTCGGTGCGGGCGGGGTCGGTGCGGGCGGGCGTCGCTACGCCGGTCGGGGCGGTGCCGGTCGGGTCGGGGCCGGTCGGTACCGGCGAGGGTGCGGGGGCGGGTGCGGTCCGGCGGCCGGCGGGCGCGTCCGGGACGACGGCCTTCATGTGGACAACTCCCTTGCGCAGTAGGCGGACGCGGCTGCCCGGTCGGGCTTGCGGGAACGGCCGGTCAGAGGCACCTCGCCGAACAGGACGGCGTCCGGGCGGGCCGTGCCCATCCGGTCCAGCGGGGCGTTCAGCGCGGCCCGCAGCCGGTCGGGATCGGTGCCGGGAACGGGCTGGACCAGAGCGACCAACCGTTCGTCGCCGTCCCCGGACGGGACGCCGACCAGCACCGCGAGGGCGACACCCGGCAGGTGCAGCGCCGGTTCGTAGAGGCCGGGGTAGATGTTCTCGGCGCGGCGCAGCACCATGTCCTTGACCCGGCCGCCGAGCACGATCCGGCCGTTCCCGTCGAGCGCGCCACGGTCGCCGGTGCGCACCCACGGGTCGGGCTCCTCGCCCAGGTAGCGGTGACGGGCGCCGGGGCCGGTGAGCAGCAGTTCGCCGTCCGGACCGAGGTCGGTTCGGACACCCGGCAGCGGGGCGCCGACCAGGTCGCCCGGGCCGGTGAAGGCGCTCTTCTCGGCCTCCTCGACGGCCGCCGCCGGGAACAGCTCGGTGAGCGCGTACACGCCCCAGGCCCGGTCGGCGCCGGCCTGCTTGACCCGGCGGAGCAGGGCGGCGTCGGCGGGCGCCGAGCCGGTCCAGACCCGCCCGGTGAACCGGGCTCCGACGGCCAGGGCCGCACGCAGCTGCGGCGGGGTGAGATAGGTGTGGGCCGGTGCCAGCCGGGCGAGTTGGCGGGCGAGCGCGGTCGGTGTGCGGGCGGGCAGGGCTACGGCGGCACCGGCGGTGAGGGCGGGGACCAGGACGAAGAAGGTGCCGCCCACGACGGTCGTTCCGGGCCGTGGGTCGACCAGGTCGGTGACCGTGCGCAGCCCGGCGGCCAGGCCGTGCCGGGTGTGCACCACGGCGCGCGGGCGGGCGGTGGTGCCGGAGGTGAAGACGATGACGGCGTCGGCGTCCCGCTCGTACGTGTCGCGGCCGGGGACGCGGGGCACGGAGGCGCCGAACCGGCCGAGCCGCAACCCTGGTGCGCAGCCGGGCAGCCGTCGGCCGAGGGTGGCGACCGGGCCGATCACGTCCAGCGGGGGCAGGGCGAGGCCGGCGCGCCGGGCCAGCGGCTCGGCCCAGCCTGCCACCGCCTGGGCGGCGGCGTCGGCGAGCACCAGGTCGGGTTGGGCGAGGGCGAGCCGGGCGGCCAGCACGTCGGGGCCGGCGGCCGGGTCCAGGACGGCGATCCGCAGACCGAGCCGGTGCGCGGCGAGCATGACGGCGAGGGCCCGGGGGCCGGGGCGGACGGCGACGCCGAGGGTGGCGCCTTCGGTGAGGCCGCGGGCGTGCAGGGCGGTGGCGTAGGTGTCGGAGAGGTCGGCGAGTTCGCCGCGCCGGATCCGGACCCGGGTGGTGCCGAGCCGGGTGTGCTGGAGGACGGCCGGGCGGTCGGGGTGGACGGTGCGCAGCGCGTGGGCGAGCCGGTCGAGCATCGGGTGTCCTCGGCGAGGGAGTCTGGCGGGTGCAGGGTCAGGGTCAGGGTCAGGGCAGGGGCCGGGTCAGGGTCAGGGGCTCGGGACAGGGGTTTCGGTCAGGCCCGGGTCGGCGCGGAGGGTGGGGCAGCGAGGAGCGGGACGGTGCCGGGACCGGGAGGGTCGCCGGGGTCCGCCGTGCTCAGCGGACGTCGACGGAGCGTGGTCCGGCGCCGCGCTCCAGATACCAGCGCGCCGTGCCGACCACCCCGTAGGCGCGGATCCGCCGGGTGGAGTTCTGCACCACCATGTCCCGGCGGTGCACGATCGCCGTGCTGTGCCGGCGGACCCGGTTGATGAACGTACGGTCGGTGGGCGAAGGCCGGCGCGGCATGCCGCCGACGGCCTGGTACAGCTCGGCGGTGATCGCCATGTTGTTGCCGGCGTGCATCCGGTACGGGGTGAGGTAGCCGTGCCGGCGCCGGTGCGCGGGCCGGATCCGGCCGAAGAACGCGCCGAGCGCGACCAGGAGCAGGAAGACGGCCCGCCCGGTCGGCCCGTGCTCGTCGCGGCGGGCGGTGACCCGGCCGCAGACCAGTCCGCCCCCGGCGCACATCCCGGCCCGGGCGGCGGCGCTCCAGCCGGGCTCGGGCAGGCAGTCGGCGTCGGTGCGGGCGAGCAGCGTCGCGCCGTGCGCGATGGCGTGCCGGAAGGCGGTGTCGACCGCCGAGCCGACGCCCTTCTCCGGCTCGACCAGCACCTCGACGGGGAAGGGCGCCCGGGCGGCGAAGGCGCGGACGGCGGCCACCGTGCCGTCGGTCGAGCCGTTGTCGGCGACCAGCAGGGTGAACTCCCGGTCCCGTTGGGCGGCGAGGGCGTCCAGGGTGCCGGTGATCCGGGCCTCCTCCTGGTAGGCGGGGACGACGACCCAGAGCCGGTGGCCGTCCGTCCGGGGGGTCGCCGGGGTGCTCACGATGCCTCCCAGACCATCGTCATCAGGCTGACGCCGCCGCCCAGGCCGAGCAGGAGCACCTTGTCTCCGGGATTCAACTCGTGTCTTATTCGGTCGAGTTGGATGCCGAGCGTGGCGCTGGCGACATTGCCCAGCTCGGGCACGGTGACCACCAGCTTCTCCGCCGGCACCCCGGTGAGTTCGACGAACCGCTCCAGGTAGGGGACGGTCACCTGGTGCACCAGCACCCGGGCGTAGTCGTCCCAGCCGAGGCCGGTGCGGGCGGCCACCCGGGTCAGGATGTCCCCGCCGATCTTCTCGAAGACGCCGCGCAACTCCTTGCCGCCGCCCCGGAAGTAGCTGTACTCGTCGCCGCGCGGGTGCCGTGAGCCGCCGCCCGGGATCCCGCCGACCTCCCAGTGTTCGGAGGCGGTCTCGGTCTCGATGTCGAGGATGCCGCCGCGTTCCACCGCCTCGACCACGACGGCGGCGCCGGCGTCGCCGAAGGTGTAGCCGGCGAACCCGTCGCGGAAGTCGGCGAGGCCCTCCGGATCGCGCCGCATGGCCCGGCTCGGCGTCTCGCCGGTGACCACCAGGGCGCGCCGGGCCCGGCCGGCGAGGATCATCGCGCGGGCCAGGTCGATGCCGTTGAGGAAGCTGTTGCAGGCGTTGCTGACGTCCAGCGCGTGTGCGCGGGAGCCGAGTTCGGCCTGGACGAGGTGGGCCGTGGCAGGCTCGCAGACGTCCCGGGTGGCGGAGGCGTACAGCAGTAGGTCGAGGTCGAGCGGGTCCAGTCCGCGGGCGGCGAGGGCGCGCCGGGCGGCGCCCACGGCCAGAGTGGAGGCGTACTCGCCCTCGGCCGCGAAGTGCCGGGTGACGATGCCGGTGGCCTTCTCGAACGTCCGCTCCGGCAGGCGGAGTCGGCCGCCGGCGGTGACCTCGTCCTGGAGCTGCTGGGAGGTCAGACGGCGGGCGGGCAGGTGGGCTCCGACGGCGGTGATGCCGATCCGCGCGGTGGCTGCAGGGTGCATGTCCCCATCGTCCGGCGGACGCACCCGCGCCCACCTGAGTACCCGTACTCAGGTGGGCGCGGGCGGCTACCCAATCACGTCACTCCTCCGTGGTCCGGTCCGCGGGCACCCGGTCCGCCGGCGTGCGGTCGACCGGAATCCGCTGGACGGCCGCAGCCGGTGCCGCGGCCGGTGCGGCCTCCGGCCCGATGGTGGTCAGCAGCTGGCGGGCCAGGCCGAGCCCGGTGCCGCCCATGGTGAGGGCCTTGGCGAACAGCTCGCCCATCCCGTCGGCGCCGTTGAGCAGCACCATGTGCTCGACGTGGCCGAACGACTCGGCGGCGGCCAGCACGATGTCCGGCCACTTCTCCGCCAACTCCTGTGCGACCAGGGCCTCCTGGTTCTCGGCCAGCGCGTCGGCACGGGCCTTGAGGCCCTCGGCCTTGGCGAGACCGAGAGCCCGGACGGCCTGTGCGTCCGCCAGACCGCGTGCCTCGGCGGACGCCGCCTCCGCCTCGCCGGTGGCCCTGGTCGCCTCGGCGGCGGCCAGGCCGCGCAGCTTGGTGGCCTCCGCCTCGGCCTGGGCCGCGATGCGGACCCGGCCGGCCTCGGCCGCCGCCTTCAGCTCGGTCTCCTGGGCCTGGGCCTGGGCGGCGGAGATCCGGGCGTCACGGTCGGCGTCCGCCGTGGTCCGGGTGTCGTACGCCCTGGCGTCGGCCGGTTTGCGGACGTCGATCTGGAGCTGCTGCTCCTTCCGCTGGGCCTCCAGCTCGGCGACGCGGGTCTCCTGGACCACCACCTGCTGCCGGGCGCCGGCGTCGGCGAGCGGGCCGGCCTGCCGGGCCCTGGCGCTGGCGGTGTCCCGTTCGGCCTGGTACGAGGCCTGCTGGATCTCGCTGTTGCGGGTCGCCTCGGCCTTGCGGGCGGCCGCCTCCTGCTCGGCCTCGGTGGCCAGCCGGTCGGCGTGCGCCTGCGCGATCCGGGCGTCCCGCTGGACGGCGGCGGCGTGCGGGATGGCGAGGTTCTTGATGTAGCCGGTCGGGTCGATGATCTCCTGGATCTGCAGGGTGTCGATGATCAGCCCGAGCTTCTCCATCTCCAGCCCCGAGGCGGCCCTGGTCTCCCCGGTGAGCCGCTCGCGGTCGCGGATCATGTCCTCGACGGTGAGCCCGCCGACGATCGACCGCAGGTGTCCGGCGAAGACGTTGTGGACGCGCTGGCTGATCAGCTTCTGCTGGTCGAGGAAACGGCGGGCGGCGTTGGCGATCGAGACGTCGTCGTCGCCGACCTTGAAGATCACCACGCCCTTCACCCGGACCGGGATACCCTGCGTGGTGACGCACTCGACGTTCAGTTCGGCCTCGTTGAGGTCCAGCGAGAGCCGCCGGACGCCCTGCAGGCCGGGGGTGACGAGGGTCCCCCGGCCGGTGACGATCCGGAATCCCAGCCCGTCGCCGACCCCCTCGGTCCGGTGCCGGGAGCCGGAGATGATCAGAGCCTCGTTCGGCTCGGCCACCCGCCACATGAGTTTGAAGAGTGTGATCCCGATGAGCAGTGTCGCGGCCACCGCTCCGGGGATGAGGTACACCATGGTTCAACTCCCCCTTCCGGCGCAGGAGATGCGCCGACTCGGATTCTCCGCCGGAGCCAATCCGATGGAAAGGGAGATGACATGACGCCCTGTCACAAGGTCGTCACGGGCCGATGGGCGCTACGTACACGGTGCGCGGCGGCTGGTACTCGATCACCAACACGGGCGTGCCGACCGGCAGTCGGTCCCCCGGGACGGCGAGGTAGGCGAGGAACGCCTCGGCGCCCTGCCGCTCCGGGACGTGCACCATCACCTCGCCGACCAGCCCCGCGCCAACCGCCCCGGTGACCCGCCCCGTGCTTCCGACCACGCCGGCCTCCCTCTCGTCGTCCCCGCCGTCGACCCCGCGACTGCCAGTCTGCCCGGCCGGGGCCCGATTGCCGGTCCGCTCGGCCGGGACCGTCCGATTTGCCGGATTCGACACCCGCCGGTCGGCCGTTCCGACCCCCTCTGGACCTCCGGCGTTCCGCTCGCTACGGTGTTGGACGTCATGCGCAGGCAACACGGCCTGCGGACACGGGAGCTCGGAGCACCGGGCTGAGAGGGCGCTGACCGGGACGTCGTCGGACGTGCCGAACGCTGCGTCGACCGCAGGAACCTGACCGGGTAATGCCGGCGTAGGGAGTAGAAGGTCTGATGACCACGTTCGACGCACAGCCGCAGTCTGCCCGGAACTCCGCCGTCTCCAGCGCGGGCACCGGCTACCCGACCCCGGCCTGGCGCAAGGCCTACCGCGACGGGTCCCGCCCCGACCTGCGCGTTCCGTACCGCGAGGTCGTGCTCACCAACGGGAAGACCGTCCCGCTGTACGACACCTCCGGGCCGTACACCGATCCGTCCTACGAACCCGACGTGCGGCGCGGCCTGCCGGCCCTGCGCGACTCCTGGATCCGTCAGCGCGGCGACGTCGAGGAGTACGACGGGCGCGAGGCGCGTCCCGAGGACGACGGCATCAAGCACACGTCGCCGCGCGGCGGGGACCTGCGCAACCTCGACGCGGTCTTCCCCGGCCGGCCGCGCCGCCCGCTGCGCGGACGCGGCGGTGAGGCCGTCACCCAGCTGGCCTACGCCAAGCGCGGCATCGTGACGCCCGAGATGGAGTTCGTCGCCCTGCGCGAGGGCCTGGAGGCCGAGTTCGTGCGCGACGAGGTCGCCCGCGGGCGCGCCGTCATCCCGGTCAACGTGAACCACCCCGAGGTGGAGCCGGCCGTCATCGGCACCAACTTCCTGGTGAAGATCAACGCGAACATCGGCAACTCCGCCGTCACCTCCTCGATCGAGGAGGAGGTGGAGAAGATGACCTGGGCCACCCGCTGGGGCGCCGACACCGTCATGGACCTCTCCACCGGCCGCAACATCCACACCACCCGTGAGTGGATCCTGCGCAACTCCCCCGTGCCGATCGGGACCGTGCCGCTCTACCAGGCGCTGGCGAAGGTCGACGGCAGGGCGGAGGAGCTCAGCTGGGACGTCTACCGCGACACCGTCGTCGAGCAGTGCGAGCAGGGCGTCGACTACATGACCGTCCACGCGGGCGTGCTGCTGCGGTACGTTCCGCTGACGGCCCGCCGCAAGACCGGAATCGTCTCGCGCGGCGGATCGATCATGGCCGCCTGGTGTCTGGCGCACCATCAGGAGAACTTCCTCTACACCAACTTCGCGGAGCTCTGCGACATCCTCGCGCGCTACGACGTCACCTTCTCGCTCGGTGACGGCCTGCGCCCCGGTTCGACCGCCGACGCCAACGACGAGGCGCAGTTCGCCGAGCTGGAGACGCTGGGCGAGCTGGGCCGGATCGCCCGCGCGAGGGACGTCCAGGTGATGATCGAGGGTCCGGGCCACGTCGCGATGAACAAGATCAAGGAGAACATGGATCTCCAGAAGGAGATCTGCGACGAGGCCCCGTTCTACACCCTCGGCCCGCTCACCACGGACGTCGCGCCCGGGTACGACCACATCACCTCCGGCATCGGGGCGGCGATGATCGCCTGGTGGGGCACCGCGATGCTCTGCTACGTCACGCCCAAGGAGCACCTGGGCCTGCCGAACCGGGACGACGTGAAGACCGGCGTCATCACCTACAAGATCGCCGCCCACGCCGCCGACCTCGCCAAGGGCCACCCGGGTGCCCGGGACTGGGACGACGCCCTCTCCGACGCCCGCTTCGAGTTCCGCTGGGAGGACCAGTTCAACCTGGCCCTCGACCCGGAGACGGCCCGCGCGTTCCACGACGAGACCCTCCCCGCCGAGCCCGCCAAGACGGCCCACTTCTGCTCCATGTGCGGACCGAAGTTCTGCTCGATGAAGATCTCCCAGCAGATCCGCGACCAGCACGGCGACGGCTCCACGGCCGTCAACGCCGGCTACGGCGCCGACGCGGTCGCCGGCATGGCCGAGAAGTCCGCCGAGTTCGCGGCCCAGGGCAACCGCGTCTACCTCCCGCTGGCCGACTGACGGGCTCCGCCGTCGGCATCGGCCGGGAGTGAGGTCGAGCTCGCGCGCAGACCGGCAGCAGTGCTGGGAGGTGGAGGGGGCTTCCCAGCACTGTGGCCGAGCCGGCGGGCCGGTGCCCCGGCGGCGGGGGCCGGGCGGGGCACCGGGGCCGGGTCAGCCCTGGGACGCGGTGCGGCGGCGCTTCGCGTAGAGGACCGCGCCGGCGCCGAGCAGCACCAGGGCCGCGCCCGCGCCGAACAGGGCGACGGAGTTGCCGGCCCCGGTGGCGGCGAGGTTGGTGCCGGCCGGGGCGGTGGTGTTGGCGGCGGCCGGGGCCGAGGGGGTGTTCGCGGCCGCCGGGACGACCTGGGTGTCGGGCGTCCTCGTCGACGCGGTCGGGCTGGGCCCGGTGGTGGACGTGGTCGGCGCGGCGGTCGACGCGGTCGGGCTGGGCTTGGCCGTCGCGGTGGAGGGCGAGGCCGAGGGCGAGGTCGAGGGCGAGATGGACGGGGCACCGTTGCCGTCCAGCGTCACCGACGCCTTCAGGATGGTGTCGACCGGGCCCTGGTCGGTGTCCGGGTCGAGGCTGAGCGAGCCGGAGACACCGGACCACTGCCCGGTGTAGCCGGTGAGCGACAGCCGTACCTGGTAGCGGTGGCTCGCGCCCTTGCCGAGGCCGCCGGTCACCGGCGGCAGCTTCCAGACGTTGTCCGAGCCCGGGACGGTGACCCACGCACCGCCCTGGGACACCTCCAGCTTGAGGACGGCGGCGATCGGGCGGGAACCGTTACTGAAGCGGAGCGTCGGATTGATCGCGGCGCCGATGGCCGCGCCGTTGTTGGTCAGGTCGAGGTCGGTCTCGAAGGGCTTCTTGTACGAGACGGTGCCCAGGTTGTTCGTGAACTTCTGGACGAGGGCGCCGGTGGGGGAGGCGACCGGCAGGGTCACCGGCTCGACGGCGGTGCTGTTGCCGAGGTCGTTCACCAGAGCGACCTTCACGGCGGTGTCGTCCGCCGGGAGGGCGGCCCTCAGGGTGAAGGAGACCGCCCAGCTGTAGGTCGTGCGGGCCGGCACCGTGAAGGGCACGTGGGACATCCGGTTCTCGGGCACGACGTGGCCGGAGAAGTTGCTCCCGTTGAAGCTGGTCATGCCGTAGGTGGCCGGCGCGGAGATCGCCTTGGCGCTGAAGTCGATCCAGTTCCATCCGTTCGGGGCGGAGCCCACCGGCGTGACGGTCACCGCCGGGTGGAACGGGCGCTCCTGGTCGGAGTTGTTGGTGACGGTCATCGTCAGGGTCGCGCCGACACCGCCGCGGGTCAGCGGCGCCTGTCCCGCGGCCGGCTCCAGGGTGGCCGTCAGGGGCTGGGCGGTGCTCGGGGCGGGGGTGTCCGAGGCGGCGGCGGTAGCGGAGGCGGAGGGCGCCGGGGTGTCGGCGAATGCGGTCGCCGGTGCGAGCGCGGAGGTGCCGGCGGCGACCACCAGCGTGGCGGTGGCGAGCAGGCGGGAACGGCGGGTGAACGGGCGTGCGGACATGAGCGGATTCCCCCCGGGAAGAACCGAATGCGGGTGCGTGCTGAAGGTCGGTCCGCCGCTCTCCTGCGGGTCCGGCGGCTGCGACGGGAGGATCTTCTCAGGAGAATCGTTTGCTTACCAAGAGACGGCTTTCACTGCCGTGTAACGGGGCGTCGGCCCGGACGGCGGCCGTGTGGTTCGAGTGCCGCTGACCCGTTTCGCCGGGGTTCGACGGGTCGCGGCGGACGTTGACCGCAGGCGGGTTCGGGGTCGTGTCGGGGCGGGGACTCGTAGGCCGGCAGCCGGGAAGGTCCCCGGCTGCCCGCCCGTCCGAACGGCGTGTCAGATCACGGCGAGTCGGTCCATCAGCAGCTCCACCCTCTGCTCGGCTTCGGCCGGCGGCAGCCGTCCCGCCCGGGTCAGGGTGGCCAGCCCGTGCAGGGCCGCCCAGAACACCTCGGTGAACAGCCCCGGGTGGACGCCCTCCCCGGCGACCTCGCCGAGGCTCTCCAGCAGGGCGGCGAAGGCGTCCTTCAGCGGCGCCGGGGTGTCCTCGGCCGCGAAGGCCAGACCGCCGTCGAGCTGGAACATGGCGTCGTAGACCGCCGGGTGGCGTTCGGCGAAGTCGAGGTAGGTGCGGGCGAGAGCGGTGACCCGGGTGCGGGGGCCGTCGGCGGCCGAGGTCGCGGCCCGCAGCGCCGCGGCCATCTCGGCGGCACCCTCCAGGGCGACGGCCCCGATGATCTCGCGCTTGCCGCGGAAGTGGCTGTAGAGGACGGGCTGGCTGTACTCGATGCGCTCGGCGAGCCGGCGGGTGGTGACCGCGTCCCAGCCCTGTTGCTCGGCGATTTCGCGGGCCGTCGCCACGATGAGGTGCTCGCGGGCCGCCCGTTCGCGTTCCTTGCGTTCCTGTACCGACATGACCGAATCCTAGCATCGCTAGACAAGTGAGCGTCAGTAGTACTAGCGTTGTCTCATCACCTAGCGGCGCTAGATTTTCGGAGGGGTCAACATGTTCGACGCACTCAAGGTCGTCACCATCGTGGTGGTCGGAGTGATGGTGGGGGTGGAGGTCTCCGTCGCCTTCGTCGTCAACCGGATCCTCGGCGCACTGCCCGAGGACAGCTACCAGCTAGGCCGCGCCCACGGTGGCCGGATGCTCGGCGCCCTGATGCCGGTCTGGTACTTCACCTCCCTCGCCCTGAGCGCCGTGTGGGCCGTCGCCGGATGGCACCGCCCCGGCGCCGGCCTCGTCGTGACCGCCGCCGCACTGCTGATCGCCAGCGTGCTCATGTCGGTCCTGCTGCTCGTCCCGATCAACAACCGGAGCAAGACGTGGACCCCCGAGAACCGGCCTGCGGACTGGAGGGAGCAGAGCGACCGCTGGGACCGCCTCCACTACGCCCGCGTCGCGGTCATCGTCGCCGCCTTCACCCTGCTGGCCGCCGCCCTCGCCTGAGCCCGCGGTCCGAGCCCGCGGTCGAAGCCCGCGGAACGTGACACCGGTCTCGACGAAGGTTGATCTGCCCCTGTGACCGGGGACCCCGACCGCTCATGCCCGGGGGCGGCTGGTCCCGCGTTCGCCGAGGCGCATCCTCAGGGGCGCCGGGTGGATGACGGCGGAAGGCTTCGGGTCGGTGAGGTGCGCGCCTGCGCCCGGCACCGGTGTCAGTCGCCAGCGGCGTGCTATCACGGAGAGCGCGAGGGTGAGTTCGACGATGCCGTAGACCTCGCCGATGCACTTGCGGCTTCCGATGCCGTACGGGATGTACGTGTCCCGGGCCATCGCGTGCCGGCGCTCCGGTAGCCAGCGGTCCGGGTCGAAGAGGTCGGGGGCGGGGTGCAGGTCCGGGCGGTGGTGGAGGAGGTACGGGCTGAAGAGGATCACGGTGCCCTCGGGGATGCGCCGTCCGGCCAGGACGGTGTCGTGCATCGCGACCCGGGTCAGCAGCCAGCCGGGCGGGTAGTACCGCATGACCTCGGTGAGCGTGCGGGTGGTGAGGTCGAGCCGGCCCAGGTGCGCCCAGGTGGGCGGCCCGTCGTCCAGGACCAGGTCGACCTCGCTGTGCAGGCGGGCCTCCAACCCGGGGTCCTGGCCCAGGAAGTGCAGCGACCAGGCCAGCACCGCCGCAGAGGTGGGGATCCCGGCCACCAGGAAGGTGATCACATGCTCGTGGATCTCCTCGTCGGTCATCGCCGAGGCCCCGCCGTCCGCCCGGCCGTCTCCGGCGGCCATGAGCACGGACAGCAGGTTGTCGTGACCGGCGCCGTCCCGGCGGTGGTCGGCGATCAGTCGGTCCACCAACGAGTGCAGTCGGGCCTTCGCCGCTTCGTAGCGACGGTTGCCGGAGGTCGGCACCTTCTCCAGGAGGGCGAAGGGCGAGTTCATGCGCCGGCCGACGCCCTGGTGGAACACCGGCAGCGCCTCGGCGATCACGGTTGCGGCCTCGGCACGGGCTTCGGCGGCGAACATCGTGCGCGTGAGGACTCTCGTGATGATCTTGTAGGTGTGCTCGGCGACGTCGATGACCTGGCCGTCCGACCATCCGGCGGTGGCGGCGACGACCTCGTCGCGGATGGCCGGGACGTACTCCCGGATCCGTTCCGCGTGGAAGACCGGCTGGATCATGCGGCGCTGCCTGCGGTGTGGTTCGCGGGCGCTGGTGCCCAGGCCGTTCCCCAGCAGCTGCCGGAGCTTGTCGTAGATCGGCCCGCCCTTGTCGAAGGTCCTCGCGTCGGTGAGCACCTGCCGCACCAGGTCCGGGTGGCACACCGCATAGGCTCTGCGCGGCCCGAGTCCGATCTCGACGAGGTCGCCGTGTCGGGGGAGCGATCGCAGGAACGCGAGCGGGCGGCGCTGGAGTTGCCACGCGTGTCCGAGGAGCGGCAGGGCCCCCGGGGCGCGTCGGCTGCCGGACGTGAAGGTGGGGAGGGCGGGCGGTTCCGTCATCGTCGAACTCCTCGCGCAGCGGCTGGTGTCCTGGGTTGGTCGGGCCCTTGCGTCGCCGATTGACTGACGGGCAGTCAGTTGTCGACTTTTACGGTCAGCCATCGAGGAGGAGCTGTCAATGCGGAGATCGCACCGGGTCGGTGGGCTCCGTGACGACTGCCGGTGCGGACCCCGCCGCACCGGCTGACGGAGGCCGCGCAGAGGAGCGCGACCCCCGCCGCGGACAGGCGGCGCCGGTGTGCGGGCTCCCCCGGGGCTGGGTCGAGCGCGCCGGACCCCCGTGCCGCCGCGCCCTCGGCCCGTTCCGGGCGCCCCTGCCGGCGGGCGGGGCCAGGTCGGGGTCAGGCGGCGTCCTCGGGGTACCAGCGGAGTTCGACGGTGTTGCCGTCCGGGTCCTGCACGTACACGGACGTGGCGGTGCCGCGTGCGCCGTAGCGGGGGACGGGGCCTTCGAGGACGGTGAAGGTGCCGGCGTCGATGACCTCCTGCCAGTCCAGCGGTTCGACGGTCAGGCAGATGTGGTCGACGTTGGACTCGCCCCGGGGGCGGCTGATCAGGTCGATGATGGTCTCGGGGGTGATCCGGATCGAGGGGAAGGGGGCCTCGCCGGCCCGCCACTCGTCGACGCGGACGGGCGCGAGGCCGAGCAGCCCGCCGTAGAACTCCAGCGAGCGCTCGATGTCGCGGACGTTGAGCACGAGGTGGTCGAAGGCCTTGACGCGGAGGGCGGTCACGGTGGCTCCAGTCGGGGAGAGGCGGTGGCGGTTCGTGTCCTCTACGATCCGCCGGGCGGCCGTCGCCATCAAGGCGGGATCGGCCAAGGATCGTTGAGCCGGGCTAAACGCCGGGGAGGGGCGGGGCCGGTGCTGGAACGGTTGGAGGTCGAGATCTTCCTGGCGCTCGCCGAGGAACTGCACTTCGGGCGGACGGCGGAGCGGCTGCTGCTCACCACGGGGCGGGTCAGCCAGGTGGTGCGGCAGCTCGAACGGCGGGTCGGCGGGCCGCTGTTCGAGCGGACCAGCCGGACGGTGCGGATCACGCCGGTGGGGCGGCGGCTCGCGGACGACCTGGCGCCGCTGGTGGCGGGGATGGACGAGGCGGTCCGGCGGGCGGTGGACGCGAACCGGGGCGTCACCGGCGAGCTGCGGGTCGCCTTCCTCGGGGAGGGGACGGCGCCGGTGCTGCTGAAGGCGGTGGCGCTGTTCGCCGAGCGGCACCCGGACTGCCGGGTGGACGTCCGCGAGGCCCAGCTGGCGAACACCCGGTCCAGCCTGCTGGACGGCTCCGTGGACGTCCTGATCGCGTCCTACCCGTTCGACGGGATGGCCTGCGGGCCGGTGCTGATGACCGAGCGCCGGGTGCTGGCCGTGGCGGCCGGCCACCCGCTGGCGGAGCGGGAATCGGTGTCGCTGGAGGTCCTCGCGGACCACCCGGTGGTGCAGTACCCGGCGGTGACCTCGGTGGCGTTCAAGCGGGACCGCACGCCGGACCGTACGCCGTCGGGGCGGCCGGTGCCGAAGGGGCCGGCCGGCGGGACCTTCTCCGAGATGCTCACCCTGGTCGCCCTCGGCCGGGGCGTGCTGCCGGTCGGCGAGCACTCCCGGCGGTACTACCCGCGCCCGGATCTCGCCTACGTGCCGATCCACGACGCGCCGCCGATCGAACGCGGGCCGGTCTGGTCGGAGGGCAACACCACGGCGCGGGTGCGGGAGTTCGTCCGGGCGGCGGCGGACGCCGCGGCAGCGGGTGACTGACCGGGTGGCTCCGGCGGCCCGGGCGGTTCAGGCGGCGAGGACGGTGGACGGCCGCCGGGCGGGGCCGGCGGCGCGGCGCCGGTAGTAGTGCACGGTCAGTACGGCGAGCAGCGGTCCCCAGAGGCCGAGCGGGAGGTAGGAGGCCCAGAAGAGGACGGTCTGGTAGCCGTGGGTGACGAGGCCGGTGGGCTCGCCGGTGAGTCCCCGCCCGAAGGCGCCCATCACCAGGGAGTACGGGAGGGCCATCAGCGCGGCGGCGCCGAGAGCGGCCGGGATCACCGCGGCGAGGGTCGGGACGGGGCGCCCGCCGAGCAACGGCATCCGGCGCGGCCACCGCTCGCCCCACTCGCTGACCAGCCCGAGGGCGAGGAACGCCAGCGCCTCGCTGACCACGCTGAGCACGATCACGTACCACCACAGGGTCCCGGAGTCCGGGTCCGCCCCGGCGGACGGCTCCAGCAGCGGGGCGCCGAAGGTGAAGGCGGCGATCCGCCAGAGACCCGCGGGCAGCGCGGTCAGGCTGGTGACGTACGCGGTCCGCACGGCCCAGCGCGGTACTCCGGGCGCCGTCCGGCCGTGCAGCTTCTCCAGCATGGCGTGAGCGCTCATCGGTACCCCTCCGGTTCGGCGGGCGCTGGTCGGCCCGGCCGGTTCCGACGATTCCAGCGAGGGGTGGCCGGAGGCGTCGTCGCGGCGGGCGGACCGTCTCCCCCTGCCGGGGGAGGTCCGTCGCGGCCCCTCCTCCGGTCGGGCCGGCCGGAGGGAGGGCCGCACTGCACCGGGCCGTACCGCACTGCACCGGGCCGTACCGCACCGGACCCCGGACGGACGCCGCCCCGGGAGCCGGCGGACCCTAGACCTCGTCGGGGCCGGTGAGGGCGCGCGAGGTGAGCCCGTTGCCTCCGGGGGCGCCGTCCGGCCCGCCGGCCCGGGCGGCGGCGGCCAGGTACGAGGGCAGGGCCCGTTCGCGCAGCGCGCGCTGCCAGTCGCGCCGGGCGTCGGCGAGTTCGGCGGCGAGGTCAGGGTCGGCGCCGGCCGGGACGGGTGCGGCGGAGCCGTCCCGCAGGGCGGTGAGGATCAGTCCGACGATGCCCACGGCCATCGCGGCCACCCCGGTGGCGAGCGCCAGCCACCCCGCGGTGAGCAGGGAGCGGCCCAGGGCGAGGTCCGGGTCGGCGGCCCGGAGGCCGTAGCCGAGCAGGAGCAGCACCAGCGCGGCGGCCCAGGCGAGGATCGGGGTGAGCACGGTGAGCACCGGGAGGAGTCCGGCACCGCCGTCGGACGAGCTCAGCTGGGCGAGCAGGCCGGGCGCGGTGGCTTCACCGGACGGGCCGACCGGCCCGTCGGGGGGCGGTGTGCTGCGCAGGTTCTCGCGCAGCCGCAGGTAGTGCTCGTACTCGGTGGCCGCGGGTGCGGCGGCGGTGTCGGCGTCGTGCAGTGCGCGGTCGCGCAGTCGGTCGGTGGTGGGCGCGCCGGGCGCGCGGAGGACGGTGAGGACGGTGTCGTCGCGCAGTGCTTCGTCCAGGAGGCGCTCGAAGTCCGGGCGGTCCTCGGCGAGCAGGTGCGGGGCGTCGTTCATGGGGACCCCGTTCATGCAGAACCCCGTTCGCTCCGCCTCGTGGGCGTGGGGGCGGGGCACGGGAGACGGGCCGCCACACGGGCGGCCGGGCGTGGTGTGTCCCTGATGGTAGGGGCGGGTGGGGCCGGATCGACAGTGGCTTTCCGGAATTTCGCGCCCCGGCCGCGCGGGCGCGACCGCCCGGGCGCCGGGAACGCCCGTTCGGTTGACGCCGCGTCAAACGGCAGGGACCGGACCGTGAACGGTCCGGTCCCTGCTGCCGGGTGCCCGGCCGGACGTCAGATGGGCAGCCGTGCGACGAGCAGGCGGCCGTCCATGGTGACGCCGCCGTCCATGGCGACGGCGAGGTCGTCCGCGTAGACGTACGGGCCGGGGATGTGCGGCGGCATGCCGTCGTCCGAGTGGACCGCGCCGGTGAGGTACGGGATCGGGCTGTGCCCGTGCACGACGCGCGCGCCGCCGTAGGAGGCCAGCAGTTCGCGGACGGCCGTCGGGCCGGCGTCGCCGCGGAAGGCGAACCGCTTGGTGAACCGCCGGAAGCAGTCCCACCACTCGTCGACGCCCTCGTCGGCGAGCAGGTCGTGGACGGCGTCGTTGACCTCGGCGATGGACTCGCCGTACTCCAGGTACGCGGTGGTGTCGGAGTGCAGCAGCAGGTGGTCGTCCTCCAGCGCGATCGCGGGCAGCCGGGAGAGCCAGCTGATGTGGTGCGTCTCCAACCGTTCCAGGTCGTGCTGCTGGCCGCCGTTGAGCCGCCAGGCGGCGAGGAAGGAGGCGGTGCCGGCGGTGGACTGGACGGGCTCGTCGCCGTACCTGGCCGCCCCGAGGAAGAGCAGCTCGTGATTGCCCATCAGCGCGCGGCAGTAGCCGCCGGCGGCGGCGGCCTCGGCGGCGAGCTGCATGACGAGGTCGATGACGCCGATGCCGTCCGGGCCGCGGTCGGTGAAGTCGCCGAGGAACCAGATCCGGGAGCGTCCGGCGGACCAGTGGCCGTCGGCGTCGACCAGTCCCTGGTGGCGCAGGGCGGCGAGGAGTTCGTCGAGGTAGCCGTGGACGTCGCCGACGACGTAGAGCGGGCCGGGCGGCTCGCCGGGGCCGGGGGCCGGGTAGGGGTGGTAGGGCAGGCCGGGTTCGGCGAGCGGGGGGCCGAGTTCGATGGTCGGCGGGTCGTCGCTCTGCCGTTCCCGCTGCTCGGGGTGGCCCTGGTGGCCGCCGTTGCCGCCGTGGGCGGTCGCGGGGTGGTCGGACAGGGCCGGTGGCTCGTAACCCTGGTGCCCGCCGTGCCCGCCGTGGCCGTCCCCGGCCCCGGGGCCGTGTTCGGTCCCGGGGACCGGCCAGTGCTGTTCGAGGTAGCGGGCGCCGCCGTAGCCGCTGTACGTCTCGGCCTCGTACGGGGCCTCGGAGTAGCCGCTGGCGGGCTCTGGTTCGTAATAGGTGCCGTATGGCAGCACGTCGAGGTCCGGCTGGTGGCGGGGGCCTGAGTCCGGGTGTTCAGGCCCGGGGAAGCGGTCCTCGGGTGTCATTCGCCCATCATAGGAAGACCACTCTCCCGGCGTCGTCACCTGGTGGGTATCCAATCCTCCGGAGCGTCAGCCGGGCGGTCCGTCAGGTCCGTTTTGTCCCGACTGGGCATGGTCTAGACCGCGACCCCGAGGGGGCGCCGTCCCGGGGTCACACCTCGCCCGGCAAGCGGGGCGGGCTGACCGTGGTGCGCGGGCTCCGTCGTTGCGAGGAGGCGCGGACGATGAGCTCGGTGGGCATCAGGGTGCCGGGCGGCGGGCCGGTGCCGGCGGTGCGGAAACGGGGCGGGAAGAGCCGGGCGATGTCGACGCCGGTGCCGGAGTCCACTCCTTCGATGGCGTCGATGAGCAGGTTCACCACGGTGGTGCCGATCCGGCGCGGCTTGAGCGAGAGCGTGGTGATCGGCGGCTCGGTGGTGGCGTAGACGTCGCTCTCGCTGCAGCAGACCAGGAGCAGGTCGTCCGGCACTCGCAGGCCGTACCGGCGGGCCGCGGCGAGCAGGTCGGTGCCGTTGGGGTCGAAGAGGCCGTAGACGGCGTCGGGGCGGTCGGGGCGGGCGAGCAGCCGGTCGGCGGCGACGGCGCCGGCGGCCGGGTCGTGCGCGGGGTAGGTCTCGTAGACCGGCTCCTGGCCGACCTTGGCGCACCAGCCGAGGTAGGCCTCGGTGGAGAGCCGGGTGTAGGTGTCGGTGCTGGTCCCGGTGAGCAGGCCGATCCGGCGGGCGCCGGCCTCGGAGAGGTGGTCGAGGATGCCGAGCACGGCGGCCTCGTGGTCGTTGTCGACCCAGGCGGTGACCGGGCAGTTGCCGGGCTTGCCGTCGCTGACCACCGGGACGCCGGACCGGTACAGCTCGCTGACCAGCGGGTCCTGGTCCGGCGGGTCGATCACCACGGTGCCGTCGAGCGCGATGTTGCCCCAGACGTCGTGCCGGGAGGACGCGGGCAGCACCACCAGCGCGTAGCCACGGCCGAGGGCCGCGCTGGTGGCGGCCCGGGCCATCTCGGCGAAGTAGGCGAATTCGGTGAAGGTGAACGGCTCTTCGCCGTAGGTGGTGACGGTCAGCCCGATCAGGCCGGACCGTCCGGTGCGCAGGGTTCGGGCGGCCGCCGAGGGGCGGTAGCCGAGGCGCTCGGCGACTTCGCGCACCCGGCTTCTGGTCTCGTCGGGCAGGCGGCCCTTCCCGTTCAGCGCGTCGGAGACGGTGGTGATCGACACTCCGGCGGCTGCTGCCACATCCCGGATGCCGGCCCGCTCAAGACGCCGTGAGGTGGTGGGCCGCCGACCGCTCTGGTTGGCTGCTGCTGTCATGGCGGACCGATCGTATGGCTCCTGACAAGGGTCTGTGACCGGCGCATCGGGAGCCCTCGGAGATACGTTTCTCCACGAGTGAGCCGGTGCGCGCCCCTTCGATACCCGCACGAAACCAGCCGTCTTACCTCTGACATGTGCCATAGGAACCCGACAGAATGGCTGATCTGCGCCGGTAACCCGACCGGGCATCTCACTCCTACGGGTGAGCGCTGTCGGTATCGTTCAAGGCACCCGACCGGGGTGGACCGGGTGCGTTCCGACTTCCCGGGCACGGCGGCGATCCCGACCGTGGCGGGCGAACGCAGCGGATACAACGAAGGAGAACGACCGTGACCGCAGCACAGGGCCCCCGCCTCAGGCCGACCCTGGACGGCATCCCCACCTACAAGCCCGGCAAGCCCGCCGGCGCCGACGCCTACAAGCTGTCCTCCAACGAGAACCCGTACGAGCCGCTGCCCGGCGTGCTGGAGGCCGCGGTCACCGCCGCCGGCAAGCTCAACCGGTACCCGGACATGGCCGTCACCGAGCTGACCGCCGAGCTGGCGAAGCACTTCGGCGTCCCGGCCGAGCACATCGCCACCGGCACCGGCTCGGTCGGCGTCGCCCAGTCGCTGATCCTCTCGACCGCCGGCCCCGGCGACGAGGTGATGTTCGCCTGGCGCTCCTTCGAGGCCTACCCGATCATCACCCAGGTCGCCGGCGCGACCCCGGTCCCGGTGCCGCTGACCGAGGGCGGTGACCACGACCTCGACGCGATGCTCGCCGCCGTCACCGAGCGGACCCGGCTGATCTTCGTCTGCAACCCGAACAACCCGACCGGCAACGTGATCCACCGCGCCGAGCTGGAGCGCTTCCTGGACGCGGTCCCGGCCGAGATACTGATCGTCATCGACGAGGCGTACATCGAGTTCATCCGCGACCCCGAGGTGCCCAACGGCATCGACCTCTACCGGGACCGCCCCAACGTCTGCGTGCTGCGCACCTTCTCCAAGGCGTACGGCCTGGCCGGCCTGCGGGTCGGCTTCGCCATCGCGCACGAGCCGGTCGCCAACGCGCTGCGCAAGACCGCGGTGCCGTTCGGCGTCACCCAGCTCTCCCAGGACGCGGCCGTCGCCTCGCTGCGCGCCGAGGACGCCCTGATGGTCCGGGTGGACGCGCTGGTCGAGGAGCGGAACCGGGTGGTCGCCGGGCTGCGCGCCCAGGGCTGGGAGATCCCGGACTCGCAGGCCAACTTCGTCTGGCTGGCGCTCGGCGAGCGCTCGCAGGACTTCGCGGCCGCGTGCGCCGAGGCCGGCGTGATCGTCCGGCCGTTCCCGGAGGGCGTGCGGATCTCGATCGGCGAGGTCGAGGGCAACTCGATCTTCCTCGCGGTGGCGGAGGCGTTCCGCAAGGAGCTCTGACCGTTCGGTCCGCGACGGTGGCCCCGGGAGCCGGGTCCGGCAGCAGCTGCCGGACCCGGCTCCTCCCGTTCCGGCCCCGCTCCGCCCTCCCGGCGCGCCGCGTCGGCCGGGAGGACCCCGGGAGGACTCCGGGAGGATCGGGAGAGGCTGTGGATGGCTGGGAGGCTGCTGGGAGATCGGTCAACGACCGGTGCGACGGCGGCCAAGCCGGGGGCCCGGGCCGGGTGGGCCGTGCGGGATTGCCCCGGTTCGGTCGGTCAGCGTTCTCCCAGCCGGCGTACAGGACGACCCAAGAGCGCCCCGGGAAGCTGTCCGCCATGAAGGTGTTCCCGCGACGGCGAGGTGCCGTCCTCGTCAACTCCGCGCTCGGCGTGGCCCTGCTCGGTGCGGCCGCCCTGGCGTACACCACGCTGGACGACGGCGCCGCCCGGCAGACCGCCAAGGCCCCGGTCCGCACGGCGACCGTGACCAGGGGCACCGTCCTGGCCACGGTGTCCGGAACCGGCACCCTGGCGTCGCCGACCGACGCGGCCCAGGACTTCGCCACCGGTGGCCGGCTCACCGCCGTCAGCGTCGCGGTCGGCGACACGGTGACCAAGGGCCAGGTGTTGGCGACGGTCGACACCACCGCGGCCCAGCAGCAGGTGGACGCCGCGCAGTCGGCGCTGACCACGGCCGACGCCAACCTGACCAAGGCCCGGGCAGGCGTCACCACGACGACCGTCCAGCAGTTGCCGGCGAAGGCCGCGGCCGCGGGGTCCGGTTCGTCCGCAGGTTCGGCGGGCGGCGGTTCGGCGGGCGGCGGAGCGGGCGGCCGAGGGGCGGGCGGGAGCAGCGCGTCCGCCCCGCAGGCCGACCCGTCCGCGCAGGCCAGTCCGTCCGCGCAGGCCACCGTCCAGGCGCCGCAGGCCGCCGTGCCGGAGCCGCAGACCACGACGATCAGCACCACCAAGGTCGACGGGGCGGCCGTCGCCCAGGCCGAGCAGCAGCTCGCCACCGCCCGGACCAACCTGACCAACGCCCAGGCGGCCCTGGCCGGGACGACGCTCACCGCCTCGGTGGACGGCACGGTCGCCTCCGTCTCGGCGAAGGTCGGCGACACCGTCGGTGCGACCGGCAGCGGCTCCACCGCCGCCAAGTCCGCCTCCTCCGGCACCACCGCGCCCAGCGGCTTCATCGTGCTGACCAACCCGACCGGGATGCAGGTCACCGCCAACTTCTCCGAGCTGGACTCGCTGAAGCTGAAGAAGGGCGAGGCGGCCACCGTCACGCTGAACGCGCAGTCCGACACCAAGCTCAACGCCACCGTGCTGGCGGTCAGCCCGCTGCCGGTGAGCGGCAGCGGCGGGGGCTCGGCCGCCGTCCAGTACGCGGCGACGCTCGGGATCACCGGGGACACCGGCAAGCTGCGCACCGGTCTCAGCGCGACCGTCTCGGTGGTCACCGGCGAGGCGGCCGACGCGCTCTCGCTGCCCACGGCGGCCCTGTCCGGCACCGGCGCCGACCGGACGGCCACCCTGGTCCACCCCGACGGCGCCACCGAGCGGATCACCGTGGGCGTGGGCGTCGAGGGTGACACCACCGTGCAGGTGGTCTCCGGGCTGAGCGAGGGCGACCAGGTCGAGCTGGCCTCGACCAGCGGGTCGAACGGGTTCCCCAACGGCTCCTTCCCGGGCGCCGGCGGGGGTCAGGGCGGCCGGAACGGAGCCGGTGCGGGTGCGGGGGGCGCCGGTGCGGGTGTGGCCGGAGTCGGCGGTGCGGCGGGCGGCGCTGCGGGCGGCGCGGGCACCGGCCGGGGCGGTGGCCGCTGATGGCGCGCGGGACCCTCCCGGCCCGGACGGGCACGGCTCCGCCGGTCATCCGGATCCGCCGGCTCACCAAGTCCTACGGCCACGGCGACGCGACCGTGCACGCCCTGCGGGGCCCGGACGACCCGGCCACCGGCGCGCCGCAGGGCGTCGACCTCGACATCGAGCAGGGTGACTTCGTCGCGGTGATGGGCAGCTCGGGATCCGGCAAGTCCACGCTGATGAACATCCTCGGCTGCCTCGACGTGCCCACCTCCGGCCACTACCTGCTGGACGGCACCGACGTCGGTCACCTGGACGAGCGGCAGCTCTCGCTGGTCCGCAACCGCAAGATCGGCTTCGTCTTCCAGTCCTTCAACCTCGTCCCCCGCACCACCGCCCTGGCCCAGGTCGAGCTCCCGCTCGCCTACGCGGGCGTCCGGGCCGCCGAGCGGCGCCGCCGGGCTCTCGCGGCGCTCTCACTGGTCGGCCTGGCCGAGCGCGCCGGGCACCGGCCCAACGAGCTCTCCGGCGGTCAGCAGCAGCGCGTGGCCGTGGCCCGGGCGCTGGTCACCGCACCCGCGATGCTGCTCGCCGACGAGCCCACCGGCAACCTGGACAGCCGCTCGACCGGCGAGGTGCTCGCGATCATCGACGGCCTCAACGCCACCGGCCGCACGATCGTCCTGATCACCCACGAGGACGAGGTCGCCCGGCACGCCAAGCGGGTGATCCGGCTGGTGGACGGCGCGGTCGTCGCCGACGTCCGGCAGGCTCCGGCGGACGGGCCGCCGCCCGCCCTGCGCCGGGCGGAGGTGTCCGCGTGATCGTCTGGCAGATGCTCCGCTTCGCCGTCGGCGGTCTCGCCGCCAACAAGGTGCGCTCCGCCCTCACCGTGCTGGGCGTGCTGATCGGCGTCGCCGCGGTGATCCTGCTGCTCGCCGTGGGCAACGGGTCCTCGGTCGCGGTCAAGGAGTCGATCACCTCGCTCGGCACCAACGCGCTGACCGTCACGTCCGGGGCGTCCTTCGGCGGGCAGCGGGCCGCCGCCGGGGCCAAGAAGCTCACGGTCGCCGACGCCAGGGCACTGGCGACCGACGCGGACGCGCAGGCGGTCAAGTCCGTCGCCCCCGTGGTGACGGCCTCCGGCACCGCCCTGTACGGCGACATCTCGTACAGTCCCGGGTCGATCGTCGGCACCTACCCCGCGTACTTCGAGACCGCCAACCAGAGGATCGCGCACGGCGAGTACTTCACCCCGGACGACGTCCTCAACTCCCGCAAGGTCGCGGTGCTCGGGTCGACCACCGCCCGGCAGCTCTTCGCCGCCGTCGACCCGGTCGGGAAGACGGTCACCGTCGGGGGAACGCCGCTCACCGTGGTCGGCGTGCTCCGGGCCAAGGGCGGCACCGGCTTCACCGACCCGGACGACGTGCTGATCGCCCCGCTGCCGACGGTGCAGAACGCGTTCACCGGCTTCGGCGCCGTCAACCAGATCCTGGTGCAGGCGAGTTCGGCGGAGTCCACCACCGCGGCGCAGGCCGAGATCACCCGCGTCCTGCTCGGTACCCACGCGATCGCCGACCCGAGCAGGGCGGACTTCCGGATCAGCAGCCAGGCCTCGCTGCTCACCGCCCGCGAGTCCACCACCAGGACCTTCACGGTCCTGCTCGGCGCGGTCGCGGCGATCTCGCTGCTGGTCGGCGGCATCGGCATCACCAACATCATGCTGGTCACCGTCACCGAGCGGACCAGGGAGATCGGCATCCGCAAGGCGCTCGGCGCCCCGCGCGGGGTGATCCTCGGGCAGTTCCTCACCGAGGCGACCCTGCTGTCGGTGATCGGCGCCGGGCTCGGGGTGCTGGTCGGGATCGCCGGCTCGCACGTCAGGATCGTCGGCATCGAGCCGGTGGTGATCCCCGAGTCGGTGCTCGGAGCGTTCGGCATCGCCGTCGCCATCGGCCTGTTCTTCGGCAGCTACCCCGCCAACCGGGCCGCCTCGCTGCGCCCCATCGACGCCCTCCGCCACGAGTGACCAAGGACCGCAGACCATGAGCCACGAGATCGAGCCGCGCACCCCCGCCGAGCAGGTCACCCTGCTCGCCACCCCGCCGGACGCCCGGGACGTCTCCGCGGAGCTGGCCGCACCGCCACGCCGCCGGCTGCCCTGGGTGACGCTCGTCCTCGCCGGGGCGGTGATCGCCACGGCCGCGTTCGCCGGTGGCGCCTGGTACCAGCGGGACCACGGCTCCGAGGGCTCCGGGCGGACGGCCGCCTCCGGCGGGCAGCAGCCCCGGGCGGCGGCGAGCGGCTTCGGGGCCAACGGCAACCGCAGGAACGGCCAGGGCGGTCAGGGTGGTCAGGGCGGCCAGGGAACGGGGGCCGGTCAGGGCGGTCAGGGCGGCTTCACCCGGGGCACCGTCAAGGCCGTGGACGGCACCACCGTCTACCTGACCGACGCCAACGGCAACACCGTGAAGGTGACCACGGGCGATACCACCAAGGTCCAGCTCAACAAGGAGGGCAAGGTCGCCGACCTCCAGCCCGGGCAGAGCGTCACCGTGGTCGGCACCCCGGCCGCCGACGGCGGCTACGCCGCGACCCAGCTGGTCCAGGGCGCCACCGGTTTCGGGGCGGGCGGCTTCGCCGGTGCCGGTGCCGTACCCGGTGCCGGGGCCGGAGCCGGCACCAGGAACCCGTCCGGGGGCTGAACCCGGCCCGGCAACCCCGGACGACGACCCCGCGCGGCCCGGCCGAAACCTCCCCGGGGGGCCGGGCCGCGCGGCTCCCGGACCGCCCGCCCCGGGCCGTTCGCTCCCGGCCCGGGGGCCTCCCGGACCCGTGCGCACACCATCCAGGCCGACCCTGTGGGCCCGGCCGCCTAAAACCGCCCGATAAGGTGTTAATCCAACATTCATCGATGGCTCATACCCTCCCCGGGCTAGCCTCGATCCGAATGTCATCGTCCGACCGGGAGGCGGAACCCCCGTGCAAGGCACTGTGTCCACAGCAGGAACCCCGGCGGTGAACGGCGGCGGTCCTGGGGAGGCCTTCCTCCTGGTCGTCGACGACGAACCGAACATCCGCGAGCTGCTCTCCGCCTCGCTCCGCTTCTCGGGCTTCCGGGTCGCCTCCGCCGCCAGCGGCGCCGAGGCGCTCGAACTGATCGCGGCCGAGCGGCCCGACCTGGTCGTCCTCGACGTGATGCTCCCCGACCTCGACGGCTTCACCGTCGTCGAACGGCTCCGCGAGCAGACCAGCCGCGGCCTCATAGCCGGGCCCGTCCACGGCCATCCCGGCGACCACCTGCCGGTGCTGTTCCTCACGGCCAAGGACGGGGTCGGTGACAAGGTCCAGGGCCTGGCCGTCGGCGCCGACGACTACGTCACCAAGCCGTTCAGCCTGGAGGAGCTGATCGCCCGGATCCGCGCGATCCTGCGCCGCTCCGGCGGACCGGCCGAGGACGGCCGGCTGATCGTCGCCGACCTGACCCTCGACCCGGTCGCCCACGAGGTCACCCGCGGCGGCGCCCCCGTCGCGCTCTCCCCGACCGAGTTCAAGCTGCTGCACTACCTGATGGCCAACGTCGGCCGGGTGGTCTCCAAGGCTCAGATCCTCGACCACGTGTGGGCCTACGACTTCGGCGGCGACCTCTCCATCGTCGAGTCGTACATCTCCTACCTGCGCCGCAAGCTCGACTCGGGCCCGGCCCACGGCCCCAAGCTGATCCACACCGTGCGCGGCATCGGCTACGCGCTGCGCCGTCCGCCGCAGGCCTGACCGCCCCGCCCCGCCCCCGTATGCGCCGCCTGCTGCTCTCGCTGCCCGCCCTGCTCCGCCGTCCGTCCCGGACGCTCGGCCGGCTGTCGCTGCGCGCCCGCCTGCTGGTCCTCGTGCTCGTCCTGGTCACCACCGGCCTGGTGGTCAGCGACGCCGTGGTCCTCGGCACGGTGCGGGTCCAGCTGGTCCAGCGGCTCGACGAGCAGCTGCAGCGGTTCGGCGAACCGCTCGCGCACCGCGCCCCGTCCCGGGTGAACTGGCAGGAGAACAAGCAGCAGTCGCCCTCCCCCGGCGCCAAGCGCGCCGCCCCGCAGTACCTGGCCGCGCTGCCCAGCCAGTACCTGGTCCAGTACCTCTCGGCGGACGGCAAGGTGCAGCTGGTCGTCCGCCAGCCCGTCTCCGAGAACGACCCGGCACCGCAGCTGGCCGGCCTCGAACCGGCCGCCACCGACCCCGACACCCCCTTCGACCTGCCCGACCAGCGCGGCCGGCGCACCTGGCGGGCACTGGTCCTGCCGCTCCAGCGCCCGCCGGCCCAGCCCAGCATGTTCGCCGCCCCCGCCCCCACCCCCGCCTACCTGATGGTCGCCGTCTCCCGCGAGGACATCGACGGCACCGTCGCCCGGCTGCACACCGCCTTCGTCGGCATCGGCGGCGCGGTGCTCGTCCTGATCGCCGCGCTCGGCTTCTTCGCCGTCCGGGCCGGGCTGCGTCCGCTGAGCCGGATCGAGGAGGGCGCCGAGCGGATCGCCGCCGGGGAGCTCTCCCACCGGATGCCCGAGTTCGACCCGCGGACGGAGGTCGGCCGGTTGTCCGTCGCGCTCAACGGCATGCTCACCCAGATCGAGGCCGCGTTCGCCGCCCGGGCCGAGTCCGAGGCCCGGATGCGGCGGTTCGTCGCCGACGCCTCGCACGAGCTGCGCACTCCGCTGGCCGGGATCCGCGGCTTCGCCGAGCTCTACCGGATGGGCGCGCTCCCCACCGAGGCCGACGTCAAGCGCACCATGGGGCGGATCGAGAACGAGGCCGTCCGGATGGGCACGCTGGTCGAGGACCTGCTGGTGCTGGCCCGGCTCGACGAGGAGCGCCCGCTCGACCTCGCCCCCATGGACCTGCGCACCCTCGCCGCAGACGCCCTGCACGACCTCACCGCTCTCGACCCGTCCCGCCCGGTCGCGCTCACCGGCCCCGCCGGCACCGGCGCGCCCGGACCCGCGCCCGTGCTCGGCGACGAGGCCCGGCTCCGCCAGGTGGTCACCAACCTGGTCGGCAACGCCGTCAAGCACACCCCGCCCGGCACCCCGGTACGGATCGGCGTCGGCACCGACGGCGGTCTCTGCCTGCTGGAGGTCGCCGACTCCGGGCCCGGTCTCACCGCGGACCAGGCGGCCCTGGTGTTCCACCGCTTCTACCGGGTGGACGCCTCCCGCAGCCGCCCCGACAAGCGCGGCGGGGCCGGTCTCGGCCTCGCCATCGCGACGGCCCTCACCCATGCCCACGGCGGCACCCTCACCCTCCACACCGCCCCGGGCGCCGGCGCCACCTTCCGCCTGGAACTTCCCCACCAGCGCTGAAACCCCCCGATCGGGTGAACCCCGATCGTCCACTGTGGAGGGCATGGATGTTCCCGAGGGCTTCCACGCGGAGATCCCTGAGGGAGCCATCCGGACGTCACCCGCGGGCGGGGCCCGGCACATGACGATCAACCGGCGGATCGTCGACGACTTCGACGACGGCGGCGCCGTCACCGTCCTCACCGGCCCCGGTCCCGAGCGCGGCGCCTACGCGTGCTCGGTGCGGACCTCGTACGGGGAGGGCGCGGTGATCCCCGAGGGGCCGGCGAAGGGCTTCGTGATCGGGCCGGACGTCACCGGGGCGCGTCGGGGGTGAGCGGCTCGTCCCGGAGTCCCTGGGCGAGCAGGCCGGCCTGGAAGCGGGAGGTGGCGCCGAGGGACGTCATCAGGTCGGCGACCCGGCGGCGGTAGGTGCGCAGCGAGACGCCGAGCAGGCGGGCGCCGGTCTCGTCGGTGTGGCCGGCGGCGAGGGCGCGCAGGATGTGGCGGGCCTGTTCGGTCAGCGGGGGAGGGGCGGCGGTGCAGTCGGCGAGGTCGGTGGCCGTCTCCCAGGTGGCGCGGAAGAGGGAGCGCACGCCGTCGACGACCTCCGGGGTGTTCACCACGGTGTACGTGCGGACGCCGCGGACGGGGGCTCCGGCCAGGATCGCGGTGCGCCGGTCGATGATGATCGCCTCGCGGGTGAGCGGGCCGTCGGAGATCCGGACCTCGATGCCGGAGGCGGCGATCCGCAGCAGCCGCCGGTGCGACTCGGGATCGGCGAGGGCACGCCGGGTGTAGAGCTTGCGCATGGTGAGGCCGGGGACGACGTGCGGCCGCTTGCCCTCGCGGAAGGCCGCGTTGACGCCGGCCGACCAGGTCATCAGATCGGCGGCGGCGACCAGGAACTCCTCGTGCGAGGCGACGAAGAGGTGGCCGGCCCGTCGGACGAGTTCGCTCTCGCCGTGCAGGGTGATGATCCGATCGGTGCTCATGGCAGCAACCTGCCAGATCGGAGGGCGGCCCCGCGAGCCCGCCCGAGGCTTGGTGCCATGACGACCACACCCGATGTCTCCGCGGCCGGCACCTTCCACCTCGGCGGCGACCTGCCGGTGTCCCGGATGGGATTCGGCGCGATGAAGCTGCCCTCCCACGACTGGGACGGCCCCGCCTGCGACCCCGGGCAGAGCCGCGAGGTGCTGCGCCGGGCGGTCGAGCTCGGCATCGACCACATCGACACCGCCTGGTTCTACTTCCACCGGGACGTCTCCGCCAACGGTCTGATCCGGCAGGCCCTGCACCCGTACCGGGACGACCTGGTGATCGCCACCAAGGTCGGACCGGGCCGCGACCCGGAGGGGAACTGGCTCCTCCCGGCCGACCGGGAGGGCCTGCGCGCGGCCGTCCACCGCAACCTGCGGGAGCTCGGCGTGGACCGGCTGGACCTCGTCTACCTGCGCCGGATGCCCAGTCAGTCCTCGATCGCCGAGCCCTTCGCGGCCCTGGCCGAGCTGCGGGCGGAGGGCCTGATCCGGCACCTCGGCGTCAGCAACGTCGACGCCGCCCAGCTCGCCGAGGCGGAGGCGCTCGCGCCGGTGGTCGCCGTGCAGAACAAGTTCAGCGTGCTGGAGCACACCGAGGCCGGCGACCGGCTGCTGGCCGACTGCGAAGCGAAGGGCATCGCGTTCGTCCCCTTCTACCCGCTCGGCGGCACCGGGGTGCCCGACCACCCGGCCCTGCGCCGGGTCGCGGAGCGCCACGGCGCCACCCGGGCCCAGGTGATGGTGGCCTGGCTGCTCGCCCTCTCGCCGGTGACCCTCGCGATCCCGGGCACCTCCTCGCCGGCCCACCTGGTGGAGAACGTCGCCGCCGCGGGGCTGCACCTGGACGCCGCGGACCTCGCGGAGCTGGGGGCGCTCGCCGCGGAGCCCGTCGCGAGGACGTGAGCGGGGCCCGGGGCGAGGTCTCCCGGGGGCCGGCAGAGCGCCAGCCGGTAGGACGATCCGACTAATCCTGTGCGTGTTTCCCCGACGGACCGCCGGGAATGCCGCCCCCGGCACGGGAAGGCCCAGCAGCCCCTTGGAGAGTCCTGATGGCGTCGAAACCCCCCACCAGCCCGGCGGCCGGTCCAGCGGTCTCGTTCCGGCGAGACCTCGGCGAGTGGCGGATCGGGCTCGTCGCCTGGCGGCTGCTGGTGCTGCAGGCCTCCCACCCGGTCGTCGGGGCCGGGATGGCCGAGCACTCCACCTACCGGGGCCACCCGTGGCGCCGGATCGAACACACCCTCGGCAGCGGGCGCCGGCTGTTCCAGGCGGACGAGGAGCAGCTGTGGCGGGAGGTGCAGCGCCTCGACCGGGCGCACCGGCGGATCCGCGGGACGGGCGGGGACGGCCGCCCGTACGACGCGCACGACCCCGGCACCCGGGCCTGGGTGCTCCTCACCCTCTTCGAATCCGTCGTCACCATGCGGGAGCTGGGCGGAGACCCGTACAGCGGAGATGAACTCGAAGAGCTGTACCGGGAGTTCAGGGAGGTCGTGGGCGTTTTCGGGCTGCCCGACGGCGCGTTGCCGCCGACCGCCGCCGACCTTCCGGCCTACCTGCTCCGGACGGCGGCCCAGGAGCTGGAGTTCACGGACGCGGCGCGGCACCTGCTGTACGAGATGCTGCACGAGGCCCCCTGCCCGCGCCGGCTGCGGTTCCTCGGGCCGGTCGGCTGGCGGCTGCTGCGGGCGGTGGTCGGGCGGCTGGTCACCGAGCTGACCGTCGCCGACCTCCCGCCGGTCTACCGGGAGCGGTTCGGGCTGGTCCGCACGCGCCGCGCGGCCCTCCTCTCCCGGCTGCTGCACCGCGGCGGGCGCGTCCTGATGACCGGGCTGCCCGACCGCTACCGCTACCGCTCCGCCGCCGGACGGCCGCCCGCCGCGCCCCGGCGGCCGTCCGGACGGGACACCCGGCCGCCCCGGTTGGACCGCTTCTTCCGCGAGGTCCTCGACCAGACCGGCGACGGCCACCTCACCGTGCGCGACCTGCAGGCCATGGCGCACAACGTCTGCTGGCAGCTGGAACTCTCCGAGGACGGCGAGGCGCGCGTGTACACCGCCTTCGAGGTCTGGTGGGAGCAGCTGCGCGCGACCATGGACGCCGACGGCGACGGCCGGATCAGCCAGGCCGAGTTCGTCGCCGCGACCCTGGCCGGGTGCGACCGGGACCCGGCCTACCTGGAGGGCGGGCTGCTCCCCGCGCTGCGGGCCGTGCTGGCCGCCGCCGACACCGACCAGGACGGGCGGCTGGACTTCGCCGAGTACCGCGTGCTGTTCGGCAGCCGGCGCGTTCACCCGGCCGAACTGTCGCACGGGTTCCGCCAGTTGGACACCGACGGCGACGGTGTCATCACGGCGGACGAGTTCCTCCGTGCGTTCGTCGACTACTTCACCGCCCGGGCCCCCTCGGCCCCCGGCACCCAGCTGCTCGGCCGGGCCTAGCCGGTCCCGCCGCGCAGGCCCGGCGGCACGCTCCCGCGCGGAGCGGCGCCTCCCCGGGATTGCGTCGTTCCGTACGGTCCGGACGTTGTCAATGTGCCGGATCGTCCAAGAAGCCACCTCCACCCACCCGGCCGCTCGTTGTGGCCGGGCGGTCGGCTTCGCAGACTGTGCGCACGGCATCGCCGCCGGTCAGTGGCGGGCCTCACGCACCCCGCCCACCAATCACTCGTAAGGATGATGGATACTGATGCTTGTGAACGTGTTCACGTTCACAAGCGGACAAGCGTGCGCGGTTGGGCAGCGGTCTACAGCTATAGATGAAGTTTGTCCGAAATATGACCTCGACAGGTCGGTTGGAGAGAGGGCGACGTGGAACTGGCAATCGCTCACGAAACCATTGCGCGATGGCAATTCGGCATCACCACCGTCTACCACTTTCTCTTCGTCCCGCTCACCATCAGCCTCGCCGCCATCGTGGCCGGGCTGGAGACCGCCTGGGTGCGGACGGACAAGGAGAAGTACTTCCACGCCACCAAGTTCTGGGGCAAGCTCTTCCTGATCAACATCGCGATGGGCGTGGTCACCGGCATCGTCCAGGAGTTCCAGTTCGGCATGAACTGGTCCGACTACTCCCGCTTCGTGGGTGACGTGTTCGGCGCCCCGCTCGCGATGGAGGCGCTGATCGCCTTCTTCTTCGAGTCGACCTTCATCGGGCTCTGGATCTTCGGCTGGGACAAGCTGCCGAGGAAGCTGCACTGCGCCTGCATGTGGATGGTGTCGCTCGGCACCGTGCTCTCCGCCTACTTCATCCTGGCGGCCAACTCCTGGATGCAGCACCCGGTGGGCTACACGGTCGACCCGGTCACCGGGAAGGCCCAGCTCACCGACATCGTCCGGGTGCTCTTCCAGGACACCACCGTCACCGTCGTGCTGCACACCCTGACCGCGGCCTTCCTCACCGGCGCGGCGTTCATGGTCGGCATCGCCTCGTTCCACCTCTGGAAGGCCAAGCGCAAGCCGGAGACCGCGGACGTCAAGAAGGTCGCGGTGATGCGGACCTCGCTGCGGCTCGGCCTCGTCCTCGCGGTGGTCTTCGGTCTGGGCACCGCACTCAGCGGCGACTCGCTCGCCAAGGTGATGTTCCGCCAGCAGCCGATGAAGATGGCCGCCGCCGAGGCGCTCTGGGACGCCCAGGCCCCCGCGCCGTTCTCGATCTTCGCGGTCGGCGACGTCGGCAAGGGCCACAACTCGGTGGAACTGGAGATCCCCGGGATACTGTCCTTCCTCGCCAACAGCGACTTCAGCTCCTCCGTCCCCGGCATCAACGACACCGCCAACGTCGAGGCGGCCAAGTACGGCGGCGACCCGAAGGACTACATCCCGAGCATCTTCGTCACCTACTGGGGCTTCCGCCTCATGATCGGCTTCGGGATGACCTCCTTCGTGGCGGGGGTGATCGGGCTCTGGACCACCCGGCGGAAGTGGCTCCTGGCCCCGGAGTTCCGCACCGGGGACACCGAGGTGCCGCGGCTGATGCTCACCCCGAAGCGCGAGCTCGGCCCGTTCCTCACCAAGTGGAGCTGGCGGATCGGCATCCTCACCATGGGATTCCCGCTGATCGCCAACAGCTTCGGCTGGATCTTCACCGAGATGGGCCGTCAGCCCTGGGCGGTCTTCGGGCTGATGACGACCGCCAGCGCGGTCTCGCCGAACGTCGGCATCGGCACCCAGATCGGCGCGCTGGCCACCTTCACCACGCTCTACGCGATCCTCGCCGTCGTCGAGGTGCGGCTGCTCGTCAAGTACGCGAAGGCCGGCCCGGTGACCTCCGAGCAGCCGCCCACCGAGGACCCGTCGCTGCGGGGGCCGTCCTCGGACGACGACGCCGACAAGCCGCTCGCCTTCGCCTACTGACGCCCCGGCAGCTGCACCGGCCGGCCCCGGGCAGCACCGCGGACCACCGAGGACCACTGAGGACTACTGAGGATCGATAGGACCGATTGACCATGGAACTCCACGACGTCTGGTTCGTCCTGATCGCCGTCCTCTGGATCGGCTACTTCTTCCTGGAGGGCTTCGACTTCGGCATCGGCATCCTCACCAAGCCGCTCGCCCGCAACACCGCCGAGCGGCGGGTGCTGATCAACACCATCGGCCCGGTCTGGGACGGCAACGAGGTCTGGCTGCTGACCGCCGGCGGCGCGACCTTCGCGGCCTTCCCGGACTGGTACGCGACGCTGTTCAGCGGCTTCTACATCCCGCTGCTGCTGATCCTGGTCTGCCTGATCGTCCGCGGCGTGGCCTTCGAGTACCGGGCCAAGCGGCCGGAGCCGCGCTGGCAGCGGAACTGGGAGGAGGCGATCTTCTGGACCTCGCTGATCCCCGCCTTCCTCTGGGGCGTCGCCTTCGCCAACATCGTCCACGGCGTCGACATCGACGCGCAGAAGAACTACGTCGGCACCTTCTGGGACCTCCTCAACCCGTACGCGCTGCTCGGCGGGCTGGTCACGCTCAGCCTGTTCACCTTCCACGGCGCGGTGTTCGCCGCGCTGAAGACGGTCGGCGAGATCCGCGACCGGGCGCGGGCCATGGCGCTCGGGCTCGGCCTGACGGCGGCGGCGCTCGCCGCGGTCTTCCTGATCTGGACCCAGGCCGACAGCGGCAACGGCTGGAGCCTCGCCGCCCTGGTGATCGCCGTGCTCGCCCTGGTCGGCGCGCTGGTCGCCAACCAGCTGGGCCGCGAGGGCTGGGCCTTCGTCCTCTCCGGGGCGACCGTCGTGGCCGCGGTCGCGATGCTCTTCCTCTCGCTCTTCCCGGACGTCATGCCGTCCACCCTGAACGAGAGCTGGAGCCTGACCGTGACCAACGCCGCCTCCTCGGCCTACACGCTCAAGCTGATGACCGTGGTGGCCGCCGTCTTCACCCCGCTCGTGCTGCTCTACCAGGGCTGGACGTACTGGGTGTTCCGCAAGCGGATCGGCGTCCAGCACATCCCCGGGCACGACCCGGCCGCCGCGCTCGACCAGGCCTGACGCCGTGAAGCCCGTCGACCCCCGACTCCTCGGGTACGCCCGCACCACCCGGGCCTTCCTCGCCGGATCGGTCCTGCTCGGTGCGGCCGGCGCCGCCCTGGTGGTCGTCCAGGCGAGCCTGATCGCCGAGATCGTGGTCCGCGGCTTCCAGCAGCGGGCCGGGCTGGGCGAGCTCGGCACGCCGCTGGCGCTGCTGGTGCTCACCGCGGTGGGCCGCGGGCTGGTCGGCTGGCTCACCGAACTGACCGCCCACCGGTCCGTCGCCCGGGTGAAGTCCACCCTGCGGCGCCGGCTGCTCGACCACGCCACCGCGCTCGGCCCGGCCTACCTGGCGGGCCGGCGCACCGGCGAGCTCACCGCCCTCGCCACCCGGGGCGTGGACGCGCTCGACGACTACTTCGCCCGCTACCTGCCGCAACTGGCGCTCGCCGTCGTCGTCCCGGTGATCGTGCTGCTGCGGATCGTCGGCGCCGACTTCGCCTCCGCCGCGATCATCGCGGGCACGCTGCCGCTGATCCCGCTCTTCATGGTGCTGATCGGTCTGGCCACCCAGTCGCGGATGGACCGGCAGTGGTCCGCCCTGTCACGGCTCTCGCACCACTTCCTGGACGTGGTCGCGGGGCTGCCCACGCTCAAGGTGTTCAACCGGGCCCGCGCCCAGGCCGCCACCATCGCCCGGATCACCGCCGACTACCGCCGGGCCACCCTGCGCACCCTGCGGATCGCCTTCATCTCCTCCTTCGCGCTGGAGTTGCTCTCCACCCTGTCGGTCGCGCTGGTCGCCGTCTCGATCGGCTTCCGGCTGGTCGACGGCACGCTCGACCTGGAGACCGGGCTGCTGATCCTGATCCTCGCCCCCGAGGTCTACGCCCCGATCCGGCAGGTCGGCGCGCTCTACCACTCCAGCGTCGAGGGGCTGACCGCCGCCGACGAGATCTTCCGGGTGCTGGAGACCGACCGGCCGGCCGCCGGCGTCACCCCGGCGCCCGCCCTGGCCGGGGCGACCGTCCGGTTGAATGGGCTCACCGTCGCCTTCCCCGGCCGCACCGCGCCCGCCCTCGACGACGCCTCGCTCACCCTGCGCCCGGGCGAGACCGTCGCCCTCACCGGACCGAGCGGCGCCGGCAAGTCCACCCTGCTCGGCGTCCTGCTCGGCCTCACCGCCCCGGACGCCGGCACCGTCCGGATCACCGCCGCCGACGGGCGGACGTACGACCTCGCCGAGCTCGCCCCGGAGGGCTGGCGGCGGCAGATCGCCTGGGTGCCGCAGCACCCGCACCTCTTCGCCGGCACCGTCGCCGAGAACGTGGCGCTCTACCGGCCGGACGCCCCCGACGCGGAGCTGCGGGAGGCGCTGCGGGCCGCGCACGCCCTGGACTTCGTGGAGCGGCTGCCGCAGGGGCTCTCCACCGTGCTCGGCGAGGACGGCGCCGGACTCTCCGCCGGGCAGCGGCAGCGGCTCGCGCTCGCCCGGGTCCTGCTCGCCGGCGACCGGCCGCTCGTCCTGCTCGACGAGCCGACCGCCAACCTGGACGGCGCCTCCGAGGCGGCGGTCGTCGACGCCGTACGGGAGCTGTCCGCCGACCCGGCGCGCACCGTGCTGCTGGTCGCGCACCGGCCCGCGCTGCTCGCGGCGGCCGACCGGCGGGCCCACCTGGCCGGTCCGGCGGTCGCTCCCGGGGCCCCGGTCGCCGCTCCGGCGGGCGTGCTCGCGCACAGCGGGCGGCCGACCCCGGACGCCCCGGCGGCGGAGGACGACGCACCGGGGCCGGACGTGGTCCGGCCCCGGCTGGCGCTCTCCGTCCTGCTCGGCGCGCTCGCCCTCGGGTGCGCCGTCGCCCTGATGGCCACCTCCGGCTACCTCATCTCCTACGCCTCCGAGATGCCGCCCGTCCTCTACCTGATGATGGCCGTCACCTCCGTCCGCGCCTTCGGCATCGGCCGCAGCGTCTTCCGCTACGCCGAGCGGCTGGTCTCGCACGACGCCGTGCTGCGCACCCTCGGCACCCTGCGCGCCGCCGTCTACCGCAGGCTCACCGTGCTCGCCCCGGCCGGGCTGCCCGCCTTCCGGCGCGGCGACCTGCTCTCCCGCCTGGTCGCCGACGTCGACGCCGTCCAGGACCACTACCTGCGCTGGCGGCTCCCGGCCGCCGTGGCCGCCGTGGTGTCGCTGGCCGCGGCGGCGGCGATGGGCGCCTTCCTGCCCGCCGCCGGGCTGGTCCTCGGACTCGGCCTGCTGCTGGCCGGCGCCGTCGTCCCGGCACTGGCCGCCCGCTGGTCGGCCGGCGCCGAGCGCCGCCAGGCGCCCGCCCGGGGCCGGCTCGCCACCACCGTGGTCGACGCCCTCAGCGGGACGGCCGAGCTCACCGTGGCCGGCGCCCTGCCCGGCCGGCTCGCCGCCGTCCGGGCCGCCGACGCCACGCTGACCGGTCTCGCCGCCCGCTCGGCGACCACGGCCGCGCTCGGCACCGGCCTGATCTCCCTGCTCACCGGCGTCACGGTGGCCGCCGCGGCGGCCGTCGGCCTGCGCGGCGTCCAGACGGGCACACTGGCGCCGGTCTGCCTCGCGGTGGTCGTGCTCACCCCGCTGGCGGCCTTCGAGGCGGTCACCGGGATGCCGCTCGCCGTCCAGGCCCGCCGGCGCAGCCGGGCGGCCTCGGCGCGGCTGGCCGAGGTGCTGGACGCGCCGCCCGCCGTCGCCGAGCCGGCCGTCCCGGCGACGCTGCCGGAGCGGCCGCTCCCGATCGAGGTGCGCGGGTTGACCGCCCGGTACCCGGGGCAGCGGGTCGACGCGCTGGCCGGTCTCGACCTCGACCTCACCCCCGGTCGGCGGATCGCCGTGGTCGGGGCGTCCGGCTCCGGCAAGACGACGCTCGCCCAGGCGCTGCTCCGCTTCCTGGACCAGAGTGCCGGCAGCGTGGTCCTCGCCGCCGGCTGTCCACAGGCTGTGGACAGCCGGGAGCTCGCGGGAGACGACGTCCGCCGGGTGATCGGCCTCTGCGCCCAGGACGCGCACGTCTTCGACAGCTCGCTCCGGGAGAACCTGCGCCTCGCCCGGCCCTCGGCGGGCGAGGCGGAGCTGCGGGCCGCGCTCGCCGCGGCCCGGCTGCTGGACTGGACGCTGACCCTGCCGGACGGGCTGGACACCATGGTCGGCGAGCACGGTGCCCGTCTCTCCGGCGGTCAGCGGCAGCGGCTGGCGCTGGCCCGGGCGCTGCTCGCGGACTTCCCGGTGCTGGTCCTCGACGAGCCCGCCGAGCACCTGGACCTGCCCACCGCCGACGCGCTCACCGCCGATCTGCTGGCCGCCACCGCCGGGCGGACGACCGTCCTGATCACCCACCGGCTGGCCGGGCTGGACGACTCCACGGTGGACGAGGTGCTGGTGCTGGACGCCGGCCGGGTGGTCGAGCGGGGCCGGTGGTCGGAGCTGGTGGCCGAGCCGGGCGGGCGGCTGCGGGCGATGCGGGAGCGCGAGCGGGAGGCGGACGGCCTGCTGGTGCCGGTGGCGGCCTGACCGGCGACGGTCGCGTCGCTACTTCGGCGGAAAACCGTACAAACTACGCTCGTCACCATGGACCCCTCGCCATCCCTGCCGCCCGACCCCGCCGTTCCCGCCGACCCCGTCGTGACACCGGGCCGGACCGGCCGCGCCGTGCCCGCCGGGCCCGCTGCGCCCGCCGGGCCGGAGCCGGCGCCCGAACCCGGCACCGACCCGGCCCCGCACCGGGTGCCCGAGATCGCCTCGCTCGGCCTGGACACCCTGGTCACCGAGGTCGCCGAGCGGCTGCAGTCCGCCGCCGCAGTCACCGACCGGATGCAGCGGCTGCTGGAGGCGGTGGTCTCGGTCGGCGCCGGGCTCGACCTGCACGCCACCCTGCACCGGATCGCCACCGGCGCCGCCGAACTCGTCGACGCCCGGTACGCGGCCCTCGGCGTGATCGCCCCGGGCGGGCACGGACTGTCCGACTTCATCCACGTGGGGATCGATGACGGCAACGCCGCCGAGATCGGCGAGCTGCCGGTCGGACGGGGCATCCTCGGCGTCCTGATCGACCGCCCCGAGCCCCTGCGGCTGAGCGACCTCGGCGCCGACCCGCGCTCGTACGGCTTCCCGCCGCACCACCCGGCGATGCGGACCTTCCTCGGTGAGCCGATCCGGATCCGCGACGAGGTGTTCGGCAACCTCTACCTCACCGAGAAGAAGGGCGGCGGGGCCTTCACCCCCGAGGACGAGCAGGTGGTGCACGCGCTCGCCGCCGCCGCCGGTGTCGCGATCGAGAACTCCCGCCTCTACGAGGAGGGGCGGCGCCGCGAGCGCTGGATCGCCGGCGCCGCCGCCGTCACCACCGCGCTGCTCTCCACCGAGGAGGCGGAGGTCGCGCTGACCGTCGCCGCCGAGCAGGTCCGCGAGCTGGCCGACGCGGCGCTCGGCATGATCCTGCTGCCGACCGCGGACGTGGACGCCGACGCAGGCGCCGAGGCCGCACAGATGCGGATCGCCCACGCCTCCGGGGAGGCCGCCGAGTTCGTCCGCGGCGAGCTGCTCCCGCCGGACAGTTTCGCGGCCCGGCTGCTCAAGGGGGAGAGCGTCCACCTCGACGACATGTCCACCGACCCGAGCGTGGTGATCCGGGCGGCCCGCAGCTTCGGCCCGTCGCTGGCGGTGCCGATGGTCGCCGCCGGCCGGGTGCTCGGCGGGCTCTGCGTCTGGCGCCCGCGCGGCGCACTGCCGTTCACCGAGGCCGAGAAGCAGCTCGCCGAGACCTTCGCCTCGCAGGCCGCGCTCGCCCTGCGGCTCGCCGAGGGCCAGCGGGACCAGCAGCGCCTCGCCGTCTTCCAGGACCGCGACCGGATCGCCCGCGACCTGCACGACCTGGTGATCCAGCGGCTGTTCGCCACCGGGATGATGCTGGAGGGCGCCGCCCGGCGGGCCGTGGTGCCGGAGGTGAGAGTCCGGATCGGCCAGGCGGTGGACGAGCTGGACGCCACCATCCAGGAGGTCCGCACCACGATCTACGCCCTCCAGCACGACAACCACGGCGACGCGCCCGACACCCTGCGCACCCGGGTGCTGCGCGAGTGCAGCCAGGCCGCGGCGGCGCTCGGCTTCAAGCCCTCGGTCTCCTTCATGGGGCCGGTGGAGAGCCTGGTCGGCGAGAAGCCGGGTCGTCAACTCCTGGCGGCGCTGAGGGAGATGCTCTCCAATACGGCCCGTCACGCGCGGGCGTCCCGGGTCGGGGTGGAGGTCGAGGCGACCGTGCACCTGGACGACGCCGGGCACCCGGTGGGCGGGGACCCGGAGTCCCTCGACCGCGGCGGCCGGCCCGGCGTGCTGCTGACCGTCACCGACGACGGCGTCGGCATCCCCGAGGGCGGCCGGCGCAGCGGCCTGCGCAACCTGACCCGGCGCGCCGAGGCACTCGGCGGCGACGCCTGGCACGAGCCAGGGCCCTACGGGCGGGGCACCAGGGTGCGCTGGACGGCCCGGCTCTGAACACCCGTGCAGGTGGTGGGCCCGGTTCGAACTGTTTGTGGACGGTGCGGAGCGGCTCCGGGAGTGGTTGGCGCGCGGTTGGTGTGCACCCGGTGAAAGTTTAACGAGAGAGAACTTCCCGGCCAACGGAGCAAGTTGTGCATTTCCTGGGCTTCCGGCGGTCTCGTGTGCACACATAGCTTTACTCCCGTCTCGGAGAGGTACCGGACTGTGGGGGAGCAGTGGACGCGTCTGGCCGCGGTCACACCGCAGCGGGGGCAAGTCGAGGGGGGTTTCGAGCAGAACGTGCACCGGACGGGCGGTACCGCTGGCAGTTGAAGGCGCCCAACGGCCGGGTGGTGGCCGTGACCGCGGCGGCGTACGACACGGCCGGGGAGGCGGAGCGCGGCTTCGACGGCTTACGGGCCGGGGCCGAGAGCCTCACCGCCCGGATCACGCACGTCCGGGACGGCATCGGATGGGTCTGGGTCATCCCCGGCTCGCGCGCCCTCCCGGAGGTCCGGTCCAGCCGCGCGTACGAGCGGTACGCGACCTGTCAGAACGCCTTCCGTCGCTTCGTGGTGCTGCTGGCGAAGCAACCCGCTCTCGAACTCCCGGACCGTGGAGTGTCGTTGAGGTTCCCCGATGTCCGCTGAACGACGCGGACCGAAGCTGCTGACCGTCCCGGCCGGGGACCGCTGCCTCGGCTGGGCGCTGCGCGCCGCCAACGGGCGGCAACTCGGCGTCGGCGTGCGGACCTACCGGAGCGAGGCGGAACTCGCCGACGCCCTCCGGGAACTGATCATCGAACGGACCGCGCTGCGATGTACCGTCGGCCAGTCCGACGCGCGGCTCTGGGTCTGGACGGCCTACCTGCCGGTCCGCACCACCCGTCCGGGCGCCGCCGACGCGGCCGGCCCGGTGGCGCGCAGCGCGCGCGGCTACCTGAGACGGGACCAGTGCCAGGCCGGCGTGGAGGGCTTCCGCGCCGGGCTCCAGCACCTGGGCCAGGAGTTGCGCCGGCTCGGGCGCGACGGCACCTGGCCCTGGTAGTCCGGGCCTCCGGTCGCCCCTCCTCTCCCCGCCGCGCCCGCCCCGCCCACTCCGGTGCCGCTGCGGAGCTGCGCCCGTGCTCATCCCGGCGGCCCGTTCGCCGGTGCGGCCCGTTCTTCCTGCTCGTCGCGGTCCCGTGCCCGTTCCCGCTCGCCCCACCTCTCCCCTTCCCCCCTTTTCCGGTGAAGCGCAGGTTTCCGGCAAACCCCCGAGTCGCCACCTGGAGAAGAACGTAACCGGCCTCCCACCTGCGGATTTACCACCCTGCTCGACCATCCTGACCAGTCGCTAAACCTCTCCGAACCGAGATATCGACAATCCCCCCGGGTCACTGACCACCCTTCCGACGGAACCGCGCCGACCGACAGGATCGGCACTGCCGGAGAGGCCGCCGCGGACGCGGTCACCCGGCCCCGGGACTGACAACCAGTACCCGGGCAAGCGATGTACGTCTCTCCCACCGGAGGAACCGGAACATGCGCAAGACCGCTGCCAAGCTGCTCGCCGCCGCCGCCATCGCGACCTCGGTCGTCACCGTCGCGAGCGGCACCGCCGTCGCCGACCCGTCGACGCTGCCGACCCTGCCGCTCGCCCAGGACATCGTGGGCGTCGGCTCGGACACCACCCAGGCCGTCCTGAACGGCCTCTCGGTCGGCTACAACGCCTCCCTGCCGGCCGGCAGCACCCTGCCGCGCCTCTACAGCTGGGACGCGACCGGCTCCTCGCCGATCACCACCAAGACCGGTGCGACCTCGATCGCCCGCCCGAACGGCTCCGGCGCCGGCATCAACGCGCTGAACACCAACACCAGCACCACGGTCGACTTCGCCCGCTCCTCGCGTGGCCCGCAGCTCGGCGACCCGGCCACCGACATCTTCGTCACCCTGGGCAAGGACGCGGTCTCCTGGGCGGCCAAGTCGGGCGGCAACGCGCCGTCCAACCTGACCACCGCCCAGCTCAAGGGCATCTACGAGTGCACCATCACCAACTGGACGCAGATCAGCGCGACCCTGCCGAACGCCACCATCAAGCCCTTCCTGCCGCAGACCAACTCCGGCACCCGGTCCTTCTTCCTGAAGGCCATCGGCGGCGCCACCGCCGTCGTCCCGGGCGCCTGCGTCACGGCCAACCCGCTCGTCCAGGAGAACCAGGGCACCGACCCGGTCCTGAACGACGCCAACGCGGTCGTTCCCTACTCCGTCGCCCACTACATCGGCCAGGTCTTCAACGGCCACGCCTCGGGCAGCGACGCCCAGGGCCCGCTGACCATCCGTGACATCAACAGCATCGTGCCGGTCAGCACCGCCACCCCGAAGGTCATCAACTCCTCCTTCGCCGCCACCGCCTACGGCCGCGTGATCTACAACGTGGTCCGCGAGGCCGAGTGGACCGCGACCGACGCCCACGGTGTCGCGCTGCGCGCCATCTTCGGTGTCGGCGGCTGGATCTGCACCAACGGTGGTGCCGGTTCCGCGATCATCAAGGACTACGGCTTCCTGGCCCTCCCGAACGGCGCCTGCGGCTCCACCACCCACATCTGATCCACCGCGCCACCCGCACGATCCGCACCGAGTGCACCACCCGGCGGTCACGGGCCTCGCGCCCGTGGCCGCCGGCCCCACCGGACGACCGCCGCACAGGGAGCAGGGGAACGATGCGCACAGTCTTGGGCAAGCTGCTCGCCGTCACGGCGGTCACCGCCTCACTGGCTGGCCTGGGGAGCGGCTCCGCCGCCGCGGACCCGCCCGGGGGAGTCGTCCCCGCACCGAACTCCATCGTCGGCGTCGGCTCGCAGACCACCGCCCCGCTGCTCAACCAGCTGACCGCCGACTACAACGCCTACCTGACGTCCCTGGGCAACGTGACCGCGCCGCGGGCGTACAGCTTCGACGCCGTCGGAACGCCGATCATCACGCTGAAGACGGGCCTCCCCGCCGCCTCCCGGCCCCTCGGACTCCAGAACGGTCTGGTCGCGCTCCAGGCGAACCCCAACGGGGTCGACTTCGTCAGGTCGGACCGGGGCCGGCTGCCCTCCGACCCCACGACCAACAGCTTCGTGGCCCTGGCCAAGGACGCGGTCTCCTGGGCGGCCACGTCGGGCGGCAACGCGCCGGTGGGTCTGACCTCGACCGAGCTGAAGGGCATCTACGAGTGCACCTTCACCAACTGGCAGCAGATCAACCCGTTGCTGCCGAACGCCGTCATCAAGCCCTTCCTGCCGCCGGCCGACTCCGGCACCCGGCTGCGCTTCCTGAGGGCCGTCGGCGGAGGCACCTCGGTGATCCCGGGCGGGTGTGTCACGACCACCCCGGTCGAGAACCAGGGCCTCCACCCGCTGCTCAACGACCCGGACGCGGTGTTCCCCTACTCGGTCGGCCACTACATCGGCCAGGTGTACTTCGGCCGCAGCCTCCCGGGCGACGCGCCGGGCTCGCTGACCGTCCGCGCGGTGAACGGGATCCCGCCGGTCGACACCACGACCACCGCGATCAACGCGCCGTTCGCCGGGTCGCTCTACGGGGGGCTGGTGCACGACGTGGTCCGGCAGGCCGCCTACGTCGCGACCACCCCCCAGGGCACCGCCCTACGGAACTTCCTCGGGACCACCGGCTGGATCTGCGGGAACGCGACCGCGGTGACCGACATCAAGACCCACGGCTTCCTCCCGCTGCCCGCCGGCCTCTGCGGCACCCTCTCCTGACCGGCTTCCGGCCGCGCCGGGCGCACCGGCCGCCGGGCCCGCAGCCGGGCCGCGGCGCCGTTCCCGGGCCAGATCTTCGGCCGCCGACCCCGCCGGGCAGTGCGGGGCCGGTGCCGACGAGGCGACCTCCTGGTCGTCTGCTCCACCCAGCACAACCTTTCACCTCTCCTTAGGAGTCCAGCATGTCCCGTACCCGCGCCCGTCTCGCCGCCACTGGTACCGCCGTCGTCCTCGCCGTCACCGGCATGAGTGGTGCGGCCGTCGCCGACACGGCCCCGGCGAGCACGCCGTCCACCGGCAGCGCGGTGGTCAACTCCAGCACCACCTTCCTGAAGGACCAGGCGCTCAACGGCATCGTCGTCATCCCGCTGCCGACCGCCGCCCCGTCGTACGACAGCACCACGGGCATCTCCACCACCTTCCCGGTGACCGGCGGTTCGGCGAACCTCTCCGGCTACTACGGCGACATCGACCTCGGTGGCGGCCTGCTCTTCATCAACGTCTTCACCGGCAAGAGCGCCACCTTCAAGCAGCTCCACTTCAGTGTCGACTCCTGGCAGATCTCCGGCGTGCCGGTCGGCGGCACCGCGCCCGTCGTCCTGCTGGACCCGGCCGGCGACAGCCAGATCGGTCGCAACGGCGCCGTCCAGACGCTCAACACCTCCGACCTCCAGCTGGACGCCGCCGGCGCGGAGTACCTGGACTCCAAGCTCAAGACCAGCTTCTTCAAGGCCGGCCAGTCGGTCGGGACCTTCGCCCTGACGTTCACTCAGGGCAGCTGAACCGCGGCCCGTCAGTGATCGCCGCACCATGACGGGCCCGCGCTCCGGCGCGGGCCCGCTCGTATGCGGAGTTCCCAACTCCGGTACGGAGTCGTCGCGTTGTGTTCTCGTACATCCGGTCGACCTGATCCGGCCATGTCCGGATGGCCGAATAGTAGGCAACCGGAGCCGTCACCCCTCAACGCGACCATTCCCTCGTGCCGCCCTCGTGTGCGGCTCGCGATTCCCGGAGGTACCCGCCATGAGAATCCGCGTACCCGACCCGAGAGAAAGAGGGCGGTGGCGCCGGCGACTACCCTCGCTCACACTCGTCCTCGCCGTGGTGGGTGCCCTGGTGACGGTGCCGATCGGGCTCGGCACCGCCCCGCAGGCCCTGGCGGCCTCGGCGAAGACGGTGACCGGGCCGAAGGTCTGGATACCGGGCGCGGAGCCGGGTACGGGAACGTACGGTTCCAACGGGAGCGTCACCGTCTCGCAGACGGAGAGCCTCACCGACCAGGTGATCCAGGTCTCCTGGAGCGGTTTCACGCCGAGCGTGCTGAGGACCGGGGAACAGGCCACGGCCGTGCAGCAGAACTCCGACCAGGTGATGTACCCGGTCCGGATCTACCAGTGCCGCGGGACCGACCCGAAGGTCATGGACTGCTACGGCAGCACCATGTTCGGTGCCGACCCGGCGGCCGGCTTCGAGCAGAAGTACCCCCCCCAGGGCACCACCGCCCCCGACCTGCCGAGCAACATGGCGATCGCGGTCACCGGGGCGGACGGCTCCGGTACGGCGCCGATCGAGGTGCGGTCCTCGCGGTTGAGCCCCTCGCTCGGCTGCGACGCCGCCCACCCCTGCTCGATCGTGGTCGAGGCCAACTACGGCGGCGATCCGCTGGACCTCTACGGGATGCGGAACGGCCAGCCGGACTGCGCCGACCACACGATCGACAACGACGGGGCGATCTTCTACACGGCCACCGACGTGATCATGACCGGGTACGAGAACCCGTTCACGGGGATGAACGGCAACGAGCAGTGCGCGTGGGCCAACCGGGTCGTCATCCCGCTCACCTTCAACGCCACTCCCGAGGACTGCGGCGTCCGGGCCAACGACTTCGTGGTGTCCGGCCTTGAGATGCTCAACCGCGCCATGCAGCAGTGGATCACGGGGCTGTGCCTCGGCAAGACCCCGCTGACCGTCCAGTACTCCTCCGGTGGCGGCGAGCCGCAGGCCCGGCAGTCGTTCCTGCGGGGGACCCGCGACGTCGGCCTCACCGCGATCCCTGACCGGGATCCGCCGACGCGGCCGTACGTCTACGCGCCGCTGGCGACGACCGGGATCTCGGTGGCCTTCCTGGTCGACTCGCCGACCGGTCGGCAGATCCGGGACATGAAGCTCAACGCCCGGCTGGTCGCGAAGCTGCTGACCCAGAGCTACCGGGCCCCCGGGATCGAGATGCCCACGGTCGGCAACAACCCGAACTGCATCTTCGCCGACGAGGAGTTCCGCTCGCTGAACCCGCTGCCCCCGACGAGCGGCCTCGCCTGGCCCGAGTGCGGCGGCGGCCCGGAGAAGTCCCTGCCGATCGTGCTGGGCACCTCGACCGACCTGACCTACCAGCTGACCTCTTGGATCGCGAGCGACCCGGAGGCGGCGCGGTTCCTGGAGGGCGAGCAGGACCCCTGGGGCACCCGGGTCAACACGCGCTACATGCGGCCCGAGTTCGGCGGCTACCCGACCGACCAGCTGGTCCGGGAGGACGACAGCGGCGGGGTGGAGACGCCCGGAGGCACGCCGCTGCCGGATCACGTGAAGCACTGGAAGCAGTTCGAGTGGAACCCGCTGCAGACCAGCCTCAACCAGGTGCTGCGGTTCATCCAGCAGGGCCAGGTGACGGCCAAGCAGGCCAACCCGGACGCCCAGGGCAACCACCCGTCGTTCTACCCGCAGGTGATCGGCGAGCGGATGCTGTTCGCGATCCTGGACAGCGCCCAGGCGAAGGCCTACGCGATCCCCGAGGCCTCGCTCAAGAACGCGGCCGGTGCCTTCGTCTCGCCGTCCCGGGACACCCTGCAGTCCGCCGTCGCGGACATGCCGGTGGACCCCGCGACCGGGACGCAGCTGCTGCCCTACGGCGCCGCGGACAGCGCCTACGCCCGTGACCAGCGGGCGTACCCGCTGACCACGGTGCAGTACGCGATGGTGCCGACCGGCGGTGTGCCGGCGGAGAAGGCGGCGGCGATCGGGACGTTCCTCAAGACCGTCACCGACACCGGCCAGCTGTACGGCGTCGAGCCGGGCCGGCTGCCCGAGGGCTTCCTCGCGCTGACCAAGGAGCAGCGGGCGCAGGCCCAGGACGCGGTCCAGCACGTGACCGCGCAGGACGGCAAGTGGCCGGGCAACCAGAAGCCGCCGACCACACCGGGCGGCGGGGAGAACCCCTCCGGGACCGGTGGCACGGACGGCGGGGCCGGGACGACCGGCGGCACGTCGACCGGTGGTACTTCGACCGGCGGCAGCTCGGGCACGGGCGGCACCGGCACGACCGGGGGCACCGGCACGACGGGCAGTACCGGGACGACGGGTACGCCGGTGACGGACGGCAGCGCCTCGTCCTCCGGTTCGTCGGGCACGTCCGGCACCTCGGGCACGTCCGGCGGCTCCGGCACGTCGGGGAGCTCCGGCACGTCGGGAGGCGTCGGCGGCTCGGCCACCGGCGGTTCCGGCGCAACGGCGGGCGGCGCGCCCGCTCCGGCGGCGACCGCACCGGCCGCCGCCAAGCCGGCGCCGAGCGCCGCACCGAGCCAGAACAGCGGGCCGCTCGCGGCGGCGCCGGTGGCGGCCGGTTCGCCGTCGGCGGACCGCTCGGGCAGTGCCCGGCTGCTGCTGCCGATCGCCCTGATCGCCGGCCTGGTGCTGCTGGTCGGCGGCCCGGCGGCGCTCGTTCTGGGCGGTACCCCGGCCGGCGCGCGGCTGACCGCCGCCACCCGCGGGGTCTGGGCGCGGATCCGCCGCAGCCCCTGACGCCGCCCGGTCGGTGAGGACTCGGCGGGGCCGCCGTCCCGGCCCCGCCGAGTCCGCTTCCCGTCGCCGGGCGCCCTTCCCCGGGGAATCGCGCCCGGCGTTCTCCCCCGACCACCGTGATCCCTGGACCGAGCAGTTCCCACCGAGTGCGCCGGAGAGCAGACCATGACAGCCGCCGCCGAGCCCGCGGCACCGTTCGCCGAGGCTCCACGCCAGCCCGACCCCGACGTACCCCGCACCATCACCGCCCCCGCCACGCCCGGCGACCGGGTGTTCCGCGGCATGCTGCGGACCGCGGGCCTCTCGGTCTTCGTGATCATGGGGCTGATCGCGTTCTTCCTGATCCTGCGCGGCGCCGATGCCCTGCGCGTGGTCGGTTTCGACTTCTTCACGGAACAGAAGTGGCAGACCCAGGCCGGTAACTTCGGCATCGCGGCCGTTCTGCCGAACGGCATCCTGATCGCCGTGATCGCGCTGGCGATCGCCGTTCCGGTCGCCATCACCACGGCGGTCTTCATCTCCGAGTACGCACCGGTGCGGCTGCGCGCGACGCTGATCTCACTGGTCGACCTGATGGCGGCGATCCCCAGCATCGTCTACGGGCTCTGGGGGCTGTTCTTCCTCCAGCCGCAGATCATCGGGCTCGCGCGCTGGGCCTCCAACCACCTCGGTGACGTGATCCCCTTCCTCAAGGTGCGCACCGGAGACATCGCCACCTCCTACACCTCGTCGACCTTCGTCGCGGGCGTGGTGGTCTCCCTGATGATCATTCCGATCATCATCTCGCTCAGCCGTGAGGTGTTCTCGCAGGCCCCGCAGGGCGAACGCGAGGGCGCGTACGCGCTCGGATCCACCCGCTGGGGGATGGTGCGCACGGTGGTCCTGCCGTTCGGGCGCGGGGGTGTGATCGGGGCCGTGATGCTCGGCTTCGGCCGCGCGATGGGCGAGACCATCGCCGTCGCGCTGATCATCTCGCCGAGCTTCAAGACCATGACCCACGTGCTGGAGAACGGCGGCAACTCGATCTCCGCGCTGATCGCGCTGCGGTTCGGCGAGTCGGACAGGCTGGCTCTCTCCGCGCTGATGCTGGCCGGCCTGGTCCTGTTCGGGATCACCCTGCTGGTCAACGTGGCGGCGAGCTTCGTGATCTCGCGCTCCCGTTCCGGCTCGGCGACGGTGGACTGAGCCGTGGCCGACCAGAGAAGCACGACCGACCGGGGGCGGCCGCCCCGAAAGGGCGCCGCGGCCGACCAGGACCCCGGGGCGGGCCGGAGCACCCGCCGCCGGGCCCGCCGACCGCTTCCGCTCCGCCGTGAAGGGACGCACCGATGACCACCCTCGACAGGCCGCCCGCCGTGGCACCCGCGACGCCCCTGCCGGACGAGCCGCACGCCGAACCGGACCGGAAGGACCTGCGTCCGGAGCGGAAACTGAAGCTCGGCGGGACCACCCGCGACGACTTCTTCACGATCGCCGGCGCGCTGGTCGGCGCGCTGGGACTGGACTGGGTGCTGTACGAGCGGGTGCTCCCGTTCAGCGGCGCCCTGGGCTTCCTGTTCTGCTGGTACGTGCTCTTCCTCGTCGGCTACTTCCTCCTCGGCCGGATGCAGTGGGGCCCGCTCCTGGTCCGTGAGCGACTGGTGGCCGTGGTCGCCTGGAGCTCCGGCCTGTTCGTCGTCGGGCTGATCGCCGACCAGATCGGCTACGTCGCCTCGAAGGGGTTCGAGGCGGCCCAGCACACCAACTTCTTCACCGAGACGATGGTGAGCACGGCCTCGCTCTCCCCGATCACCTCCGGCGGCGCACTCCACGCGGTCGTCGGTTCGCTCGAACAGCTCGGCCTGGCCACGCTGTTCGCCGTTCCGCTGGGCATCGCCGCAGCCGTCTTCATGTCGGAGATCGGCGGCCGGCTGGCCCGTCCGGTCCGGACGCTGGTGGAGGCGATGACGGCGCTGCCGTCGATCGTCGCGGGCCTCTTCATCCTGGGCGTCGTCATCCTCACCTTCGGGTTCGAGAAGAGCGGTTTCGCGGCCTCCCTGGCGCTGATGGTGATGATGATGCCGATCGTCACCCGGGCCGCCGAGGTCGTCATCCGCCTGGTGCCGGGCACCCTGCGGGAGGCCTCGTACGCGCTCGGCGGCAGCCAGTGGCGGACCGTCTGGAACGTCGTGCTGCCGACCGCGCGGCGCGGTCTGGTGACCGCCGTCGTGCTGGGCATGGCGCGCGCGGTGGGCGAGACCTCGCCGGTCCTGCTGACGGCCGGTTTCACCTCGCGCCTCAACGCCAACCCCCTGGAGGGGCAGCAGATCTCGCTGCCGCTCTACATCTGGAGCTACGTCAAGCTGCCGGTCCCCGAGATGACCGCGCGCGCCTTCGCCGCCGGTCTGACCCTGATGGCGGTGGTGATGATCCTCTTCGTCACCGCGCGTCTGCTCGGCGGTCGCGGCCCCGGAGAGATGAGCCGGCGCCAGAAGCGCAAGCTCGCCCGCGCCGCCCAACCCGCTCGGGCCCCCCGGCCGGAGCAGCCCACCCCCGCCCACCTCGGCGGTCCCGTCGTCGCCACCGTGGAGCACTGATGTTCCGATTGACCACCCTCAGTACCGGAGGAGTTCCCATGTCGCGGGAGGCCGAACGCCGCCCCCTGGCACGCCCGTTGGCCGTGCTGATGTCCACCCTGCTCGCGGCCGGCTCGCTGCTGCTGGGGCAGGCCACCCCGGCGCACGCGGCCGTCGCGCTGACCGCCAGCGGCTCCAGCTGGGCGTACCCGGCGATCGACCAGTGGCGCCAGGACGTCGGGCCCCAGGGCATCCAGATCGACTTCAGCGCCGTCGGCTCGGCCCGCGGCCGCCAGGAGTGGTCCATCGGCCAGAACGACTTCACCGCCTCCGACGTGCCGTTCCGCACCAAGATCGACACCGGTGCGAGCGAGGAGGTCCTGCGCAGCGGCGGCGGCGGCGTGGAGAACCCGGTGTACGGCTACTCCTACGTCCCGATCACCGCCGGTGGTACGGCGCTGATGTACAACCTGAAGATCGGTGGCAAGCAGGTCCGCGACCTGCGGCTCTCGCCCCAGACCATCATGGACATCTTCACCAGCAAGATCACCAACTGGAACGACCCGAAGGTCACCGCCGACTACGGCAGGACGCTGCCCAACCTGCCGATCACCCCGGTGATCCGTTCGGACGGCTCCGGCGCGACGGCCCAGTTCACCCGGTGGATGAGCCACACCTTCCCCGCCCAGTGGGAGGAGTACTGCAAGTCCGTCAACAAGGTCTCCTGCGGTGAGTTCACCGAGTTCTTCCCGCCGTCCGGCCGGATGACGGCCCAGAACGGCTCGGACACGGTGGCCGGCTACATCAAGGCCAGCTCGGGCGACGGCACCATCGGCTACGACGAGTACGCGTTCGCCAAGCGCAGCGACTGGCCGGTGGTGAAGGTCCTCAACCCGGCCGGCTACTACGTCCTGCCGACCGCCCCCAACGTCGCCATCGCGCTCACCGCCGCGAAGATCCGCGGTGTCGACGACAACACCTCGCCGGACGACCCGAACTACCTCCAGCAGAACCTGGACGAGGTCTACACCAACTCGGACGCCCGCTCCTACCCGCTCTCCAGCTACAGCTACCTGGTGGTGCCGCGGGCCAACTCCCTCAAGGCGCTCCCGCGTTTCAGCAACGACAAGGGCGGCGCACTGAGCAAGTTCCTCTCCTACGTGCTCTGCCAGGGCCAGGGCGAGGCCGACGACCTCGGCTACTCGCCCATCCCGCGCGGCCTGGTCCGCGGCGGACTGCTCCAGGCCCAGCACATCCCCGGCAACGCCAGCCCGGTCGACCCCAACACCCTCTCCAACTGCAACAACCCGACCTTCAACGCCGCCGGCCGGCTGACCATCCTGGACAGCGCGCCGCAGCCCAGCGCCTGTGACGCCAAGGGCCAGCCGCTGGACTGCAAGATCGTGGACGGCAAGCCGTCGACGGGCGGCGCCGGCAGCTCGGGCGGCAGCTCCGGCGGGGCCGCGGCCACCGGCGGCGGCGCGGCAGCGGGTGGCACCGCCGCCTCGGGCGGCGCGGCGGCGACCGGCGGCGGCGCGGCAGCCACCGGCTCCACCGGGACCACCGGCAACAAGGCAGGCACCGGCAAGACCGGCAACACCCAGACACCCGGCTCCACCGGCGCGGGCGGTGCGGCAGCGGGCGGTGCGGCAGCCGGCGGCGCCGCGGCCACCGGCGGTGCGGCGGCCACCGGCGGCACGGGCGAGGTCGCGCCCGGGGATCCCGCCGCGGCCGCCGACCCGAACGGCGCTCCGGCCGAGGGCGAGGCCGCGGCCGAGGACGTCGTCGACCCGCAGACCGGTCAGGTGGTCGCGCGCGGCCGCGGCGGTGCCGCCACCGAGGTCGCGGCCAACGTCGTGGAGGTCGGCGGCCGCCCCGAGGACTGGACGCTGAGCACCCTCACCGCGCTCGAACTGCTCGCCGTGGTGATCGTCCCGCCGCTGCTCGGACGGCGCCTGCTGCGCCGTCGCGCGAACAACGGCGGCCGGTCATGACGGCCCCGGCGCTGGAGAAGCCGACGGCCCCGGCGCAGCCCGCGCCGGCCCCGGCCGTCGAGCCGGACATCCCCGGGACCGCGCCCAAGCCGGACGGGCCGGACGGGCCGTCCGGCCCCGGGCGGACCGCAGGGCGGATCCGGTTCCTCCAGGGGGCCTGGGCGGTGAGCCTGCTGGCGGCGCTCACCCTGGGCTTCGTCGGCTACCTCTTCACCCTCTCGCACGTCCAGGAGAAGCACTTCCAGTCGACCGCCTACAAGTCCTTCCGGGACCAGCTGGCCAAGGCCACCGCCCCGACCGGCGCGGCCGGGAACGGCGATCCGGTCGCGCTGCTGGACATCCCGGCGATCGGGCTGCACCACGTGGTCGTGGTGGAGGGCACCACCGGCCGGGACCTCATGCGCGGTCCCGGCCACCGGCGGGACACCGCGCTGCCCGGGCAGACCGGCGTCGCGGTGCTCTTCGGCCGCGGCGCGACCTTCGGGGCGCCGTTCGCCGAACTGACCAAGCTCCGGGTCGGGGACAAGATCGAAGCCACCACCGGGCAGGGCAAGTTCACCTACACCGTCAACGTGTACGGCGACGAGGACCACCCGATCGCGGACCCGGCCCGCAACCGGATGGTGCTGGTCACCGGGGACTCCGACTGGATCCCGCGATCGACGGTGATGATCGGCGCCCGGCTGGACGGCGAGCCGCAGGCCAACCCGGGCGGCCGGCCCCGCACCGTGCCCTACGACAAGGCGCTGGCCGCCGACAAGGGCGCGCTGGCCACGCTGCAGCTGTGGACGCTCGGCCTGCTCGGCGCGGTGGTCGCCGCGATCGTGCTGGCCCGGTACTGGCACCGCTCGGCGGCCTACCTCAGCCTCGCGCCGGTGGTCGGCGCGCTGCTCTGGGCGGTCTACGAGAACGCCGCCGCCCTGCTGCCCAACCTCTACTGACGCGCGCCCGGAGGACCGTACCGATGACGGATGCACCGATGACCGACGTACCGCCCGGCCAGGCCACGGGGGCCGGACCGTCCGAGACCACGATCACCCTTCCCGCCGTCCCGCCCGGCCCCGGCGCGTACGCCGGGTACGAGGGGCAGCAGCTGCTGTACCCGCAGGACGCGCACTACGAGACCCACGGCGAGGAGCCCGTGCTGGCCGGGCTGGAGACCCGTGACGTCTCCGCCTGGTTCGGCTCCCACAAGGTGCTGGAGCGGGTCTCGCTCGCCATGCCGGCCGGTGAGGTGACCGCGCTGATCGGCCCGTCCGGCTGCGGCAAGTCCACCTACCTGCGCATCCTCAACCGGATGCACGAGATGATCCGCGGCGCCGCGCTCTCCGGCGAGGTGCTGCTGGACGGCGACGACGTCTACCGGCCCGGCCGGCGCCCGACCGAGGTCCGCCGCCGGATCGGCATGGTGTTCCAGCGGCCGAACCCGTTCCCGGCGATGTCCATCCAGGACAACGTCTCCAGCGGGCTGAAGCTGGCCGGCATCAAGGTCGCCAGGGACGAGCGCGAGCACCTGGTGGAGACGAGCCTGCGCCGGGCCGGCCTCTGGGACGAGGTCGCCAGCCGGCTGCACACCCCCGGCGGTTCGCTCTCCGGCGGACAGCAGCAGCGCCTCTGCATCGCACGGTCGCTGGCCGTCTCGCCGGACATCCTGCTGATGGACGAGCCGTGCTCGGCGCTCGACCCGACCTCCACCCGGCGCGTCGAGGAGACCATCGCGGAGCTGCGCGGGCGGCTCACCATCGTGATCGTCACCCACAACATGCAGCAGGCGCAGCGGGTTTCGCAGTCCTGCGCGTTCTTCCTGGCCACCCACGACACGCCCGGCCGGATCGTGGAGGCCGGTCCGACCGAGCAGGTGTTCCAGAACCCGCGCGACCAGCGGACCTCGGACTACGTCAACGGGCGCTTCGGGTAGTCCCCCGGAGCCCTGCGGAAGTCCCCTGCGGGGGGCTTCCCGCGGGAGTCGCTCGTGCACCGGCCGGCGGGTCCCTTCCGCCGGCCGGTGCGGTCGTTCGGGGGCCCGGACGACCGCTCGGCGGGCCGGGGACGGTGGACCGGTGACGGTGACGGTGGCCGGGGCCGGCGGTGGGGACGGTCGGGCCGGGGTCAGCGTCGGGGGTGGTCGAGCAGCTGCTCCAGCACCGCCGCCACACCGTCCTGCTCGTTGCTCACGGTGTGCAGCGGCACCGCCGCCAGCACCTGCGGATGGGCGTTGGCCACGGCGTACGCGGTGCCGGCCCAGGCGAGCATCTCCAGGTCGTTCGGCATGTCGCCGAAAGCCACCACCTCGCTCCGGTCGATCCCGCGCGCCGCGCACCAACGAGCCAGCGTGCTGGCCTTGGTGACGCCGGGCGCACTGATCTCCAGCAGCGGGATCGGCGCCGAGCGGGTGATCTCGGCCAGGTGGCCGGCCGCCTCCCGGGCCTCGCCGAGCAGCTTGTCCGGGTCCAGGTCCGGGTGCTTGGCGAGCAGCTTGAACAGCCCCTGCACCGCCCCGCCCGTGCCCAGCAGCTCCTCCGCCGGACCGATCGGGTGGTTCTCGTCCTGGCCCCACATCCGGACCTCGTACCCGGGCTCGCGGGCGAACCCGGCCGGGTACTCGAAGGCGAACGCGGTGCCCGGGAGCTTCTTCCGCAGCCGCTCGACCACGGCGAGCGCGGCCTCGGCCGCCAGCGGGAACGACTCCAGCAGCTCGCCGCGCCGCACGTCCACCACCGCGCCGCCGTTCGAGCAGATCGCCACCCCGTGGCCGCCGATGTGCGTGCTCACCTGCTTCATCCAGCGCGGCGGGCGGCCGGTCACGAACACCACCTGGACCCCGGCCGCCTCCGCGGCTGCCAGGGCGGCGGCGGTGCGCTCGGTGACGGTTCCGCCCGAGCAGAGCAGGGTGCCGTCCAGGTCGGTGGCTATCAGCCGGGGAGCGGTGCGCGGTGTGGTCACCGGTCCATCTTCGCCCACCGGTGCCGGGAGGTCACCGGCGCGGGGGCCGATGTGGCCCTCGTCGCGGTGACCTCCCGGCGTCCGGGTGTCCGGCCGTGCGGTGGGTGGCGCCGTGCTGTCGTGGTGCCGTGGTGCCGTGGCGCCGTGGTGCCGTGCGGTGCCGCGGCGGTGCTACGCCACGGTGAGGGTCAGGCCGGCGGTGTGCAGCTGCCCGCCGGTCCGGAACTGCAGGAAGAGCCGCCAGTCCCCGGCGGCCGGCATCTCGGCGTGGAACGTCAGCGTCGGGCCGCCGGTGCCGTTCGCCTCCGTCCTCGTCTCCGGGTGGAGGTGGGCGAAGGCCTGGTCACCGGCGCGGAACGCGGTCAGGTGGGCGAAGGTCTCCAGGTACGGCTGGAGGTCGGTGACCGGGGCGCCGTCCCTGGCGAAGGTCACCTCCAGCTCGCCCGCCCTGCCCGCGACCGGGGAGCCCTCGACCGTGACGGTGTACCCGTCCACCGTCGTGGTGCCGGTCGCGGCGGGCAGCCCGGCGGCGGCGTCGGCGCCCTCGCCGGGGACGGTCACCGTCCGGCTGAGCACCAGGCCGCTGCCGCTGCCGGGGCCGCTGTCCGGGACGAACGAGGCGTACGTCCGCCAGGTGCCGGGGGTGAGCGCGGCCAGCGGGGTGGTCCAGGTGCCGTCGGCGGCCATCTCGGGGTGGAGGTGCTGGAAGCCGGTCAGGTCCGACCGGACGGCGTAGAAGTGCATCCGCTCGGTCTGCTCGGTCCGGTAGGCGGTGAGCCGGGTGCCGTCCGGCGCGGTGACGGCGAACCGGTACGCGGCGGGGGTCCCCGCAGCGAGCGTCCCGGTGTCGGAGGTGAGGCGGTAGCCGTTCCGCTCGGCGGACGGGGCGGCCGTCGTGGGGGTGGAGGAGGCGGCCGGCTCCGGCACGGCGGGCACGCCGTGGCTCTGGTGGGCGCCGGTGGCGGCGGCCGTGGTGGTGGTACCGGCGGTGGGGGCGGCGGCGGCCGTGGTGGTGCCGTGCGCCGCCCCGCCGTGGTCGGTCCCGCTCGTCGCGGCGGAGCCGCAGGCGGTCAGCGTGACCGCCAGGGCGGCGGCGCCTGCGGCGAGCGCCAGGGCGCGTGCGCGGGGGCGGGCGTGCGGACGGGAGTGGTGAGTCATCGTTCGAGGTGTCTTCCGGTGTGTGCGGGCAGGACGCGGCGCGCCCGGGCCCCGTCGACGGGGAGCCCGGCGCGGGCCCGGTCAGGTCCGGGAGACGCACACCTGGGAGAGCAGCCGCCGTCCGGCGGGCGGAGCACGCGGACCGTCGGCCCGCCGCCCGCGCGGCCCGTCCGGCGGGCGCAGCGCGATCAGCACGACGGCCGCCCCGGCCGACAGCGGGGAGGCGGGCAGCCCGGCGCCGTCCCGGTCGCGGGCGGTGACGCAGGACGCCGCCTGCGGCGCGTCCCCGTGAGCCGTTCGCGGCCCGGCCGCCCGGGGGTCGCTCCCGGGCGGCCCGTCGGGCGCGTCCGGCGCGTGGTGGTGCCCGGCGACCGTCGGCACCGAGGGCGCGGCCGGCGGGTGGCAGCCCCCGGCCGCCGTCGGCGAGCCGTGCATCAGGAACAGCCCGGCGAGCAGCGCGCAGAGCAGCAGCGACCGGGCCACGGCCCCGTGCCGCACCCCCGCCCGCACCCGCGCCCGCCCACCGTCTGCCGTCACGCGCCCGAGAATACCCCCGGCCGGTATTCGGCCGCCGTAAGCACGCGCGGCGCGGCCACGTTTCGGTCCCCGCTGCGCCAGTTCCGGCCGATTCGCCTGTTCCCGGGGTGTCCCGCCCCCGCTGACCGGGCAGGACTCTCCACGGCCACCCCGTCGGCAGGAAGAGCCATGCCAACTCGCCAGCTTCGAGACGAGCGCCCACCGACCACTCCCGAGGAGGACCCGTCGCCGTCCCGCGAACCGGTCCTGATCGGCGACATCCTCTTCGAGACCCTCACCGACCTCGCCCGCCGCGGCACCCCGACCACCCCCGTCCGCCTCCCCGCCCAGCGCCCCCACCCCTGACCCCGCAGGCCCGACTCGGCGGTGGCGACCACCTCACGTCGCACTGGCATCGGGCGCGCCGGCATTTCACCCCGACGAGGGCGTCGAGGGGCGCCGCGCCCTGGTGAACCTCTGCCGTCCGGTGCCGGCGGCGAGCTCGCCGAGGCGCTCGCCGATCACTGAGACGCCAGGACGGGGCTCCCGTTCGTAGTACCAGGGCTTGCGTCGGCGCAACAGGTCTTCACCGTGCTCGCTCCAGGTGAACCCGGGCTTTCGCAGCAGCTTCCGGAACACCGCGTCGACCGTCTCCGGGTGGGCAGCGGCCAAGCGGCGGATCGGCAGCGGCGCGATCGACTCCTCGCGCAGGTAGGCGCGCAGCACGTCCTGGTACTGACGGCGACCCGCGCGGGCCGGGTCGCCGAAGAGGCTCCGCAGCATCCCGTAGTCGGCGTAGAAATTGAGTCCGTCGACCTCGTCGTAGATGACGCCGACCGTGTCCGAGTCCGCGAGGGCTCGCGGCAGTGAGAAGGCCGGCAGATCGATTCCCGGCAACCGCCTGCCCCGGGCCCGCTCGGGCCGCTCGGCGACGGCGGCCTCCTGGCGGTGCCGGTAGTAGGCGTTGAGACGCTCTTCGACCTCGGCCGGCGGAAGGACCAGCTCGTCGCTGCCGCAGAACGAGATGAACGCGGCCCGGTCCTCCCGCATCGACGCCCATCCCTGCTCGATCTTCTCGGGGTTGCGGAAGACCAGTTCGGGGTGGCCGGTCGCCAACTGCAGGGCGGCCCGGGCGATGTCGGCGGCGCTGGACCTGGGGTAGTACGACATCGCCCCGGAGATCAGCCACGTCCCGTCTGCCGAGTGGACGGGCACCACGCACGCGAGGAGGAATCCGCCCTTCGACACTCCCCGGAACGCCGCCCGCCCGACGTTCGAGTACGTGCGGTACTCCAGGTCGTCGACCAGGTTCAGCAGGACGACGGCGTCCCCGTCCTTGCACCGGACCTCGAAGACGCCCTCGACCGGGTCACGCCAGCCGAGCAGCATTGCCCGGTCGGCCTCGGTCAAGTCCCGCCGTCCGGCGACGAACCGGTCCACCACGGTCGAATCGTCCGGCAAGCGGTACCGGAGGATGAAGTGGTCGATGATCCTGATCGCCGCGCCCTCGTCCAACTGCCCTTCGGGGCCCGCTGCCTCCAGTAGGAGGGGGTTCAACCACCGGTCGAAGCGCGCGCTCCGGGCGAAGACGACGAGGTCGCCCTTGAGTTCGGAACTTCGCTCGATCAGACCTCGCAACAACGCCTCGTCCTCACTCCGTACAACAGCAGTCATGTCATGGTCTGACCTGCGGGAAGCCAGCGGAACAGCCAGGCTCCGCTACGCCTGGCATGCGTCTGAGCACCGTGATCCTGCCCATCCGCCGGTGGGCCGAAGGACAGAAGATCTGGCGGCGGGCCGAGGACCTCGGGTTCCATGCCGCGTACACCTATGACCACCTGTCGTGGCGGTCGTTCCGGGACGAGCCGTGGTTCGGGGCGGTGCCGACGCTGACGGCGGCGGCCACGGCGACCGAGCGGATCCGCCTCGGCACGCTGGTCACCTCGGTCAAGCCTCGTTCACGTATCACGGGCTGAGCTGCGAGAATGCGACCGCAGGGCCGCTTCAGGCATGCCAAGCCGGTCCGATCGGTCAGATCTGCTGGACCGCGATACGGCGGTGGCACAGGCGGCGCAGGTCATCGACATCGTTGGTCACCACCGTCACGTCGCCGTGCTCCACGTGAGCGGAGGCCGCGAGCATCGCGTCGATGGCGTACTTGTGGCCGTGAAGCCCCTCGGCTGCCAGGAGCTTGCTCGCCGCCCGTGAAATCTCCTCCGTGACGGGCCGCACCTTGGCGAGGGAGACCGCGTGGTCGAACGCCGCCTGCGGCACCTTGGGGTCGCGCGCCTCCACCAACGTCGCCGCGCTCGTCACCACCAGAAGATCCAGCGTGCGGGCGACGTCCAGCCACACAGTCATGTCTCTATGCCGCCGGGAAAGCTTGGAGAGAGCCTCGCTGTCAAGAACGAGCGTGCCGCTCACGCGGCGTTCGCCGGGGAGGATTCGCCGCGGTGGGCGGCGTGGTAGGCGCGGATGCGCTCGGCCTTGGCCGCCACGTCGGCTGGATCGACCGGTCCGTGCTCGGCTTCGGCGGCCTCGATGTACTCGTCGACGGCTTCTCGCTGGAGCTGTCGCTGTACGGCCTCCTCGATGTACGAGGAGATGCCCTGCTTGCCGGCGCGGGCGCGGATCGCCTCCAGGGTCTCGGCCCGCAGGGAGACGCTGGTGACTCGGGTCCTGCCAGGACGCGGTGTATCCATGAGGCAACTGTAGTACATCGTGTGTGAGGATGCCGGTGATCAGCCCGGCACCGCTCGTTGACGCCCAGGCGGAACCGATGCGCATAGGGTCCCGGGTATGCGACTGAGCACGGTGATCCTCCCCATCCACCGGTGGAGCGAGGGGCAGAAGATCTGGCGGCGGGCCGAGGACCTCGGGTTCCACGCGGCCTACACGTACGACCATTTGAGCTGGCGGAGCTTTCGGGACGAACCGTGGTTCGGCGCGGTGCCGACGTTGACGGCGGCTGCGGCGGCGACGGAGCGGATTCGGCTGGGGACCCTGGTGGCCTCGGTCAAGCCTCGTTCATGCATCACGGCCTGACCTGGCATGACTGCACTGACGACTGCTCCTCACGCACTCCCGGACGCGGGCCAGTGCTTCGGAGGAACCGTGGAGGGGTCCACGATCCGCAATCGGCTCTGGTGCGACGGGTCGATCGAGGTGAGGGATATCAGAAGCTGGCCTGGTGAGCGTTCGAGTTCGGTCAACGCATGCGGCAGGCCGGCGCACACGGTGGCGACAGCCGCGCCCAGGCCCACGAGGCCACCGTGCTTGTGATTGTGCCGGTACTCGATCCGGTGCAGCCCCGATTCGGCGATCGCCGCGACTTCCAGGGGGCGAGCCATCTGCTTGGTGTCGTTGGTGATCACGACCTGGAAGCCGGCTGAGGCGGCCCGCGCGAAGAGCTCGATGTCCTTGGTGCCTGCCCAGCCGACGATCTCTGCCACGTGCTGAAGCTCGTGTTGCTTGAGTAGCAAGCGAGCCATATGAGCCAATGGCACGGGAACGTTCTCGTCGAGCAGGATCTTCAAGTGGTGACCTGCCGGGGGCCGTCGTCCGAGTAACTGTCGACATAGTCGGTGAAGTCGGCCGCGTCACGAGCAGCTTCGGGGGTGACGCCGGGGTAGAAGTCCCTGATCGACTCCGGTCCGATGCCATCCCTCAGAAGAGCCGCGACCTCCGAAGCGGGGATCCGCGTTCCTTCGATGACCGGCTCACCACCCCGAACGGAGGGATCGACGGACAGATGATTCCTGGGACGCAGCAGGTCCGGGATCTTCCGGCCGTCTCGATAGAACGGCCGAAGGACGTCGACCATCTCGTGGATGACCACGTTGCCCCGCTTGCCCACGAGGTCGACGGCGTGGTCCGGATCCGCCAAGTAGATCGTGCTGTCGCCGGCCACGAGCCGGTAGCTGGACAGATGCTCACGTTCATCGAGATCGTCGCGCAAGGTGCCCAGAGCACGGCGGATCTTCTGGAGCGACGCTTCCTCCCGAAGCCTCACGCAGATGCGAAGCGCGACAACGTCCCGGAAGGAGTAGAGGATCGGCCGGGAGTCGGAGATTTCCGGCACGAGGACGGCGCCACGCGGACCTGTGGCCCTGCGCCAGTGGGACAGCTGCCGCATGGTGGCGCCGGACAGCGCGGCAGCGAGCTTCGGCTCGTAGGACACGTCGGCACCTCCCATGGCTCACACGACGGCGTACGGAACCGTACTTCATGGTCTCCTACCGCTGACGCGTCCGCCAGAATGTCACCCGAACGGGGACTCGCGGGAGACCGAAGCCCGGTCCGCAACCCCGAGGAGATCAGGCGAGACCTGCGGGCTTCCGCAGCCGCCTTCGGAGCACCTTGGCGACAACCGGCCTACCCCTGCCCTCTTGACTGGGGGCACACCGCCGGAACGCTGTCGGCCGCATAGGGTCCCGGGTATGCGACTGAGCACGGTGATCCTCCCCATCCACCGGTGGAGTGAGGGGCAGAAGATCTGGCGGCGGGCCGAGGACCTCGGGTTCCATGCCGCGTACACCTATGACCACCTGTCGTGGCGGTCGTTCCGGGACGAACCGTGGTTCGGCGCGGTGCCGACGCTGACGGCGGCGGCCACGGCGACCGAGCGGATCCGGCTGGGGACCCTCGTCACCTCGCCGAACTTCCGGCATCCGGTGACGCTGGCGAAGGAGCTGATCACGGTCGACGACGTCTCGGGCGGGCGGCTGACCGTGGGGATCGGGGCCGGCGGGACCGGCTTCGACGCGACGGCGACCGGCCAGGAGGCGTGGTCGCCGCGGGAGCGGGCGGACCGGTTCGGGGAGTTCCTGCCGCTGCTGGACGAGCTGCTGCGCACCGATGCCACGACCCGCGAGGGTACGTACTACTCGGCGGTCGAGGCGCGGAACATCCCCGGCTGCGTGCAGACGCCGCGGGTGCCGTTCTACGTGGCGGCGACCGGACCGCGCGGGCTGAGGCTGGCGGCGGAGTACGGGCAGGGCTGGGTGACGTACGGGGACCCGCGCGGGCCGGCGGACGTGCCGGTGGAGCAGGCGCCGGGCGTGATCGCCGCGCAGGTCGAGAAGCTCCGGGCGGCCTGCGAGGCGGCCGGGCGGGACGCCGCTGAGCTGGAGAAGGTGCTGCTCCAGGGGTCCACGGCGGAGAAGCCGCTGGCCTCGGTGGACGCCTTCGTCGACTGGGCGGGCAGGTACCGGGAGCTGGGGATCACCGAGCTGGTGATCCACTGGCCGGTGCCGGACTCGATCTTCGAGAACGACCCGGCGGTGTTCGAGCGGATCGCCACCGAGGGCCTCGCCCAGCTCGGCTGACCGCGCGTCCGAAGGACCCGACGGCCACTGGCCGATCCCGCGTGCCGGGGGAGCCGGCCGGTGGCTCCGCGGGCGGGGTCCGCGCGGATCCCCTAGGGGACGACGGCCCGGGTGTCATACCGCAGCAGCAGACAGGCTCGTCATCGGAGCTCATGGCCCCGGTGGCGGGTGCGCACTACGTTGGGCCACGTGTCCACTGTCATCAAGACGGACGGCCTCACCAAGAGGTTCCCCCGGGTCACCGCCCTCGATCAGCTCACCGTAGAGGTTGAGCCCGGGGTGGTCGGTCTGGTGGGGGCGAACGGGGCGGGCAAGTCCACACTCATCAAGATCCTGCTCGGGCTGGCCCCGGCGACCTCGGGGACCGGGCAGGTGCTCGGTCTCGACATCGCCACCCAGGGCTCGGAGATCCGCGAGCAGGTCGGCTACATGCCGGAGCACGACTGCCTGCCGCCGGACGTGTCGGCCACCGAGTTCGTGGTGCACATGGCGCGGATGGCGGGGCTGCCCGCCGCCGCGGCGCGCGAGCGGACGGCGGACACGCTGCGGCACGTCGGGCTGTACGAGGAGCGCTACCGGCCGATGGGCGGCTACTCGACGGGCATGAAGCAGCGGGTCAAGCTGGCGCAGGCGCTGGTGCACGACCCGAAGCTGGTGCTGCTGGACGAGCCCACCAACGGGCTGGACCCGGTCGGCCGGGACGACATGCTGGCGCTGATCCGCCGCGTGCACACCGACTTCGGCATCTCGGTGCTGGTCACCACCCACCTGCTGGGTGAGCTGGAGCGGACCTGCGACCACCTGGTGATCATCGACGGCGGCAAGCTGCTGCGGTCCTCGTCGACGGCCTCCTTCACCGGTGCGACGGCCACCCTGGCGGTCGAGGTGACCGACCACCCGCAGGACGCGGGGCTGGACGCGAGCGCCGCCGTGCGCGCGCGGCTGGCCGCGGCCGGGCTCGCGGTGGAGACGGAGGGGGCGCGGATCCTGTTGGTCCGGCTGGCCGGTGACGACACGTACGACACCATCCGGGACGCGGTCGCGGGCCTCGGCCTGGGGCTGGTCCGGCTGGAGCAGCGCCGCCACCGGGTGGCCGAGCTGTTCACGGACGGCGGCGCGGGCAATGGCGCCGACGGCGATGCGGACGGCGTCGCGAACAGGGCACCGGCCGGCGGCGACCGCCGGCAGAACGAGGGGGGTACCGCAGATGTCGCTGTCTCCTGACACCAGGCCGACCGACACCGGAGTCATCCACGACATCGGCTACCGGGGCTACGCAGGCCCCCGGCTGGGCCGGGCGTACGCCACGCGCTCGCTCTTCACCCAGAGCCTGCGCGCCGCGTACGGCCTCGGGCGGTCGGGCAAGTCCAAGGTGCTGCCGATGCTCGTGCTGGGCGCGGCCGCCGTGCCCGCCGTGATGATCGTCGTGATCACCGTCGTGGCCAGGCAGGACAAGCTGTCGATGGACTACGCGGAGTACCTGAGCGGGGTCGGGCTGGTGGTCTCGATCTTCCTCGCCTCGCAGGCGCCGGTGCTGTTCTCGCGGGACCTCCGGCACCACACCGTGCCGCTGTACTTCTCCCGCCCGATCACCCGCGCCGACTACGTCCGGGCCAAGTACGCCGCGATGGTCTGCGCCCAACTGCTCCTGATGCTGGTGCCGTTGCTGGTGCTGTACGTCGGTGCGCTGCTGAGCGGGCTGAGCTTCGGCCACGAGACCGAGCACTTCCTGTACGGCTTGACCGCGGCGGTCCTGTACGCGCTGGTGCCGACCTCGATCGCGGTGGTCATCGCCGCCGCCACGCCGCGGCGCGGCTTCGGGGTGGCCGCGATCATGGGCTACCTGGCGGTGAGCACGGTGGTCGTCGCGATCGTGATCGGGATCAGCGGCACCACCGCCGACGGAGGAGCCTCGGACTCCGCGCAGTGGGCCGCGCTGCTCTCGCCGGGAGCGCTCGTGGAGAGCCTGACCAACCAGGTGTTCGACCTCGGCAGCGGTCCCGAGCGGCTGCACGCGCCGGGCGGGCTGGGTGTGGTCGTCTTCGCCGCCGTCGCCGCCGTGATGGTCGCGGGTTCGTACCGGCTGCTGCTGCGCCGCTACCGCGGCATCTGATCAACCGAGTATCTGAGAGGGCGCCATGGCCACCATCACCATCGACAAGGTTTCCCGCTGGTTCGGGAACGTGGTCGCCGTCAACGACGTCAGCATGGCGATCGGTCCCGGTGTCACGGGTCTGCTCGGTCCCAACGGTGCCGGGAAGTCGACCCTCATCCACATGATGAGCGGATTCCTCGCTCCCTCCACCGGGGCGGTCACCCTGGACGGCGCGCCGATCTGGCGCAACCAGGAGGTGTACCGCCAGATCGGGCTCGTCCCCGAGCGGGAGTCGATGTACGACTACCTCACCGGTTGGGAGTTCGTGCTCGCCAACGCCGAACTGCACGGACTCCCCCACCCGGGTGCCGCCGCCCGCAAGGCGCTGGCCCTGGTCGAGATGGAGTACGCGCAGGAGCGGAAGACCGGCACCTACTCCAAGGGCATGAAGCAGCGCGTCAAGATGGCGTCGGCCCTGGTCCACGACCCCGCCGTGCTGCTGCTCGACGAGCCGTTCAACGGGATGGACCCGCGGCAGCGGCTCCAGCTGATGGAGCTGCTGCGCCGGTTCGGGGCGGACGGCCGCACGGTGCTGTTCTCCTCGCACATCCTGGAGGAGGTCGAGCAGCTGGCCCGGCACATCGAGGTCGTCGTGGCCGGGCGGCACGCCGCCTCCGGCGACTTCCGGAAGATCCGCCGGCTGATGACCGACCGCCCGCACCGCTACCTGGTCCGCTCCAGCGACGACCGCCGGCTGGCGTCGGCGCTCATCGCCGACCCGTCGACGGCCGGCATCGAGCTCGACCTCCAGGAGAAGGCGCTGCGCATCCAGGCGGTGAACTTCCAGGGGTTCACCACCCTGTTGCCGAAGGTCGCCCAGCAGGCGGGCATCCGGCTGTACACCGTGGCGCCCGCGGACGAGTCGCTGGAGAGCGTCTTCTCGTACCTCGTCTCCGCCTAGCCCCCGGCGTACCGGCCCGGAGCCGCACGCACAGCCGCACCCGGCTCCGCAGCCGGATCCGGACGCGTGAACCGGAACCGCACGTTGAACCGGAACCGCACGCCGAACCGCACGCCGTACCGGACCCACACGGACCCCAGGAAGGCCGACCCACCATGAACCCGACCGTCGCCAGGCTGACGCTGCGCGGCCTGCTGGGCCGCCGCCGCGGCTTGCTGCTGCTGGTGGTCCCCGCCCTGCTGCTGCTCGTCTCGGCGATCGCCGCCGGCGCCAGCGGGGACAAGCACGACCTGACCGTCAAGATCCTCGGCCAGCTCGGCCTCGGCACCCTGCTGCCGATCCTCGGCCTGGTCGTCGGCACCGGCGCCATCGCCACCGAGATCGACGACGGTTCGATCGTCTACCTGCTGGCGAAGCCGCTGCCCCGCTGGAAGATCATCACCACCAAGCTGGTGGTGGCGATCGGTACCACCTGGGTTTTCGCGGCCGTCCCGACGCTGCTCGCCGGGCTGCTGCTGTACGGCACCCGGGACGGCCTGGCGGTCGGCTACACCGTGGCCACGCTGGTGGCCGGGGCCGCGTACAGCGCGCTGTTCCTGCTGCTCGGCGTGGTCACCCGGCACGCGGTGGTGGCCGGCCTGGCGTACGCGCTGGTCTGGGAGTCGCTGATCGGCAACTTCGTCGAGGGCGCCCGGACGCTCAGCGTCCAGCAGTGGGGGCTGTCGGTGGCCAAGGCGGTGGCCGAGGAGGGCGCGATCACTGCGGACGTGGCGCTCGGCGTGGCCGTGCCGCTGCTGCTGGTGGCCACCGTGGCGGCGGCGGTGTTCGCCTCGGTGCGGCTGGCCGGGCTGACCCTGGCGAGCGAGGAGTAGCCCGGGAGGGCGACGCACGCCGGGCCCCGGGCCGGGCGGAGCGACGGAAGCGGAGCGAGGACGGGGTCGGCCCCGGCAGCTGCTGCCGGGGCCGACCCTCGTGCGGCCGCCGTCGCGGACCGTGCGGTCGCCTCAGAGCGTGCGGTTGCGTCCGGCGCCCCAGCCGGCGGCGGCGACCACGGTGACCAGCACCAGCATCAGCGCCAGCGGCACGGTCCAGCCGCCGGTCAGCTGGCGCAGGGCGCCGGCACCGACCGGACCGGCCGCGGCGACCAGGTAGCCGATCGCCTGCGACATCCCGCCCAGCTGGGCGGCTCCGGCGACACTGTCGGTCCGCAGCACGATGAAGGCGAGCCCGAGGCCGAGCGAACCGCCCTGGGCGACGCCCAGGATGGTGGCCGCCACCCACGCGCCCGGCACCGGCGCGATCAGCAGGACGGCGATGCCGACCCCGTTCAGCACGGCCATCACGAGGGCGAGCGCCCGCTGGCTGGTCATCCGGCCGGCCATCAGCGGGACGAGGAAGGCACCGACCACCTGCACCAGGTTGGAGTAGGCGAAGACCAGGCCGGCCTCGCCGCGGTCCATCCCCTGGTCGGCCAGGACGGTCGGCATCCAGGCGACCAGGGTGTAGACCAGCAGCGACGAGATGCCCATGAAGAGGCTGATCTGCCAGGCCAGCGGCGAGCGCCAGATTCCCTCGATCGGCCGGTTCGCCGAACCCGGGCCGGTCGCAGCCGTCGCGGTCGCCGTTGCCCTCGCGGTCGCCGTCACCGCCGAGGGACCCGTCGGGGCGGCGGCCGTCCGGCCGGCCCGCGCCCGCAGCACCTGCGGCAGCCAGGCCACCGCGGCGACCAGGGCGAGCAGCGACCAGGCGCCGAGCGAGGCCTGCCACCCGCCTCCGAGCACGTGCTCCAACGGCACCGACGTACCGGCCGCGAGCGTCGCGCCGACCAGCATGGTGGTCGAGTAGACGCCGGTCATCGCGGCGGCCCTGCCCGGGAACTCACGCTTGACCAGGCCGGGCATGGAGACGTTCAGCACGGCGATGGCCACGCCGATCACCACGCACCCGGCGTACAGCGCGGACACCGAGGGCAGCACCCGCAGCAGCACGCCCGCGCCGAGCACGAGCACCGCGCCCAGCACCACCCGCTCGGTGCCGAACCGCCGGGTCAGCCGGGGGGTGAGCGGCGCGCCGACGCCCTGGAAGAGCACCGGCACGGTGGTGATCAGACCGCTCGCGGTGGCGGACAGCCCGAAGGTGCGCTGGATCTCCCCGACCATCGGGGACACCGCCGCCAGGCAGGCGCGCATGTTCAGGGCGACCAGCAGGATGCCGGTCAGCAGCAGCGCGGGGTGGGCCAGCCGGCTGCGGACGGGGAGCGCGGAGGAGGTGGTGACCACCGGCTGCTGGGCACGGGTGACGGCCATGGGGCGTGCTGCTCTTTCGGGAAACGGTTCCGGGAATGCCGAAGGGCGGGATGCCGAGGGGCGGGAACGCGGAGGGCGGAAGGGGCGTGCGCGGAGGGGCTCGGGGCCGCTTACTTCCGGGCCGCGATGGCGGCGAGGAGCTGCTCGACGGCCGCGGTCGGCTCGGCGAGCAGCGCGCGACAGGCCGCTTCGGCGCGGTCCGGGTCACCGCTCTCGATCGCGTCCACCAGCGCCTCGTGGGTGGCGACGACCACCTCCGGCATCTCGTGGTCGCCGAACGCCGTCCGCATCGACTCGCGCACCGAGGCGCCGAAGTAGCGGTACACCTCGGCCAGCGCCGGGTTGTGCGCGGCCTCGACGACGGCGGTGTGGAACTCCAGGTCGTGCTCGACGGTCGCCTCGCGGCCGGCCCGCTCGGGGTGCGCCGCGATCACCTCGACCTCACGGGCCAGCGCGGCCCGCATCCGGACGATGTCCTCGGGGGTGTGCCGCAGCGCGGCCAGCCGGGCGCCCTCGGCCTCCAGCGCGGCCCGGACCTCCAGGACGTCGCGGACGCCGGAGCGCTGGACACCGCGCAGGACGGACGCCGGGTCACTGGTGGAGCGCACGAAGGTGCCCTCGCCCTGACGGGAGACCAGCATGCCCGCGTGCGCCAGCACCCGGATCGCCTCCCGGACGGTGTTCCGTCCGACGCCCAGCCGCTCGGCGAGTTCGTGTTCGGTCGGGATCTGCGACCCGACCGGCCAGACACCGGAGCTCAGCTGCTCGCGCAGCTGCTCGATCGCGGTGTCCACGAGGGAGCGCCGCCCGGCGGTCTGCAGCGTGTCGTTGCTGCTGTTCGCACTGGTCACGGCGGTTCCTCCCCGGTCTGCGGCTGCCCTGGGGGAGCCGGTCATCGGTCATCCTACAACTGCTTGCCCGGTCATCCTACAACTGGGGATGAACGCCGGGGGAACCGTTGCGTCCGAACCGGCACACCCGGTCGGCGAGGTCGGCGAGGTCGGCGAGGTCGCGCGGCCGACGCGGTCGGCGACCTCGGGCCCGGGCCCGGCCCGGCGACGGGGCCGGGAGCCGCCGGGCCCGGTCCCCGGTGCCGCCCCGGCCCGTCCGATCAGGCCCCGTCGCGCGGGGTCCGGTTCGAGTTCCCGTTCCGGTAGGGGATCTCGAACCGCCCCCACACGTCGGAGGGCGAACCGTCGGCGTCCTCGAACCGGTTCTCGGCCCCCGTCCCGGTCGGAACGGCGAACCAGGTCGCGTCGTCGGGGCCGACCTCCAGGCCCAGTGCCGCGGAGATCTCCGCCAGGGCCGAGGCGAGGCGGGGGCCGTTCGCGGCGAACACCGCGTCCTGGCCGCGCCCGCGGAGGTCGAACGGCAGCCAGGCGTCGGAGTGCGTCGTGAGTCCCACGTTGAAGAACCCCTCGGACGCCTCCGCCCCCAGGGTGAACAACCCCTCCGCCGCCCGGGCGCCGCGGCCGGTCTCCACGATGCCGTCGCACGACGCGAACAGTTCGACGGTGCCGATCTCGCCGGGGGCGAGAGCCGCCTTGATCTGCGCCGTCAGCGACTCGGGAGCCCCCGAGTCCACCACGGCGAGTGCGCCGACCCGGAAGTCCGACCGGACCAGGAAGTTCCGGCGACCCGGCTGCGGAACGGACACGGCCACCCGCCCCAGGCACGGGGTCCCCAGCCGGTGCCGGTCGAGGGCCCGCAGGGCCAGGACGAACCGGCGTACGGCCTCGCCCACCAGGTCGGTCCGGTGTCCGGGTTCACCCCAGTACCATCGCGCTACGGGCGTGCTGGCGATCAAGGACGGCCTCCAGGCATGAAGTTGGCGCCGGGTGGATACGTGGTCGTGCCGTCCTCGACGCGGGGTCCGCCAGGCTCCCCCTGGTGTCGACGACGAACGGGCGTGACGAAGATATGACGTACCCGGGCGCTCGGGTGGTTGCCCCCGTGGCGGTGGAACCGTGCGTCCGGCGTTCGGCCCCGGCCAGGCGGCCGGGGCCGACAACGAGCGGCCCCTGAGGCCGGCCCTACCGGTGGTCTGGTATGACGGAGCCGGTCCACACCCCTGATTCGAGGAGAGCGTCCGCATGGTGTTCAAGAAGCTGCTCGGTGCCCTGGGCGTCGGCGGTCCCGGCGTCGACACCGTTCTGACCACGCCGGTCGTGCAGCCCGGTGGGACCCTGCAAGGGACGGTCGAGCTGACCGGGGGGACGGTGGAGGCCGACATCCGGGGGATCACGCTGACGCTGGTCGCCCGGGTGGAGGTCGAGCACGAGGAGGGCGAGAGCACCGGGCTGTACCCGTTCGCCCGCTTCTCGGTGACCCAGCCGCTGAAGCTGGCCCCGGGCGAGAACCGGTCCGTCCCGTTCGCCGCCCAGGTGCCGTGGGAGACGCCGGTCACCACTATCGCGGGGCAGCGCCTCCACGGCATGCAGCTGGGCGTGCGGACCGAGGTCGACATCGCGGGCGCGCTGGACAAGGGCGACTCCGACCCGCTGGAGGTCGAGCCGCTGCCGGCCCAGCGCCGCATCCTGGATTCGCTGCTCCAGCTCGGCTTCCGGTTCCGCTCGGCCGACCTGGAGGCCGGTCACATCCGCGGCACCGCTCAGACGCTGCCCTTCTACCAGGAGATCGAGTACTCCTCGGCGCCGCAGTACGCGCACGCCTGCAACTCGCTGGAGGTCAGCTTCGTCACCACCGCCCACCGGGTGGAGGTGGTCCTGGAGGCGGACAAGCGCGGCGGGCTGTTCGGGGGCGGCGGGGACGTGATCCGCACCCACGCGATCGACCACGGCCAGGCCGACCAGGACCTCACCGCGCTGGTCGACGGCTGGATCCGCTCGGCGCTCTGATCCCGTCGGTACGGTGGCCAGGCCAGGCCAGGCCAGGCCAGGTCTGAGCCGCTGACCCGACCCGACCTGACCTGACCCCCGGCCCCGGACGGGCCGGGGGTCAGCCGTAGGAGACGTTGCCGCAGATGTCGTCGTCGCCGGACCGGGCCTCGTTGACCACCTCGGCGGGCAGCGGGACCGGGGCACCGGGCGAACCGCCGGCGGATGCGGACGCGGACGCCGAGGCGGCGGCACCGGCGGCGTAGTCCCGGCCGAGCAGCACGCTGATCCCGGCCGCCTGACCGGGCGTCACCGCCGCGCCCGGGAACAGGGCGGCGACCTTCTCCGCACCGGCCCGCTGTCCGGTCCCGTACTCGACCGTGGTGGTCGCCCGGGCGGTGTTGCTCGCGCTGCGCACCCCGGTGACGGTGACCCGGGCCGCCCGGAGCGTCTCGGCGGCCCGGGCGGCCAGGCCGGGGGCGGTGGTGCCGTTGAGGACCGCGACCCGGATCGGCGGGCCCTCGGTGGTGAGCGGCGAGGGCGAGGGCGACGCCGCGGGGGAGGATGCCTCGGGGGACGGCGAGCCGGGTGCGTCGTCCTGCCGGCCGGTGGCGTCCTGGCCGTCGATGGTCCGGTCGGCCTGGAGGGTGTTCCACAGGCTGTCGACCGCCGGGTGGACCAGGTCGATCCGTGCGCCGTTGTAACGCCACGGCGTGGTCAGGAACTTGACGTCGTGCAGGTCGATGTCCTGCAGCGAGAGGGCGAAGTCCACCAGCTTGGCCGCCGAGTCGAGCCCCGGATCCACGGTCATCGACCGGGTCGCCGCGTCGGCCAGCGGCAGCAGCGTTCCGGGGCTCAGGCCCTGGCTCTTGATCTTGGCCAGCAGTGAGGACAGGAAAGCCTGCTGACGCTTCATCCGGCCGATGTCGGAGTCGTCCCCGATGCCGTGCCGCAGCCGGACGTAGTCCAGGGCCTGCTGGCCGGAGACCCGCTGGCGGCCCTTGGCGAGCACCACTTTGCCCTTCCGGCCCAGGCCGGGGTTGATGTTCCCCTCGTGGATGTCGTTGGGCAGGCAGACGTCGACCCCGCCGACCGCCCCGGTCATCGCGGCGAATCCCTGGAAGTTGACCTCGATCGTGTGGTCGACGCGGATGCCGGTGAGCTTCTCCACGGTGTTCTGCGTGCAGGCCGGGTTGCCGGACTCCGTGTTGCCCACCGAGAAGGCCGAGTTGAACATCTGTCCGGGCTGTTCCTTGGTCCACTTCCCGTTCGGGAGCCGGCACCGGGGGACGGTCACGAGGGCGTCGCGCGGGATGGAGATGCCCACCGCGTGCCGGTGGTCGGCGTAGACGTGCAGCAGGATCGTGGTGTCGGAGCGGGCACCGCCCTCGTTGCCGCCGCCGAGGTCGCTGTTCCGTCCGGCGCGCGAGTCGGAGCCGATCAGCAGCACGTTGACGGGCCGGTTGCCGTGGGCGTCGGGGGCCGGCGCGGGCGGACGGTCGGTGGCGATGGCGTCCGGGTCGAACGAGCGGATGTTGCCGTTCAGTTTGTAGTACACCGCGCTGCCTGCACCGGCCAGGACGACGAGCACCCCGGCCACCGACCAGGCGATGATCCGCCGGGCGCCGCGCCGCGCGTTTCGGGCGGGGTGCCGGCGGGTGTTCCGCGGTCCCTCCGGCCGGGCGTCCCGGCCCGGCCGGCCTCCGGTCCACCCGTCGGGGCCGACCCGCCCGGGCCGGCCCTGGACGCCGCCGCCCTGGACACCGATGCCCTGAACGGTGCCGCCCTGGACGCCGCTGCCCTGCGTGGTGCTGCGCTGGGCGGTCTTGCCGGGAGTGCCCCTGCTCTGGGCGGCCCGACGGGCCTCGGCCCGGCCGCCGGGGCGCGGTGCCGGCACGCGGCCGGGCCCCTCCTCGGACCGGTCGGTCCGGACGCCTCCGTCGGCGCGCCGTCGCCCGCCCGGTTCCGGCAGGCTCTCGCTCCACTGGCCTGACATGGCGCGGACCTCTCAGCGGCGGAAGCGGCAACCCTGGGAGCATACAAACTTCTCCGGTGCCGCTCGGCCGCCGAACCCGGCCGCGCCGGTCCGACCCGCCGGTTCGCCGTCACGGCTCACTCCAACGGCTGAACCGGGAGGCCCGGCAGCGGAGTTCACCCCAACGGGTAGAGACGCTCCAGCACGGCCGCGACGCCGTCCTCGTCATTGCTCACGGTGACCTCGTCGGCGACCGCCAGCAGCTCCTGGTGCGCGTTGGCCATGGCGACGCCGTGCGCGGCCCAGCCGAACATCGGCACGTCGTTGGGCATGTCGCCGAAGGCGATGGTGTCGGCGGCGGTCACGCCGAGCCGCCGGGCGGCGACGGCCAGCCCGGTGGCCTTGGAGAGACCGACCGGCAGCAGTTCGACGATGCCCGCACCGGCCATCACCACGCCGACCAGATCGCCCGCGGCGCGGCGGGCGGCCTCGGCGAGGGCGTCGTCGGTCAGGCTGCGGTGCTGGATGTACAGCTTGGAGATCGGGGCGGTGAGCAGCTCGTCCTTGGCGGCCCGGACGACCGGCAGGTCGGAGCCGATCTGCAGCTGGTACCCGGGGCCGGCCAGGACGGCGCCCTCCAGACCGTCCTGGTTGGCGGCGACGGCCAGCGGGCCGGTCTCCGCCTCGATCTTGGCGATGGCCAGCGCGGCCACCTGCCGGTCCAGGGTGAGCGAGGTGAGCAGCTTGTGCGCGCCCGCGTCGTAGACCTGGGCGCCCTGGCCGCAGACCGCTATGCCCCGGTAGCCGATCTCGTCGAAGACCGGGCGGGCCCAGGGGGCCGAGCGGCCGGTGACGATGATGTGGAGCGCCCCGGCACCGGTGGCGGTGGCCAGCGCGGCGCGGGTGCGCGCGGAGACCGTCTCCGCACTGCTCAGCAGGGTGCCGTCGAGGTCGGTCGCGACCAGCCGGAAGGGCAGGCCGCCGCCGTCGGCGGGGGAGACGGGGCTGGGGCTGGTGGTGCTCATGGGCCGTACGTCTCCCGGGAGTTGCTTCGGGTGTCACCGCGGTGTTCCGCCGACCCGCGGTGCTGTGCTGCTGGTCCTGCCGTCCTGCGGGGCCGCTGCGCCTGAGGTGCCGCGCTCCTGCGGGACGACGGTCGTCCTGCGGTCCGCGGTGCCGGGGCGATGTGCGCCCCGGCACCGTGCCGCGGGGTGCTACTTGACGGGCTCCAGGACGGTGCGCCCGCCGAGGTACGGCCGGAGCGCCTCCGGGACCACGACCGAGCCGTCGGCCTGTTGGTGGTTCTCCAGGATCGCCACGATGGTGCGCGGGACGGCGACCAGGGTGCCGTTCAGCGTGGCCAGCGGGCGGACCTTGCCCTCCTCGCGCATGCGGATGCTGAGACGGCGGGACTGGTACTCGGTGGTGTTCGAGGTCGAGGTGACCTCGCGGTACTTGCCCTGGGTGGGGATCCACGCCTCGATGTCGAACTTGCGCGCGGCCGAGGAGCCGAGGTCGCCGGAGGCGACGTCGATGACCCGGTACGGCAGCTCCAGGGCGTTGAGGAAGTCCTTCTCCCACTGGAGGAGCCGGCGGTGCTCGCTCTCCGCGTCCTCGGGAGTGGTGTAGACGAACATCTCCACCTTCTCGAACTGGTGGACGCGGATGATGCCGCGGGTGTCCTTGCCGTAGGTGCCGGCCTCGCGGCGGAAGCAGGACGAGTACCCGGCGTAGCGCAGCGGCAGCTTGTCCGCGTCGATGATCTCGTCCATGTGGTACGCGGCGAGCGGGACCTCGCTGGTGCCGACGAGGTACCGGTCGTCGCCCTCCAGGAAGTACACGTTCTCGGCGGCCTGGCCGAGGAAGCCGGTGCCGTCCATGGCGGCCGGGCGGACCAGGGCCGGGGTGATCATCGGGGTGAAGCCGGCCGCGGTGGCCTGGGCGATCGCCATGTTGACCAGGGCGAGTTCCAGCAGCGCGCCGGGGCCGGTCAGGTAGTACGACCGGGCGCCGGCGACCTTGGCACCGCGCTCGGTGTCGATCGCGCCGAGGATCTGCCCCAGCTCGACGTGGTCGCGCGGTTCGAACCCCTCGGCGGCGAAGTCGCGCGGGGTGCCGATCTCCTCCAGGGTGACGAAGTCCTCCTCGCCGCCGACCGGGGCGGCCGGGTCGATGAGGTTCGCCAGCGAGCGGAGCAGGCGCTCGGCCTCGTCCTTGGCCCCGGCCTGTTCGGCGTCGGCGGCCTTGACCTCGGCGGCCAGCTCCTTGGTGCGCCGGAGCAGGGCGGCCTTCTCGTCGCCCTGGGCCTTGGGGACCAGCTTGCCGAGCGACTTCTGCTCACTGCGCAGTTCGTCGAAGCGCGTGCCCGAGGACCGGCGGCGCTCGTCGGCGGAGAGGAGGGCGTCGACCAGGTCGACGTCCTCGCCTCGGACGCGCTGCGAGGCGCGCACTCGGTCAGGGTCCTCACGGAGCAGGCGAAGGTCAATCACGGGCCCAAGCCTACCGGGCGGGGGCCCGTCCACCGGTACCGGTTTTCCCCTGGGGATAACTCGCGCCGACCTGTGGATAACTGCTGTGCGGAACCGTTCGGCGGAAAGTTATCCACAGGCTCGCCGGCCTGCCTGTGGATGGCGGAGTGGCCTCGGTGGGCGGTGAGTCGAACCTGGGAATTGAGGTTTCAAACCTCACTTGACCTTCCCGGGGGAGGGAATTGAACCGCTCGGACGGGTGATTTGCTGGCACCCGGGTGACTCTGGTCGGATTAGTCATCTCTGCGACGCAAACCGATGATCCGACCGATACCTGCAGTGGCTATACCGGTTTGTCGACTCATCCCCAGACCTGTGGATAACTTTCGGCTGTGGACAGCGCACACCCCTGTGGACAAGCGCGTTACCGCGACGGCCGGCCTGTGGACAAGCGGCGGGCGGTCGACGGACGGCCGGTGCGGTCACCCGCACCGGCCTCCGGACCCTGTCGAAAACGGTCGGAAAAGGACAGGGAGATAAAAGCCGACGTTCAGATGTCGCCGCGGCCGTCGAGGCAGCGGGAGAGCCAGTCGGACGCCGCGCTGAAATCCGCGTCCGTGGTGCCCGGCCGCTGGTGCCGGGAGACCTGCTGATCGGCGCGCGGATAGGAGCCGAGGAAGCGCACCTGCGGGCAGATCCGCTTGAGGCCCATCATCGCCTCGGCCACCCGGCGGTCGCTGAGGTGTCCCTCGCAGTCGATCAGGAAGCAGTAGTTGCCGAGCCCCTCACCGGTCGGCCGGGACTCGATCCGCATCAGGTTGACCCCGCGCACCGCGAACTCCTGGAGCAGCTCCAGCAGCGCGCCCGGGTGGTCGTCCGGCAGCCAGACCACCATCGAGGTCTTGTCCGCGCCGGTCGGCGAGGAGACCCGGCCGGGCCGGCCGACCAGGACGAAGCGGGTGGTCGCGCTCTGCGCGTCCACGATGTCCTTGACCAGCGGGTCCAGGCTGTAGATCGGCGCGGCGAACTCGCCCGCGAAGGCGCCGTCGTAGCGGCCCTCGGCGACCAGCCGGGCGCCGTCGGCGTTGGAGGCCGCCGCCTCCCAGTGCGCGTCCGGCAGGTTGGCGGCCAGCCAGCGGCGGACCTGGGCCTGGGCCACCGGGTGGCTGGTGACGGTCTTGATGTCGGACAGCCCGGTGCCGGGCCGGACCAGCAGCGCGAAGGTGATCGGCAGCAGCACCTCGCGGTAGATCATCAGCGGCGCGCCGGCGGCCAGCTCGTCGTTGGTCGCCGTCACGGCACCCTCGACCGAGTTCTCGATCGGCACGAACGCGCCCGACGCCTCGCCGCCGCGAACGGCGTCCAGGACCAGCTGCACCGAGTTCATCGGCACCAGTTCCCGGGTCGCCGCCTCGGGCAGGGTGCGCAGGGCCGCCTCGGTAAAGGTGCCCGCCGGCCCGAGGTACGTGTAGCGGGTTGCCGACATGACGCCTCCAAGGGGACAAGGGGACCGTGCGGGGAGAAGGGGCGGCCGTGCGTCGGGCGACCGGCGCGGTGGACTGCCGTGAACCGGCGGACCGCCGTCGAACGGCGGGCCTCCGGGGGCCGGCGGCCCGCCCTGCGGGGCGGACTGCCGAAAGGAGTCACCTTAGTCACTCCGCCCGCCGCCCACGATCGCGTTTCGCTCCGTGGGCGGCGCAGTGGTAGGCCGGGGCCGGTCAGTCCACCAGGGACTGCCCGACGTAGCCGCCCTCCGGCGCCCCCGGCGGGACGGCGTACAGCCCGCTCGCCTCGTGCCGCAGGAAGCGGGAGAGACCGTCACCCCGGGCCAGCTTGCGCTGGACCGGGGTGAACCCCTTGCGGGGGTCGGCCTGGAAGGCGAGGAAGAGCAGCCCCGCGTCCGGCGCCCCGTCGGACGACAGGCCGTCGTGGTACGAGAAGCCGCGCCGCAGCATGGCGGCCCCGCCGTTGGCGGCCGGCGCCGCCACCCGGATGTGCGCGTCGGCCGGGACGGCCAGCGAACCGTCCGGTCCCTGCGCGCCGAGGTCCACGGGGGTGGACTCCACGGCGCCGGCGGGTGCGCCGAGCGGGGCGCCGTCCGTCTTGCGCCGTCCGATCACCCGCTCCTGCCGGTCGACCGGCAGCGCCTCCCAGTTGTCCAGCAGCATCCGGATCCGCCGGAAGACCAGGAACGATCCGCCGGCGAGCCAGGCCGGCTGGTCGCCGCCGGCGGCGCAGAACACCTTGGCGGCGAAGCCCTCCTCGCCGGGCTTGGGGTTGTTGGTGCCGTCGATCTGGCCCATCAGGTTGCGGCCGGTCATCGGGCGCGGGGTGGCCCCGGGCGTCCGGGCGAAGCCGGACGCCTGCCAGCGCAGCGCCGCGGTGCCGGCCGCCTGGCGCTGGAGCACCCGCAGGGCGTGGACGGCGACCAGCGCGTCGTCGGCGCCGATCTGGACGAACAGGTCGCCGTCGCCGCGGGCCGGGTCGAGGGCGTCGGCAGGGAAGGCGGGCAGCGGCTCCAGCCCGGCCGGGCGGCGGTCGGCCAGCCCGGCCTTGTCGAACAGGCCGGCGCCGAAGCCGAAGGTGACGGTGAGCGAGCAGGGCCCGGCGTCGAGGGCGACCTGGTTCTCGAACTCGTCGGCCGGTTCGCCGGCGGCGAGCCGGGCGGCCGTCCGGGACCAGCGCCGGAGCAGGGAGCGCAGCCCGTCCCGGCCGGCGCCGTCGGCCAGGTCGAAGGCGGCCAGCTGGACCCGTGCCTGCTGCGGTTCGAGGATGCCCGCCTGGCGCTCGCCGTGGAACGGCACCCGGGCCGGGCCGAGGGCGGGGGCCGCGCCCTCCGGTCCGGACGGCGCGGCGTCCCCCGGGCCGGAGCGGTCCAGGGCGACCGCCCCGGCGGCGCCCGCGCCTACCCCGACCACCAGGCCGGCCCCGGCCGTCCCCAGCAGCGTCCGCCGGGTGAGGCCGGCGCCGGCCGCGGGCGCGGCCCCGACGGTGTCGCTCCCGGCGGCACCCGCGTTCCCGCCGTTCCCGGCGGCCCCGTTGTCCCTGGCGCTCTCGGCGCTCCTGGTGCTGTTGGTGCTGTTGGTGCTCTCCATGGCGATGGTCCGATCTAACCGATCTTCAGCTGCTTGATCTCGGTGGTCTGGTCGATGTCGGAGGATCTGACCAGCACCGACACCACCCAGTTCCCGGTCAGCGGCAGCTGCGCGGTGCCGGCCCAGCGCCCGGTGCCCTCGGCGGTCAGCGGGACGGTGAGCGGGCCGAGGTCGCGGTCCGGCAGGGTGAAGGCGAGCTCCACCTCCGGCACCTCGACCGGCTGCCCGTCGGCGCCGTCCAGCTTCAGGTGCACCTCGTTGGACCCGGTCCGCGCCGGGTTGAGGGTGACGGTCGCGGTGCCCTTGGCGTTCGGCGTCCGGCCCTTGGTGTCGTACGGGAGCTTGAGCTCCGTGGTCCGGCCGGGCACCGTCTGCGGTGCCGGCGCGCCGGTCGCGGGTGCCGCGCCGCCGGGCACCGGTGCGGTGCCGCCGCCCGCGATCTCGCCCGCCACCCGCCCGGGCGGCGAGTTGGTGAGCATCGTGGTGACCACCAGCACGGCCACCGCGACGCCGGCCTCGACCAGCACCGACCGGCGCAGCCCGGCCCGGTTCGGGGTGAGTCCGCGGTCCCGGCCGGCGTTCTCCCGGGCGGCCCGCTGCCGCGCCAGCTGGGCCTGCCGGACCGGGTCGTCGGCGGCCGACGCCCCGGCGGCGCCCTCCACGGTGCCGTCCGCAGCGCCCTCCGCCAGGCCGGCGGCCGGGACGGGGGCCGGGAGCAGGACGGCCGACGCCTCGGCGGGGGTGGCCCGCAGCCGGGCCAGCCAGGAGCGGGAGAACCAGGCGACGCCGAGCATGGCGACCACGAAGCCGCTCTTCACCAGCAGCAGCCGCCCGTACTCGGTGCCGGTCAGCGCGCCCCAGGTGCCGAGGCCCCGCCAGGACTGGTAGACCCCGGTGCCGGCGAGCACGACGACCGAGCCGAGCGCGATCTTCGAGAACCGGTCGGCGACGTCCGCGCCGATTCCCTCGCGCAGGCCGACCAGCATCGCGGCCAGGCCGCCGAGCCACAGCGCCATGGCGATCAGGTGCAGCATGCCGAGCGGCAGCGCCAGCCAGACCTGGATGCCCACCGAGGCGTGGTCGGCGCCGACCCAGGTCGCCGAGAGGGCGACCGCGAGCACCAGTCCGGCCACGCCGAGGCCCAACCGGGCCTCGCGCTGCGGTCGTTCGGCGATCCGCTGCTCCAGCTCCCGCAGCTCGGCCTCCTCCAGGTCCTCGTCCGACCCGGCGGGCCCGCCGTCCGTCGGCTCCGCCGGTTGCGCCGTCCCGGCGCCCGCCGGGCGCGCGGCCGGCTGGCCTAGGTGGCCGACCAGCAGCGACAGGAAGACCCCGCTCGCCGCGAGCAGCAGCAGCCGGGCCGCCAGCGCGGTGCCGATCCGCTCGTCCAGCGTGGCGCGGATCAGGGACAGGTCGAAGGCCTTCGCGAGCCCCGAGCCCCGCTCGTACGGGCCGCGCAGCATCAGCACCGCGACGGTGGAGACCAGCAGGGCCACCCAGCCGGTCATCAGCAGCCGCTGGACCGGGCGTCGGGCCACACCGGCGGGCCAGCAGGCCAGCACGAACCCGGCGGCGCCGACGAGCAGCGCGAACGCCCCGTACGCGACGGTCCGGCCGGTGCCGTAGAGCGCGGCGACCACGTCGTCCGCCTCGGCGCTCTGCAGCGCGGCGGTGGAGACGGTGGTGGCGGAGGGGGCGCCGATGGAGAAGGTGAACGCTCCGCCGATCGGGTGCGAGTCCTCCGAGACGGCCCGCCAGGCGACCGTGTAGGTGCCGTTCGCCAGCCCGCCGTTCAGCCCGACCCGGGCGGTGTTGTCCTTGCCGTCCGCGTGGACGGGGCCGCCCGCGTCGACCGCCTTGCCGGCGGGGTCGAGCACCCGTACCGAGTCCCCGGAGAGCGAGACGGCTTCGCTGAAGGTCAGCGTGACGGCCTGCGGCGCGGTGGGGAGCACCGCGTTCTGCACCGGGTCGGTGGTCTGGAGGGTGGCGTGCGCGGCGGCCGGTCCGGCGCCGGCGAGCATCAGCGCGAGCACCGCGCCGAGTACGCCGAGCAGTCCGGCGATCCGGCGTCCGAGGAGCGGTGGCAGCACGGCCTTCAGCATCTCGTGGATCCCTTACTGCTGGCCGGGGCGGTAGGTGAGTTCCTTGACCGGCACCTTGACCGAGATGGTGCCCGTCCGGGAGAAGGTCAGGTCGATTTCGAGCTCGTCGCCCAGGGCGGGTGACTTCTGCCAGTCCGTGATCATCAGGTGGGTGCCGCCCCGGGCGAGCTGCAGCGCGCCGTGCGCCGGGACGGGCAGCTTCTCGACCTGTTCCATGGTGGTGGCGGTGGAGCGGTGCATGGTGACCGAGCCGGCGCCGGGGCTGGAGACCTTGACCAGCTCGTCCTGCTCGCCGCCGTCGTTGCGCACCGTCAGGTAGCCCGCCGCCATCCCGCCGGCCGGCGGCAGCGGGATGTAGGAGTCGGCGACGCTCAGCCGGGCCGGTCCGCCGGACACCGCGCCGCCGTCGCCGCCCCGGTCGCCCGTCCCGCAGGCGACCAGGAAGGCGCCGCCGCCCAGTGCCGTCGCCAGCACCGCCCCGGCGAGCGCCGTCCGGCGGAAGCCGACGGCGGTGCGGGTCCCGGTGGCGCGGCGGACGGCGGGCCGGTCGGAGCCCTTCATGCGGCGACCCCCCTGGCGAGCAGCGGCAGGTCGTGCTCGAAGATCTTCTCCTCCGTGCCGCTGAGGTAGAGGACGTGCGCCTTGTCGTCGGAGGGCAGGAAGGCCAGCACCTGGGCGCCGTGGGTGGAGGTGACGGTGCCGTCGCCGTTGACCACCGGGTCCTCGATCATGATGCCGAGCGCCCTGGCGGCCGTCTTCACCTTGGCGAGGTCGCCGGTGAGGCCTATGAAGTCGCTGCCCATCGAGTCGAGCCAGGTGCGCAGCACCTGCGGGGTGTCGCGCTGCGGGTCGGTGGAGACGAAGACGACGTTGACCTTCTGCCGCTCCTCGGTGCCGAGCGCCTTCATCGCCACACCGATGTCGCCCATGGTGGTCGGGCAGACGTCCGGGCAGCTGGTGTAGCCGAAGAACAGCAGGGTGGCCTTGCCGCTGGTCTGCTTGCGCAGGTCGTACGGCTGGCCGGCGGTGTCGGTCAGCTGGAGGTCCGGCTTCTCGAAGTTCTTGCCGAGCACGGTGCCTTGGTAGGGCGAGTCGGCCTTCAGCTTGTTGACCTTGGCGGGGCCGGGGGAACCGCCGTCGGATCCGCAGGCGGTCAGCGTGAGTGCGGCGGCCAGCGCGACGGCGACGGCGCCGGCCATCCGGGCGGTGCGGGCGGGACGGGCGGTGCGGTGGGTACGAGGCATGGGAGGGTCCGATCGTGCGCGGTGGATCACCGGCGGGGCCGTACCCGGGACGCGGGTCACGGGTACGGCCTGCGGCGGGTACGGCCCCGCCGGTGCTGGGGTCAGGAGGCCGGGCCGCTGCTCTTGCGGCGCAGGCCGAGGATGCCGAACGCGGTGCCGATCACGCCGACCACGATGCCGACGACGCCCAGCACCCGGGCGGTGGAGTCGCTCGACCCGGAGTCGGCGGCGGCCTCGTCCTTGGCGCCGGATTCGCCGTGCCCGTGGCCGTCGGCGGCGGCCGTCGGGGAGGCGGTGGCGGTCACGCCGTGGCTGTCGGCGGAGGCGGCCTTGGTGAGCTTCAGCACCGGCGCGGGCTTGGCCGGCTCCGGCTGGCCGTCCTTGGCCTCGTCGATCCAGCGGACGATGTCGCCGTTCTCGTAGCTCTGCAGCGCCTTGAAGACCAGCTTGTCGGCGTCGGTCGGCAGCGGGCCGAGCGAGACGCGGAACTCCTGGAACTGGCCGGGGGCGATCTTCACACCGGCGTCGGCGGTCCAGGTGATCTTGGAGACGGCCTCGTTGACGTCGTTGCCGTGCACCTTGATCGGCTTGTCGAGCTTGGCCTTCTCGACGGCGGTGGTCCAGCCGGGCAGCGGCTGGGTCCGGACGGAGGCCAGCGGGTGGTCCAGCGGGAGGTTGATCTCCAGCTTCACCGTGCCGGCCGCGTCGTTCTCGTTCGGCACCCGGAAGTCGACGGCGGTGTAACCGCCCTGCTCGGCGCTGCCGGGGTTCACGGTCACATGGGCGAAGGCGGGGCCGGCCAGGACCACCACGGAGGTGGCGGCGGTGAGGGCGACGGCGGCGATACGGCGGGAGGGAAGGGAACGCATGGTGTTCGTGGTCTCCGATCGGAGGCTCGGCGGGCAGGCCCGCTCCCGGGCACGGGGCTTCCGTGCCACGGCGGGGCCGCGCGGCGTGGGGAGGAGTGGGGGGAGGGGCCGCAGGACCGCACGAGCGGGCGGGTACGGCTCGACTGCCGCGTACACCCGGATCCGGTACCGCTGGGGGAGGCACCGGGGACGGCGGGTCAGTACGCGAGCGCCCCGAGCGGCGGACCGCGCCGCACCACGCTGTGCCGCAGCGCGGCACCGGCCGGCACGCGGTCGTCCCCGTCACGGCCGCCGGACCGGCGGACCGGGCCGCCGGGCGTGCCGAGCAGGCCGCGCAGCAGGACCGAGGCCAGGACGAAGGCCGTCCGCAGCGGTGTCGCCCAGTGCTCCCGGGCCGCGGCGGCCGTGATCCGCACCAGCCGCCAGAGGGCCGCCTCGCCGCGCCGGAGCCACCAGCCGGCCACCAGGGCGGCGGCCAGGTGGCCCGCGAACATCGACGGCGTCATCCCGAGCACGCCGCTCTGCCACCACGGTGCGGTCGCGTACTCCTGCGGGTCCAGACCGGCACCGGCGACCAGCTGCTCGGCGGTCGGACTGCCGGGCAGCCCGATCAGCGTGCCGGGCCGGGCCTCGTTGCAGATCAACCGGCCGGCCACCTGCGGCAGGGTCAGCGGGCCGGAGCCCACCGCGCCACCGTGGTGCGAGCCGGACCCGGCACCGGCGCCCGCGTGGCCGCCGAGGGTGTGGAAGAGGACGTGCAGTCCGAACTGCGCCGCGCCGAGCGCACCGGCGATCGCGGTGAGCGAGCGCTCCCGCCCGCCGAACGCGACGGCCGCCACCAGGACGGCCGTGAAGCCGGTCGCGAGGGCGGCCGGAGCCACGTTCCCGCCGCCCGCCAGGGCGTGCCCGGCGGCCGCGATCAGCGTGCACACCAGGGCGAACGGGACCGCCCGGGCAAGCCGCAGGTCCCAGGCGGCGACCCCCACCGGAGCGTCCGGTACGGGGGCGCCCGGGTGGGGGGCGGCGGCTGGGGCAGTCATGGCCGGGCCATCATCTCATCGCCTACCGCTGCCGGATCGGCAGGGTGGGAAATCCCTACGAATGCCCCGTTCGGCCCCGGCGCACGGGCCCGGACGTGCGCCGCTCGGCACAGAGCCGGGCCCCAGTCCATCCGCCGAACGGGCGGTAGCGGACCTCCGGCACGGTTCACCCCGGCATCCCCCGGAGATACCTCGGTTATATGTGGAGCCGCAGCCAGGAGGGACCTCCCGTGGACATCTGGTGGACTCTGCACCTCAAGCGCGACCCGGCCAGCGTGCCGCTGGCCCGCCGCATACTGCTCGGTGCGATGGCGACCGCGGGCGTCGACCCGCAGATCGCCCACGACCTCGGTGTCGCCCTCAGCGAGGCCTGCGCCAACGCCGTCGAGCACGGGACCGGCGACGGGCCCGACGAGGGCTACCAGGTCACCGCCTCGATCAGCGGCGACCTGCTGCGGATCGAGGTGACGGACTCGGGGCCCGGCCTGCCCGCCCCCGCCCCCGGCGGCCACGCGTCGCGCCGCCCCTCCCCGGTCCAGGCCCCGCCGGCCCGGCCGGCACCGCGCCGCCGCAGCCGGCGCGGGCGCGCCACCGTCCCCGGTCCGCTGCTCACGGCGCACCGCCCGCGCCGCGACGGCCGCCCGTACGACACCCACGTCCTGCCGGGCGGGTGCCCGGACGCCGACCCGATGCCGACGCTCCGGCCGGTCGACCTCGACATGCTGCCCGAGCTCACCGCGGAGTCGGGCCGCGGCCTCTTCCTGATCCACGCGCTCACCGATCACGTCCGGCTCCGCAACCATCCGCTCCGGGGGGCCATCGTGAGCTTCGACAAGATCCTCAAGTGGCAGGACGACGCCCTGCTGCGCGCCGCGTCCTGAGCAGGCTCGGCCGGCACCGCGGGTGCGCTCGGGACGTGCCGCTCGGGACGGTGCCGCCGTGAGGGGCCGACGGTGGGACGCGGGAAGGGTGCGCACGGCCCGTGCGCACCCTTCACCGAGTTCCCTGGAGTACCCGTCCCGGTCGCTCCGGTCGTCAGGCGTGCGCGCCGGCCTTGCGGCGGCGCAGCACGAACAGCGTCCCGGCCCCGGCCGCGAGCACCGCGGCACCGCCGGCGGCGATCGGCAGCGTGTTGGAGCTGGAGCCGGTCTCGGCCAGGTGCGGACCGGCCGGGGTGGAGGTCTTGGGGGAGGCGGCGGCCCCGGTCGCGGTGGCCGACGGGGCGCCCGAGGCGTCGGCCACCGTGAAGTGGTCGGCGAGCTTGTGGACGCCGGAGAAGGTGACGCACCCGTTGCCGACCGGGCTGCCGGGCACGTCCTTGGCGGGGAGGTACTCGGACCAGCCGCCGAGTTCGGCGTGGTACTTGGCGACGGGGGCCTGGGCGGTGGCGGCGATGCGGACCTGGAGGGTCAGCTTCTGGCCCTTGGCGAGCTTGTGGGTGCCGAGGTCGAGCGGGGTGGACCCGGCCAGCTCCAGCGGCTTCCAGTCACCGCCGGGGAGCTTCACCTGGCCGGTGAACGCCTCCTTGCCCCAGATCAGGGGGTTGAGCACCGGCTCCTGCCCGATGTCGGTGACGAACAGGTAGGTGGAGAACTTCTGCAGGTCGACCGACCCGGTGTTCTCGACGGTCGCCGTCATCTCCTGGGCCGCGCCCCCCTTGGTGAGCGTGGTGCCGGCCAGGCCGGTGCCGGTGACCTTGAGGTCGACCAGCTGGTAGCCGCCGGGGCACGGGATGCCCGGCGTCGGGAGCGGCGCGGTCGGGCGGCCGGTGGGCGTCGCCGACGGGGTGGCGGAGGAGCCGGGGCTCCGGGTGGTGCTCGGGGACGTGGTGGCCGACGGAGTGCCGGTGCCGGTCGGCGACGCGGAGGTGCTCGGCGTGCCGGACCCGGTCGGGGAGGCCGTGGGGGCCGTGGGGGAGGTCGTCGGCGAGGCCGTCGGGGAGGCGCTCGTGCCGGTCGTCGGGGACGGCGAGACGGCGGCGGCACCGGCGGTGGCCGCGCCGACCGTCGTGCCGAGGGACAGTGCGAGCAGCGTGGACGCGGCCAGAAGGCGGGATGAGCGCACGGTCTTTGCTCCTGGTTCGGGCGAATTCTGTACGAGTGCGGGCGATTTGACGCCTGATTCCGATGATCGGAACGTCGCAGGAGCGGCACCCTATCGACGGGTGGGCGAAGGGTTTCGGTCGGGGTGACCGCATGCGGTCGTCAAGCGCCCTACCCTGGCGCGATGGGTGTGGGCGAGTGGGATCTCCGGCGGCTGAGGGTGCTGCGGGCGGTCGACGAGTGCGGGACGGTGACGGCGGCGGCCGAGCGCCTGCGCCTGTCGCCGTCGGCGGTGTCGCAGCAGGTGTCGGCGCTGGCCCGGCAGGTGGGCGCCCCGATGCTGGAGCCGTACGGGCGGCGGGTCCGGCTCACCCCGGCGGCGCGGCTGGTGCTGCGCCACGCCGACCTGGTCTTCGGCCAGTTGGAGCGGGCCGAGGCCGAACTGGCGGGCTATCTGCACGGCGAGGCGGGCGAGGTGCGGGTGGGCGCGTTCGCGACCGCGATCGGCGGGCTGCTCGTCCCGGCGGTCGTCCGACTGCGGGACGCCGCACCGGGGCTGACGGTGCGGGTGGTGGAGGCGGAGGCCGCCGAGGCGGTCCGGTTGCTGGCGGCGGGGGACGTCGACCTGGCGCTCTCGCTGGCCGTCGGGCCGGGCGGCGTCGACCCGCGGTTCGTCGGGACGGTGCTGCTGGAGGATCCGCTGGACGTGGCGCTGCCGCCCGGGCACCCGCTGGCCGGGGTCCCCGGGCTGAGGCTGGCCGACCTGGCGGAGGAGCCGTGGATCTACGGCGCCGCCGGGCCGTGGCGGGAGATCACCCGTGCGGCCTGCGCGGAGGCGGGGTTCGCGCCGGAGCGGGCGCACACCGCCGCGGACTGGACGGCGATCCTGGCCATGGTGGCGGCCGGGCTCGGGGTGGCGCTGGTACCCCGGCTGGCGTCGGCGGGGCGCGGTGGCGGGGCGGCGGTCCGGGCGCTTCCGGCGGACCTGCCGGCCCGCCGGGTGGTCGCCGTCGTCCGGGCCGGGACGGAGCGGACGCCACCGCTCCGGCGGGTGCTGGCGGAGCTGGCGGCGGTGGCGGCGACTGTTCAGGTGGAGTGAACGGTTTGCTCAGTTCTTTGTGATGGACCTGACCGGTCGGGCGGGGCGAAGGTGGGTCCATGACCGCCGACGCGCACGATCCCGCCGCTGCCCCTGGCGCCTCCGCCCCGGCCTTCTCCGACGCGGCCGCCCCGCCGTACGCGGGCGGCAATCCCTACGCCGACTACCGCTCCGCCGAGTTCGGGTTCACCGGGCTGACCGACCTCGCCGACCGCCGGCTCGGCGGCGCGGTGATCGCCGCCAACGACGAGCTGTTCGCCGAACGGGAGAACCTGCTGCTGCCCGGGCCGGCCGAGTTCCGCCCGCACACCTTCGGCAACAAGGGCCAGATCATGGACGGTTGGGAGACCCGCCGGCGGCGCGGCACCGGCGCCGCCCGTCCGCACCCGACCGACGAGGACCGCGACTGGGCGCTGATCCGGCTGGGCGTCCCGGGCGTCGTGCACGGCGTCGTCGTGGACACCGCGCACTTCCGCGGCAACCACCCGCGGCAGATCGGCGTCGAGGGCGCCGAACTCCCCGGCACCCCGGGTCCGGAGGAGCTGCTGGATCCGGCCACCGCCTGGCACCCGCTGGTCCCGCGCTCGCCGGTGCGCGGCCACGCCGCCAACGGTTTCCCGGTCGCGGACCGCCGCCGCTTCACCCACCTGCGGCTGAGCCAGTACCCGGACGGCGGCATCGCCCGGTTCCGGGTGCACGGCGAGGCCCGCCCCGACCGGACCTGGCTGTCCGCGCTCGGCACCTTCGACCTGGCCGCGATCGAGAACGGCGGCGCCGTCGAGGACGCCTCGGACCGCTTCTTCTCCGCCCCGGTGAGCCTGGCCCTGCCCGGCAAGTCCCGCGCGATGGGTGACGGTTGGGAGAACCGGCGACGCCGCGACGACGGCCACGACTGGGTGCGGCTGCGGCTCGCGGGCCGGGGGGCCGTCCGGGCGGTGGAGATCGACACCGGCTACTACGTCGGCAACGCGGCCGGCTGGGCCGCGCTGTACGGGCGGGACGACCACGCCGACCCGGAGGAGTGGTTCGAGCTGGTGCCGCGCACCCGGCTGCAGCCCGACGCCGTCCACCGGCTGGTGCTCGACGCGCCGCGCCCGGCCACCCATGTCCGGCTGGACGTCTTCCCGGACGGCGGGATCGCCCGGTTGCGGCTGTACGGCGGCCTGGTCTGACCCCCTCGCCCCCCGGTTGCCGGGGCCGCGGAGCCGCCGGACGATGGGGGCATGATGCACCAGATGCGTGCCGAGTACGGCGACGGCGGCGAGTCCGGCGGGGTGCGGCTCTGGCACATGGTCCGCGGGACCGACAGCGTGGCGATGTGCGGCCGCGAGCTGGACGCGGGAGCAGCCGCCCGGGAGGCGGTGGACTGGGGGCACACCCCCGAGCTCTGCTGCCACACCTGTGGCGCCTACTTCCTGCGCGAGGCGCCCTACCTGGGGTCCGAACACCCGTAGCGACCACCCCGTGCACGGCGGCGAACGCCCTGGTCGGCGGGCGGGTGACGGTCCTGCCCCGGCGCGGGTGGTCCGGCCGGCGCGGGCCGGGGCTACCGTGGTCGGCATGGAGGAGTCCCTGGTCCGGCCGCGGTCGCTGACCCGCGAGGCCGCCGCACTGCGGGCCGGAGTGCCCACCCTGGCCGTCCACGTCGACCGGCTGGTCGCCCGGATCGAGCAGGTCGACCCGCTGATCCACGCCTTCGTGTCCGAGCCCGGCCGCCCGGACCGGCTGCACGCCGAGGCCCGCGCGCTCGCCGCCCGGTACCCGGACCGGGCGGCCGCGCCGCCGCTGTACGGGGTGGCCGTCGGGGTCAAGGACATCGTGCACGTGGACGGCCTGCCCACCCACGCGGGGTCCGCGCTGCCGCCGGGCGTGCTGGCCGGTCCGCAGGCCACCGTGGTGGACCGGCTGCGGGCGGCGGGCGCGCTGGTGGCGGGCAAGACGGTCACCGCCGAGTTCGCGGCCAGTGCGCCCGGACCGACCCGCAACCCGCACCATCCCGGGCACACCCCGGGAGGGTCCAGCAGCGGGTCGGCGGCGGCGGTCGCGGCGGGGCTGGTGCCGCTGGCGATCGGCACCCAGACGGTCGGTTCGGTGATCAGGCCGGCCGCCTACTGCGGGGTGGTGGGCTTCCGGCCGACGTACGGGCGGATCCCGATCGACGGGGTGATCCCGAACGCGCCGAGCTTCGACACCCTGGGCCTGTTCACCGCCGATCTGGCGGGTGTCGCGCTGGCCGCGCCACTGCTCTGCGACGACTGGGCCGGCCGGCGCGACCTGCGCGACCCGGGCGACCCGGGCGACCCGGCCGGTCCGGGAGGCTTCGAGGGCCGGGACGGCCCGGGCCGGACGGCCGACGACGGGCCCGTCGTCGGCGTCCCGGTCGGGCGCTACCTGGAACGGGCCCGCCCGGAGGCGCTGAAGGCGTTCCGGGAGCAACTGGACCGTTTGAGCGCCCGGGGACTGACGGTCCGCCGGCTCGACCTGCTGCCCGACTTCGACGAGCTCGTCCGGCAGTTGCAGGTCGTCAACCGGTTCGAACTGGCCGCGAGCCACGCCGACTGGTTCACCCGGTTCGGGGGCCTCTACCGCCCCGAGACCGCGGCGGGCATCCGGCACGGCCGGACGGTCGATCCCGGCGACCGGGAGGCAGCGCTGCAGGCCCGGGAGCGCTTCCGCGACCGGCTCACCGAGCAGCGGCGCCGGGCCGGGGTGGACCTGCTGATCGCTCCCTCGGCGACCGGTCCGGCCCCGTCGGGCCTGGACAGCACGGGCGACGCGGTGATGTCGCTGCCGTGGAGCTACGCCGGCCTGCCCGCGCTCAGCCTGCCCGCCGGGGTGACGGCGGAGGGTCTGCCGCTGGGGCTCCAGGTGATCGGCGAGGCGTGGGCCGACGAGCGACTGCTCGCCCAGGCGGCCGTGCTGGAGCGGGTGTTGGACGGCGCCTGACGGATCGTCGGGCTGCCGGTCGGTGGGTCGGTCGGTCGGGCGGGCCGCGGCCCGGCGGGTGCGGGGCACCGGCGCCGGCGCCGGGCCGGGGGCGTCAGGCCAGGGCGGGTGCGTCCGGGTCGGCGGCGTCGGCCCGCAGCCGGTGCAGGACGGCGCGTCCGGCCCGGTCGTACGGGGTGCCGTCGTCGAAGAGCAGCGCCTGCGAGTTGGCGCTCTCCATCAGGGCGATCAGGGTGAAGGTGATGTCCTCCGGGTCGGCCCCGGCGCGGAGTTCGCCGGTGGTCCGGGCCTCCGCCACCAGGCCGAGGACGGTCGCGCGCCACTCGTGCCAGCTGGCGGCGATGGCGTCGCGCAGCGGTCCGGGGCGGGCGTCGAACTCGGCGGTGACCTCGTAGAAGAAGCAGCCGCCGGGGAAGACCCGGGTCCGTGAATAGGCCAGCCAGGAGTCGCAGAGCCGCCGGACCTTGCCGAGGCCGGGGGCGTCCCGGACGACCGGTTCGAGCACCGCGTCCGCGAAGATCCGCCGGGCGGCGCGGATCGTGGCCAGCTGGAGCTCTTCCTTGGAGCCGAAGCCGGCGAACACCCCGCTCTTGCTGAGGCCGAGATCGGTGGCGAGCCGACCGATCGACAGCGAGTCCAGTCCCTCGACGGAGGCGATCTCGACGGCGCGCCGCAGCACCGTCCGCCGGGTCTCCTCCCCGCGCAGGACCCGTCCGTCCGTGGTCGATCCGGCCACCGTTCACCTCAGTTCTCGTCCGGTTCCCGTGCCGCCAGGGTAGCGGGGTCGAGCCGCCGAGGTCCCAAGAAAAAGCACGAACGGTCGTGCTAATGTCTTGGCAAGTTCGGCTCCTGCCCCTCGGCATCGACAGGGAGACCCTCGTGGACCCGGCCGTCGCACTGATCCGTACCACCCTGAACGCCGCCTCGAAGGCCGCGCCGCGGCTCGCCGGCCGGGCCGCGTTCGAGCTGTACCGCCACCCCGTCCGGCGCGGCCGGGTCCGCACCCGCGAACGCGAGGTGCACGACCGGGCCGTCACCGAGACGCTCACCGTCGGCGGCGAGCGCGTCGTCGTCCACCGCTGGGGCGACGGTGCCCGGCCGGTCCTGCTGCTGCACGGCTGGCAGTCCCGTGCCTCCCGGTTCGCCGACTTCGTCCCCCGGCTGAACGCGCTCGGCCTCACCCCGGTCGCCTTCGACGCCCCCGGGCACGGCGACTCCGGCGGTCGTACGACCACCGTGCCGGGCTACCGCGACATCGCGCTCCGGCTCCAGGAGCGGTACGGCGACTTCGAGGCGGTGGTCGCGCACTCGCTGGGCGTCAACGCGGCCTTCCTGGCGCTGCGCAGCGGCCTGCGGGCCGGCCGGCTGGTCGCCGTCGCGGGGGTCGCCGAGGTCTCCTACCTGCCTGCCGCGTTCTGCGCCCGGCTCGGCCTGAACGCCACCGTGGAAGCGGAGGTGGGGCGCCGGGTGGAGAGCGGTGCGATGTTCCCCGGGGTGACGGACGTCGCGGCCCACTTCGACGCCGCCCGGAACCCCGAGGAGATCGGCCTGCCGATCCTGGTGGCGCACGACGAGGACGACGACGTGGTGCCGTTCGGGCACGCCCGCCGGCTGGCGGCCGCCTACGGGGACCGGCTGGAACTGCTGGCCACCCGGGGGCTCGGCCACCGCCGGATCCTCACCGAGCCCGCCGTGATCGACAACGTGGTGGGCTTCCTGGCGGCCGGGCACGGGTCGCAGGACGGCGGCGCCCCCGGCGTCGTCGGCGCCTCCGACGCAGGTCGCGCCTCCGGGGCCGGACACCAGGTGGGAGCGGCGTGAGTCGACTCGAACTGCACACCCGATCACTGGAGTTGGCGGCCGGACTGGTCGACACCGTCCAGCCGGAGCAACTGGTGCTCCCGACGCCCTGCACCGGCTGGTCGCTCCGCCGGCTGCTGGAGCACGTGGTCGGCCAGCACCGGGGCTTCGCCGCCGCCGCCCGCGGCGCCGGGCCCGACCTGGCGCTCTGGCGGGACGCCCCGGTCGACGGCGACCCGGCAGGTGCCTTCCGGCGGTCGGCGGCGCAGCTGACGGCGGCGTTCACCGGGGCGTCCGCCGCTCCGGGCGGGTCCGTGCTCTGGCTGCCGGAGATCCGCGACGGCGGCCCGCTCCCGCTGGACCTGGCCGTCGGCTTCCACCTGCTGGACACGCTGGTGCACGCCTGGGACGTGGCGGCGGCCCTGGGGCCCTCCACCGCGTCCGGGATCGTGACCGCCGTGGAGGCCGAACCGCCACTCGTGGGGGCGCTGCTGGAGGTGGCCGAGGCCGTCCCGGCGGCTCCGGCGAACCGGGGGCCCGGCCGGGCCTTCGACGTGGTCGGGTCGCCGGACGCCGCCGCCGGGCCGTTCGCCCGGGCGCTCGTCCTGCTCGGCCGCGACCCGGCCTGGTCGACGCCCGAGCGGTGACGCCCCGGACGCCGGGGCCAGGGGCCCCGGCGTCCGGGGCGGGGCCTGCCGGCCGCCCCGTGCGGCCTACCGGGCGTCGCGCTCCTCGTCCGGGAACCGCGGCCCGCCGATCAGAAAGAGCAGTGCGGCGGTCGGAAAGCCGATCGAGGCGGCCACCAGCACGATGAACTCCCAGAACATCCGTCGCTCCCAACCTTCGCCCCGCGCCCTCGGCCGTGCCGTCGTCGGCGCCGGAGGTGGCATCCCTCGAAGGAGATTCCCAACCGGACCGGCCCTGATCGGCCGAATTGTCCACTCGTTATCCGACGGTATGGCCGAATTACCCCCACGGCCACCGGGCGGCGCGCCGTGGCAAGCGCAGGGGTCTGGGCGCACGCCCCGGTCGGACGCCACACTGTCGGGATGCAGGTACAGCTGGCAGGGGAAGCACGGCGGCCGGACCGCGAGAGCGAGGACTTCGCGGCCGCCACGTCGGAGGCGCTGGTGCTGCTCGACGGTTCGAGCTCGCCGACCGGTCTGGAGTCCGGGTGCCGCCACGGCACCGCCTGGTACGTCCGCAGACTGGGGGTGCACCTGCTGGCCAGGCTCACCGACCGGGCGGACCGCTCGATCGCCGAGTGCCTGTCCGACGCCATCGCGGAGACGGCCGCACTGCACGGCGGCCGGTGCGACCTCGCCCACCCCAACACGCCCGCCGCGATGGTGGTCGCGGCCCGGAGACACGGCAGCGCGCTGGAGTACCTGGTGCTCGGGGACTCGCTGCTGGTGCTGGAGCCGAAGGACGGCCCGCCGCGGGTGATCGGGGACAACCAGCGCTTCCCCGGCGGCGAGGAGCTGCGCCGGCAGGTCTGGTCGACGGTGCCCGGGTCGGCCGAGCGCGCCGCGCTCCACCTGGAGTACGTGCGGGCGGTGCGGGCCGTCCGGAACTCGGGCCGCGGCCCGTGGATCGCGGCCGCGAGTCCGAAGGCTGCCGCGCACGCCGAGACCGGTCTCGTCCCGCTGGCCGCGCTGCGCGCGGTGGCCGCCCTGAGCGACGGTGCCTCGCGGTTCACCGAGCGTTTCGGCCTGGGGAGCTGGGGCGACGCGCTGCGGCTGCTGGCCGAGTCGGGCCCGGCCGAGCTGATCGCCCAGGTCCGCGCGGTGGAGCGGACGGACGAGTCCTGCGAGCGCTGGCCGCGCGGCAAGACGCACGACGACGCCGCGGCCCTCTACGCGCTGCTCTAGCCGGAGCCGGCAGCGGGTACGGGACCGCGACGTCGTCGTGCGTCGCGGGCAGCCCAGCCCCGGCCGGCCCCGACGTGCGGGGCCGGCCGGGTCGCGCGGGTCGCGCCGCACGGCCCTGCGGCCGCGCCGGGTCAGTCGGTCGGGTGACCGAACGAACCGGACTGGAAGTCCCGCATCGCCTGCTCCAGCTCGCGGTGGCTGTTCATCACGAACGGCCCGTACCAGGCGACCGGCTCGCGGATCGGCTGCCCGCCCAGGATGATCACGTCCAGGTTGGGGTGCCGGGAGTCCTGCACGGCGTCGGCGGAGATGGTGAGGGTCTCACCGTCGCCGAACACCGCCGCCTGGCCGGTGCGGATCGGCCGGCCCTCGGCGCCGATCTTGCCGTCGCCGTTGAGCACGTAGGCGAGCGCATTGAAGTCCTGCCGCCACGGGATGGTGACCTGCGCGCCCGGGGTGACAGTGGCGTGCAGCAGGGTGATCGGGGTGTGGGTGGAGCCCGGGCCCCGGTGGCCGTCCAGCTCGCCGGCTATCAGGCGGAGGATCGCGCCGCCGTCCGGGGTGGAGAGCAGCTTGACGTGGCCGCCGTGGATGTCCTGGTACCGGGGTGCGGTCATCTTGTCGGACGCCGGGAGGTTCACCCAGAGCTGGATGCCGTGGAACAGGCCGCCGGACAGCACCAGCGACTCGGGCGGGGTCTCGATGTGCAGGATGCCGGAGCCGGCCGTCATCCACTGGGTGTCACCGCCGCCGAGGTGGCCGCCTCCGCCGTGGGAGTCCTTGTGGATGAACTCGCCGTCGATCAGGTAGGTGACCGTCTCGAAGCCGCGGTGCGGGTGCCACGGGGTGCCCTTCGGCTCCCCGGCGGCGTACTCCACCTCGCCCATCTGGTCCATCATGATGAAGGGGTCGAGGTACTTGGTGTTGACCTTCGCGAACGCGCGGCGGACCGGGAAGCCCTCGCCCTCGTAGCCTTCGGGGGCGGTGACCACCGAGAGGACGGGACGGGCGACGGCGGGGTCGGGGGTAGCGACGCGCGGGAGGATCAACGGGTTGTCGACGGTCACGGCGGGCATGTCGGCCTCCTTCGGGGTTTCCTCTGGCCTACGCCCACGAGATTAGTTCAATTCTCAACAAGAGGCAAGTTGAATTTTGAACCATATGATCGGGACGGAGCCGCGGCCTCCCGCGCGCCCCTCCTAGCCGTACATCCGGCGCATGGTGAAGTCGACCATCTGTTCGACCGCCTTGGCGTCGAACACCATCCGGTGCTCGCCCTCCATGTCCAGTGCGAAGCCGTACCCCGTCGGCAGCAGGTCCAGGACCTCGGCGCCGGTGACGGTGAAGTGCTTGGAGTCCTTGCCGGCGTACCGGCGCAGCTCCTTCAGCGAGCTGAACATCGGGATCACCGGCGTCGGCGTGTTGTGCAGCGCCAGGAAGCCGGGCCGCTCGCCGCGCGGACAGTGCACCTTGGAGGTGATGAAGATGGCCTGGAAGTCCTCCACCGCCATCGAGCCGGTGGTGAAGGCCCGGACGGCGTCCGCGAGTGAGGGCGGCGACGGTTCCGGGTAGAGGGACTGCTGTGCGCCCGGCGGCTGCTCGCCGTACGGGCCGGGGCCGGGCATGCCGTTCATGCCCGGCTGCGGCCCCGCCTGCTGGTAGGGATCGCCCGGGTATGCGTTCTGGTCATAGCCGTACACACGGACAGGCTATCGGGAGCGCGGCCACCCGTGCGGGCGCCGATCCTGACAAGGAGTGGTCGGTCCGGGTTGTGGGACGTGACCACGTTCATAGCGAATTCCTCCGAGGATTCCCCGGTGAGGGCTTGAAACAAGTTACCGCCGGGTAGCATCATGATGCGTACTGGTGGGTACGGGGCGCCCGAACGCGGCGGTCTCCCGGAAGCGACGAACCGGAGAAAACGGCGATGGGTCACTACAAGTCCAACCTGCGGGACGTGGAGTTCAACCTCTTCGAGGTGTTCGGCCGCGAGCAGGTGTACGGCACCGGACCGTTCGCGGACATGGACGTCGAGACCGCGAAGAACATCCTGAGCGAGATCGCGCGCCTCGCCGAGAACGACCTCGCCGCGTCCTTCACCGACACCGACCGCAACCCGCCGGTCTTCGACCCGGAGACCAGCACCGCGCCGATCCCGGCCGCGTTCAAGAAGAGCTACCAGGCCTTCATGGACGCCGAGTGGTGGCGCCTGGGCATCCCGGAGTCGATCGGCGGCCAGGTCACGCCGAACTCGCTGATCTGGGCGTTCGCCGAGCAGATCCTCGGCTCGAACCCGGCCATCTGGATGTACTCCTCCGGCCCGGCCTTCGCCGGCGTCATCGCCGAGGAGGGCACCCCGGAGCAGCTGGAGGTCGCCAAGCGGATGACCGACCGCCTCTGGGGCTCCACCATGGTCCTCACCGAGCCCGACGCGGGTTCGGACGTGGGCGCCGGCCGCACCAAGGCGATCAAGCAGGAGGACGGCTCCTGGCACATCGAGGGTGTGAAGCGCTTCATCACCTCGGGCGAGCACGACATGTCCGAGAACATCATCCACCTGGTGCTGGCCCGCCCCGAGGGCGGCAAGCCGGGCACCAAGGGCCTGGGCCTCTTCATCGTCCCGAAGTTCGACTTCGACTGGGAGACCGGCGAGCTCGGCGAGCGCAACGGCGTCTACGCCACCAACGTCGAGCACAAGATGGGCCTCAAGGCCTCCAACACCTGCGAGATGACCTTCGGCGCCAAGCACCCCGCCAAGGGCTGGCTGCTCGGCGAGACCGTCGACGGCATCCGCCAGATGTTCAAGATCATCGAGTTCGCGCGCATGATGGTCGGCACGAAGGCCATCGCCACCCTCTCCACCGGCTACCTGAACGCCCTGGAGTACGCCAAGGAGCGCGTGCAGGGCGCGGACATCTCGCAGTTCCTGGACAAGACCGCCCCGCGCGTCACCATCACCCACCACCCGGACGTGCGCCGCTCGCTGCTCACCCAGAAGGCGTACGCCGAGGGCATGCGCGCCCTGGTGCTCTTCACCGCGTCCACCCAGGACGACATGGCCGCCGCCCGCCTGCGCGGCGAGCACGACGAGGCCGCCGAGCGCCTCAACGACCTGCTCCTCCCGATCGTCAAGGGTTACGGCTCGGAGAAGTCCTACGAGCAGCTCGCCCAGTCCCTGCAGACCTTCGGCGGCTCCGGCTACCTGCAGGAGTACCCGATCGAGCAGTACATCCGGGACGCCAAGATCGACACCCTCTACGAGGGCACCACGGCCATCCAGGGCCAGGACTTCTTCTTCCGCAAGATCGTCAAGGACGGCGGCCAGGCGCTCACCGCCCTGTCCGAGCAGATCCAGAAGTTCCTCGCCTCGGCCGAGGGCGGCGACGCCCTGGCGACCGAGCGCGAGCTGCTCGCCAAGGCCGCCGGCGACCTGGAGGCCATCATCGGCAAGCTCCTCGCCGACCTCTCCTCGGTCGAGCAGGACGTCAAGAACATGTACAAGGTGGGCCTCAACACGACCCGCCTGCTGATGGTCTCCGGCGACGTCGTGGTCGGCTGGCTGCTGCTCCGCCAGGCCGCGGTGGCCCTGGCCAAGCTGGAGGCCGGTGCCTCGGAGAAGGACGTCGCCTTCTACCGGGGCAAGGTCGCGGGGGCCCGCTTCTTCGCGAAGAACATCCTGCCGACCGTCACCCCGCAGCGCCTGATCGCCGAGGGCATCGACAACGAGATCATGGACCTCCCGGAGGAGGCGTTCTGACGCCGCCCGCACTGACTGCCTGACCCCACCCTCACGCCGAAGGGCCCGGTGCACCCCGGGCCCTTCGGCGTACCCGGTTCCGGCGGGGCGGCCCCGGAGGGGCGTGCGCGGAGGCGGACGGTAGCCTGACGCGGAGCCATCGGGGCGGGCGTCAACTCCCCTGCGGCGGCGGGACCCGCCGGGTCCGGACGTCCGTCCGGCCGTCAGTTCACGGTTGCGTCAGCGTTCTGCATCCGTTGGGCTGCTCCGAGTGTCATGTCCGTGTACGGGCATATGCTCAAGGTGCGAAGCCGTTCCCCCATTTCGGCTCCGGCCCTCCCTCGACCCAGGAGCAGCATGTCGACCGCCGCCCGCCAGGCCTTCTTCGACCGGACGCACACCGATGACCTGATCGCCTTTCTCGGAACCTCGCCGTCGCCCTACCACGCGGTCGCGAGCGCTGCCGAGCGACTGGAGAAAGCGGGTTTCCGGCAGGTCCTGGAAACGGACGCCTGGGACGCGACGACCGGGGGCCGGTACGTGGTCCGGGGCGGCGCGCTGATCGCCTGGTACGTCCCGCACGGCGCGGGCCCGGAGACACCGTTCCGGATCGTGGGCACCCACACCGACTCGCCGAACCTGAGGGTCAAGCCGATCCCCGACACGGGTTCGGCGGGCTGGCGCCAGGTCGCGGTGGAGATCTACGGCGGAGTGCCGCTCAACACCTGGCTCGACCGGGACCTCGGCCTCTCCGGCCGGCTCACCCTGCGTGACGGCAGCAAGCGGCTGGTCCAGCTGGACGAGCCGCTGCTGCGCGTGCCGCAGCTGGCGATCCACCTGGACCGGCAGGTCAACGAGGGCATGAAGCTGGACAAGCAGCGTCACCTCACCCCGATCTGGGGCCTCGGGCCGGTCGACGAGGGCTCGCTGATCGAGTACGTCGCCCGGCGGGCCGGGGTCGAGGCGGCCGACGTGGTCGGCTGGGACCTCATGACGCACGACGTCCAGCCCGCCTCCTACCTGGGCCGGGACCGCGAGCTGCTGGCCGGTCCGCGGCTGGACAACCTGCTCTCGGTGCACGCCGCCGCCGTGGCACTGGCCGCCGTCGCCACCGCGGCCGAGACGGACGGCGTCGAGCTGCCCTACATCCCGGTGCTGGCCGCGTTCGACCACGAGGAGACCGGCAGCGAGTCGGACACCGGCGCGCAGAGCCCGCTGCTCGGCAACGTGCTGGAGCGCACCGTGTACGCGCGCGGCGGCGGCGTGGAGGACCGTGCCCGGGCGCTGGCCGGCACCGTCTGCCTCTCCTCCGACATGGGGCACGCCGTCCACCCGAACTACAGCGAGCGGCACGAGCCGGGTCACCACCCGATGCCGAACGCCGGGCCGATCCTCAAGGTCAACGTCAACAACCGGTACGCGACGGACGGCGTCGGCCGGGCCGTCTTCGCGGCGGCCTGCGAGAAGGCCGGCGTGCCGTGGCAGACGTTCGTCTCCAACAACGCCATGCCCTGCGGTACGACGATCGGCCCGATCACAGCAGCCCGGCTCGGCATCCAGACCGTGGACTGCGGCATCGCCGCGCTCTCCATGCACTCGGCACGCGAACTGTGCGGGGCGGACGATCCGTACCTGCTGGCCGGCGCGATCAAGGCCTTCCTGGAGGGCTGACTCGCCACAGCGCGACGGCGCCGCACGACGGCGCCGCACACGGAAGGGGCCCGGCGGATTCGCCGGGCCCCTTCCGCAGGTCGGGTCCCTCGGGCCCCGGTCGGGCCGGTGCCTACTCCAGGCCCGCCAGCACCAGCGGCAGCCGGCGCGCGCCGTCGGCGCCGAGCGTCACCGGCACCCCCCAGTCCTGCTGGTGGACGTGGCAGGCCGGGTACTCGACCGCGGGGTCGTCGTCGCAGGACGCCGCCATCGCCGAGACGTGCAGCACGCCCTCGGTCACCCGGTCGGAGAGGACCAGCTCGCGGGAGAGCGCGGTGTCCGCGCCCGCGCCCGAGACCAGCAGCTCGGGCGGGGTCGCGCTGACCAGCAGCCGGGTGGAGGGGCCGTACCGCTCGTCCAGCTTCTGGCCGGTGGGCGCCGAGAAGACCACGTCCAGCCGGAACGCGCCCGGTGCGACCTCGGTGGCGGCCCGCCGGGTGCGGTGCGCGACCGCGTCCACCTGGACGGCCTCCTCGGGCAGCCGCAGCCTGGTCAGCCGGTGCCGGGCCGACTCGATCACCACGATGTCGCCGTCGACCAGGACGGCGCCGGACGGCTCGCGCAGGTCGGTGGCGAGCGTGGTGACCTCGCCGCTCGCCGGGTCGAAGCGGCGCAGCGCGTGGTTGTAGGTGTCGCTGACGGCCACCGAGCCGTCCGGCAGCACGGTGACGCCCAGCGGGTGCTGGAGCAGTGCCTGCCCGGCCGCGCCGTCCCGGTGCCCGAAGTCGAACAGGCCGGTGCCGACGGCGGATTGCACGGACTTGGTTTCACGTGAAACCCAGCGCAGCGCCGAGGTCTCCGAATCGGCGACCCAGAGCCGCTCGCCGTCCGCCGAGACGGCCAGCCCGGACGGCTGGGCGAACCAGGCCTCGGCGGCCGGTCCGTCGACCAGGCCCTCGTTGGTGGTGCCCGCCGCGACGCCCACCGTGGCGGTGGCCGGGTCGTACGACCAGAGCTGGTGGACGCCGGCCATGGCGATCCACACCCGGCCGTCGAACCAGGCGACGTCCCACGGCGAGGAGAGGTCCACCTCACGGGCCGGACCGTCGGTCGCGGACCCCTGCCACCACTGCTTCCCGGTGCCCGCCAGGGTGGTCACCCCGCCGTCCGAGAGCCGGACGCCGCGCAGCGCGTGGTTGACGGTGTCGGCCACGATCACGTCGTACGCGGAGCCGGCCGGCAGCAGCGCCAGTCCCTGCGGCTCGCTGAACCGGGGTGCGGTGCCGTCCACCAGCCCGCGCACGCCGTCGCCGATCCGGCGGACCACGGTCTCGCCGTCCGCCTCCAGCTCGACCAGCGAGTGGTGGCCGGAGTCCGCCACCAGGAGGTGGCCGTTCGGGAGCAGGACCGCCTTGCCGGGGAACCGGAGGTCCCCGGCGGTCGGTTCGGGCGCCACGTACGGGCCGTCGCCGCGCCGCAGCGTCCCCTTCGCCGCGTGCTCCGCCTCCAGCTCCTCGACCAGCCGCGCGATGGCGTGCGCGTGCCCCTCGCCGGCGTGCTGGGCGACGACGTACCCCTCGGGGTCGATGACCACCAGCGTGGGCCAGGCACGCACCGCGTACTGCTTCCAGGTGACGAGCGCCGGGTCGTCCAGCACCGGGTGGTGCACCTCGTACCGGGCGACGGCGTCGACCACGGCCCGGTGGTCGGCCTCGTGCACGAACTTGGGGGAGTGCACGCCGACGATCACCACGGTGTCGCGGTGCTTCTCCTCCAGCTCGCGCAGCTCGTCCAGGACGTGTAGACAGTTGACGCAGCAGAAAGTCCAGAAGTCTAGTACGACACACTTACCTCGCAAGTCGGCAAGCTTGAGTTCCTTGCCGCCTGTGTTGAGCCATCCACCAGCGCCGACCAGCTCGGGGGCGCGGACACGTGCACGAGAAGCCATGCTCCAATCAAACCCCACGGGCGACCTCCGCATTCCGAAGGTAGCTGGGCTCGTCCTGCCCTGCACCCCTCGTTCTAGCGGCAAGACCTGTCGATGTGCCCTTGCCCATGACCTCGGACCTTCCTACTCGACCAGGCTGTCTGTTGTGTGGCCTCCTTGGGTAGCGGTCTGCAACTTTCTCGAACATGAGGTTCACCTGATCGCGGGCGTGTGGCGGGGCTGCCGGCAGTGGGTGTTCCGATGTCAGGAGGCGGCATTCCAAAGGTATGAATTCTCGTGACGCCGGTCGCTGTGTCTGCCAGAATCGGCTGGTTGGTGCCGCAGGAGCCCCAGGAGCGAGACATGACCGACGTCGTAGGTGGTGCTGGTGGGGGCGAACCTGCTGGCAGGGCTTCGTACCTACTCGCCGGAAGGCGCGTAGGAATCGCTGACCTCGTCAGAGCGGGGCTGCTTAGTGCAGGTGATCAGCTCACCTTTGAGCGACCTCGTATCGGAGAGACGCACTCTGCCCAGATCACCGATGACGCTCAGCTCAAGCTGATCGACGGGCAGTTGTTCAAGTCTCCCTCCACTGCTGCCATCGCGGCTGTAGGCGGGGGGTCTTTCGATGGCTGGCACGCCTGGGCGCTGCCGGACGGCAGGCTGCTGGATGCTCTCCGTCAAGAGCTGCTGGACAACGTTGCACAGGCGCCGGAAGGCGACGAAGAGACTCAGGTCCCGTCCACAGCACGTCACGAGATGTTGAAGCAGGCTAGGGAGTCGGCCGAGCAGGGCCATCCGAAGAGCCTGCCGGTCCGTGATCTCCTCCAGTGGTGGGGTGCGGAGCGACGCGGCTACTTGATCAGCCGGCAGATTGCTGCAGAGCTTGCTAACCACAGCTTGTCGACCTCGCCGGATTTTGAGGCAGTAGGTCTCGATGCTGTTGTGGACCTCGTTGTCGCATCAACCTCGCCAGAAATTCAGCCAGAGCCGGAAACGCCGGCCCAGACGGTAGTGAGTTCTCCTGCTCACCACAACGAGGAGGACACTCCCGTGTTGGGCCTTACGGTCGGTAACCTTCGCTCGGCGCTCACTGGCGTCGTGTCCGTCTCGCCATCTTCCACGTTTGAAGAAGCGATCACTGAGATGGTGATCAACGGCTTTTCGCAACTTCCCGTTATCACTGGGAGTCGCAACCTCCGTGGCGCGGTGACGTGGGAGTCAATCGCCCGTGCTCGTCACGTCGACCCGGAGGCGCCATTTTCGAAGGCGATCATTCCGGCTCACGACGTCCCTTACGATCGGCATCTGATCGATGTTCTGCCGCTCCTCGCTGACTACAACTTCGTCCTGGTCCGGGATCAGACCAACGCCATTGCCGGTATCGTGACCGCGAACGATGTTGCGATGGAATATGGCTCCATGGCGACACCGTTCTTCCTCATTGGAGAGTTCGATCAGCGTCTCCGCAGAATCCTGGCGGAGACCTTTGCGATCTCTCACGTCGCCACGCTGTGTGCGCCCGACGGTAACCGCACGATCGGCTCGTTTGACGACCTCTCTGTTGGTGACTATCAGCGAATCCTCGAAAACGAGGATTCTTGGAAAATTCTGGGCTGGCCTCTGGATCGGAAGGTCTTCGTCAAGCGTATCGATGAGCTGCGGGTCATCCGGAATGACCTGATGCACTTCAATCCGGATCCCATTCCCGATGATGCGGTCCAGAAGATCCGTCACATGATCGCCCTGCTTCGGGAGTACTCCGCCTGACACCCGCCTTTCCGTCCTCGGTGGAGCTTCATGGGCCTTTCGTGGCATGCCACGGGTGCCGCCATCTGTCATTCGCTCCCGCGCTGGATGCTGAAGAACGTGCCATCGGTTCAAGTGCGCCATTGCTGTGATGTGTGATGTTCCCAAGCGGTCCGGGAAGCCATATCCAGATCAAACCTCACAGGCGGGGTCCGAATTTCCGGGCATCCCGATTTCAGTGGACCGACATGCGAGCGGCGCTTGTTTCCACGATCTCGCGGGCGACCAGTAGGGGAGTGTCCTCCCAACCGAGCAGAGCCTTCGTGACGGCAACCGCCGGAACGATGCTCGCCCCACGTTCTACCAGTAGGGCCTGCACCGCCTCCATGTCCTCACTTGAGAGCACAGGACGACACTCCTCGACCAGAGCGGTCAACTGTGCGGCTATCTCGGGCTGCATCCCGGCGACCTTCCCAAACATGCGGGCCCTCCCCTCGCGTACGAGCACCCGGTGGCAACTGCGCCCAGCAGCGCCTGTGCTCTCATGCGCTTTCGTCCGTCAAGCTACCGGTACGGACGCGCCGCGCTCCCAGAGTTCTTCAGCATGTGCCGCGAACCGGTCGAACATCCCGCCGTCCTGCTGTCGGCGGAGGTGCATCATCGGTGAATCGTGTCCGACGAGCCGGGCCAGGTGAGGCGTCACAAGGGCCTGTGAGTCGAACCGGAAAACTGACAGGCCGACATGGTTGGTCGCGTCGTCAGCGGCGCTGTAGCGGGCCTCCACGCCCTCTACGTCACGCAGCTTGGCCAGGTTCTCCAGGGTGATCCGGATACGGGTCGAGACGGTCAGGGCGACGTCCTCGACCCGTTCCCTCTGCCTCGTGGTCTCGCCGTTCGGATCGCCCAGCAGGAACCGCACCCGACAGCCGGCCTCGGCCTTGACACGCAGCGTGCTCAGAAAGTTGGGCTGCTCCAGCCAGAGGAAGTAGTTCGTGAAGCCGGCGAAGAACAGATCTTCCCTGGAGTCACTGATCAACTGCCCCCATGCTGCCGATGTGCAGGCGGAGCGGTAGGGGTAGACAGCGACGATCTCTCGGTCAGGGCCAGTCTTCAGGGTCGTCCGTACGATGTTCGGCCACAGCATCGCTTCACTCACCCCTAGCGCTTCGCTCGCGTCGACCCTGTTCCGAGCGTGAGGGACCAAGGCATCATCCGTCAGCCATCGTTCCACCGTCTTAGGTGTCACCCCCACGTGGGTGGCCAACTGTCGGACGCTCACCCGGGCGTCCCCCATAGCGCGGTGAAGGGCAGTGTTCAAGAGACTCCCCCGAGACATTTGGGCGTTCTCAGACGCTACCGCCGAGCCGGGCGGGATGTCCCCGCTTTGGCCACTGTTCTCGCCCGAACGGGCCGCTACACCAGTGGGGGACAGACCCGGACAGTGAGTGGAGCCGACATGTCAGCAGAGATGCGGGCCGAGACCTGCCACAGAGTTGTACCCATGCCCCCGCAGCGTGGAGTCCTCGTCGATGTCTGGGGCGTCGCTGAGGGCGATGATCCTGGCCGAACCGTGACCGGGCCTGAGGGTGAGCCGGTGATCTTCTACAGCTTCACCGACGCGTCACGATGGGTGGCTGACCGTGGCTGAGCAGTGGGAACCGCAGGTGGGGCAGACGGCCTACGACCGGCGTTCGGGTCAGGCGGTCAGGGTCATGTCGGTGCATACCTTCGGCGTGTTCGTCCGGCCTCTCAGGGGGGCGGGCGGGAGACGATCACAAAGCTGCGCGACCTGCTCCCGCCGGATGACCAGCCGGGCGGATTCAACGCCTGGCAGGCAAGCTGGGGTTGAGCCCGGCGCGTCAACGAGAGAGGGCGCCCGTTCTGGGCGCCCTCTCGCTTGCTGCTCCCTACTCGGTGCCGAGCGCCCGATACATGGTCGCTCGGCTGACTCCCAGCGCCCTGGCGATCACGGTCACGCTCTCCCCCTTCGCCCGGCGGGCATGGGCCGCAGCAAGCTTGTCGGCGTCCAGTACATTCGGCCGTCCGCCTGTCCGCCCCTGCGCTCTGGCGGCCTCCAAGCCGGCGCGGGTGCGATCCTTGATCAAGCTGCGCTCGAACTCCGCCATCGCGCCCACCACTTGTAGCATGAGGCGGCCGTCCGGTGTGTTCGGGTCGATACTGGCGAGCGCCCCTGTCAGAACCTTGAAGCCGATCCCCCGCGCCGACAGTGCGTCCACCATGGTCACCAGGTCGATCAGCGACCGGGCGAAGCGGTCCAGCTTCCACACGCAGAGCGTGTCTCCGGGGCGCAGGTAGTCCAGCACGGAGGCAAGCTCCGGGCGATCCGTGTTCTTTCCGCTCGCCGTGTCCGTGAAGATCCGGGCGCAGCCTGCTGCAGAGAGCGCGTCGTGCTGAAGCTGCGCCTCCTGGTCGTCGGTGGAGACTCGGGCGTAGCCGATCAGGTGTCCGGTGTTCGTCGCCATGCCCCAAACGTCTCACAACTCGTCTCACAACTCTAGGGGTTTCGGGTGGGTTTTGAGACGGGTTTTGAACGCAGTATCGGTCGCCATGGCGCCTCCTGGGCGGCTGTCTCACAAACCATCGTTTCTGAGACGCCACGCATGGGTGACCCAATGTCACGATCGGGCGCCGCATCGAAGAGGCGGGGTCGAGTGCGCGCCTCCAGACCCGTACGGACCGAGAGGCCCAGCACCTAGCCGGTCGGCGAGGCGCCTGCTCTGGGGTCGCCCCCCTCCTCTTCGCCGCCCAGAGTGGCCAAAGTGCCCTACTGACCCCTTTTTTCTAAACCCCATAACGCGAGTAAAGCTAAAAGGGAAAAGGGCGGTTGTTTGGGCACTTTCGCCCCCATGGGCGCCGACCGGTGACGTAGGGGTGATGAGTGGACGACGCACGGCGACGAAGGAGCTTCCGCGCAAACGGCCCAATCAGCCATGCGACGAATTCCCCTCCCTGCCGCGCTGGGGCAGGGAGGGGAAGGGGGTACCCGCCTGGTCGGCGGCCGGAGGCGGGGCGGTACGGGTGACGTGGTGACGGAATGACGGCCAGTTCTGGTTTCTCTATGACACACGCGGTCTAGAGAGAACCTGGATCACCCGTCATTCCGTCACCACGTCACCTTCGCCGGCCGACCGCGAACGCCCACATGGCCGCCAGCGGGCACGAAGAAGCCCCACCCGACCATCGGGCCGGACGGGCTGGGAGGGTCACACAGAGCGGCTACTCCGTGATCGCTGCCCACTTGATGCGGACGCGCTGCTCCGGGACGAAGCGCTTGCCGCGTTCGCCCTTGCTGACGAACACGCCGTCTATGGCCAGGGACAGGCGGTCCCGCTTCTGGTCCTGCGTCGAAGCCTCCCATGCTGGGTGCAGCATCTCGCTGTCCAGCAGCGGGGTGATGTCGACGGCGGGGAGTGGGATGGTGGCGAGATTGGCGTGCAGGCCGTCGATGCGGCTCTGGAGTCGGGCGGCGAGGCGGTCGTAGCGGTCGAGTGCCCCGGGGCGGTCGAACTCGCCACGGACGTAACGGGCTTCTTCCAGGTCGGCCAATCGGGCTTCCTGGTCGGTGATTTCGGAGGCGATCGCGTCTCGCTTGGCGAAGGTTTCGGGATCGGTCCGCTTCATCCACCGGTCAGCGATCGTCACCAGCAAAGGGTCGTCCAGGTCCAGTGCGGGGAGCAGCGAGAGGAACCGCGCGGACACGTAGGCGTCCACCCGGTCGGCCATCGCGCTGGCGCCGGGGCACTGGTTGCCCGCTCGGCGGGCCATGCACTGGTAGCTGTTGCCGACCTTGTGCATCCTGCGACCACACCCGGGAACGTCGCAGAACACCAGGCTGGTGAGCAGCGCCGTGCCGTTCGGCTTCGGCATCCGCTTGCCGGCGTGGACGCGGGTCCTGGATTCGAGTTGCCGGATGATCCGCTCGCGCTCGCCGACCGTGATGATCCCCTCACCGATGCTGACCGTGTCCAGCGTCTCGGGGGCTCGGTAGGGGAATACGCGGCTCGTGAACTTCCTGCTGCCGTCCTCCGCTTCGATGGTTTCGGTCTCGGGCATGAGACCGGCGAACGCTGGGGACTTGACCAGGCTCATGATGCTCGCGGCGTTCCACTGGCCGCCTCGTGCCGAGGGGATGTCGTACTCGTTGAGCAGCCGGGCGATCTGTACGAGGGACTTGCCTGCCAGCGCGTCATCGGCGATCAGTCGGGCGTAGGCAGCCGTCTCGGGGTCGTGCACCAGCTTCTTCGTGGTCGGGTCCACCAGCAGCCCGTACGGAGGCTGTCCGCCGATCCACTGGCCCTGGCGGCGCAGGTGCCGCTTCGCGTGGGCCACGCGGGTGCCGAGGTTCTTCGACTCGGAGCGGGCGAGTTCGGCGAGCATGGCGACGACCATGCGGGCCGAGTCGTTCGACGTGTCGAGGCCATCGATGACCGAGACTAGACGGCCGCCTGCCTTCTCGATGTCGTCCAAGACCTTGCCGACCTGCCCGATGCCCTTCCGGGAGAGCCGGTCCAGCTTCCACACGATCAGCGTCCCGACGACGCCCGCCGTGACGGAGGCAAGGGCGGAGTCGAAGCCCTTGCGCTCGACGTCCTTGAAGCCGGAGCGCCCCCGGTCGATGTGGACCTTGCGGACCGTGAGCCCGTTCCGCTCGGCCCATGCGCGGCAGTCGGCTTCCTGCCGCTCGATCGCCGTCTTGCCGTCCCGGTCCAACGACAGCCGAAGGTACAGGTCACACAGGGTGTGGTGGTGCACGTACGCCCCCTCTGGAGATCCCTACATTGTGTAGGACATCCAGAAATCCAGGATGGTGATCTTGCCCCGGAAGTCGGCGAGGGTGAGTTCCTTGCCGCCTGTGTTGAGCCATCCACCGGCGCCGACCAGTTCGGGGGCGCGGACACGTGCACGAGAAGCCATGCCCCAATCAAACATCACGGGCGGTGTCCGCATTCCGGAGCAGGGTTCATGCCGTGGAGCGGGGCCTGCGCTGATGCTTGGCGGCCTTGTAGGCATCGACGGACGTGCGTGACGAACGCCAGACTCCGTCGGTGCCCTGTGCGGCGTTCAGGCGGCCGCGCTGAGCCGCCTGCCGGAGCGCGGCGAGGGACAGCTCTTCGTCGACGAGCGCGGCGAGCGGGACCATCCTGGCCGGGCCGGCCGCGTTGGGGACGATGAAGCGGTTGAGATTGTCTTCCATCGCTCCGGCGATCAGCTCGCCGAGGGTGCCACAGTCTCCTGCGCCCGCCCTGCGCAGCGCGGTCAGGTACGCGTCCCGCTGCCGCTTGAAGATGATGATCGGCGGGTACCCGAGGCGGACGAGGACGAGGTTCATGACCAGTCGCCCGGTGCGGCCGTTGCCGTCGAGGAACGGATGGATCCGTTCGAACCGGTTGTGGATGCGGGCCAAGTCCTCGGGGAGCGGGCGGTCGGTGTCCGAACCCTTCTCGACCATCTGGCCGAGAGCGCAGACCTCGGCGACCCACTGCTCGACCTGCGCGGGCACCAGCGGCTAGCGAGGCGGCGTCATTCCCTCGGCGAAGGGGGCGATGTCGTGTTCGCGGAAGTCGCCGGGTCCCGCCGAAGGCGTGACCCGTTCATGGAGGCCCTGTGGCGGAGAGATCCCGGCGGAGGCGGAAATCCAGGGCTGTGGTCCTGCTCCGGAAGGCGGCGAGGGCGTCCGCGCCGACTCTGCCGTGCCGTCCGCTCCACGGCCGGGGTGGGCGGGGGTGGAGCGGACGGGGGTGGGGCGGGGGTTACCGGGGGCCGCCGGCGAGGGCCGGGTCGGTCCGGGGCTCGGCCTTCGGCGCGGTGCCGGTACCGGTGCCCGCCTCCACGGCCGGGTCGGCCGGGCCCTTGCGGGCGGCGCGCGCGTCGAACCACTTGATCAGGCGGCGGCCGACCTCGATCATCGGCGTCTCCACGCGGCGGTGCAGCGCGTCGGCGGCGAACAGGGCGACCAGGCAGGCGGCCGTCGCGAACAGCGGGGACTGCCCGGAGATCCACGGCGCCAGGGTGACGGCGACGGGCACGGCCGTGGCCTGGAGCAGGTACAGCCCGTAGGAGCGTTCGCCGACGAAGACGAGCGGGCGCAGCGAGAGCACCCAGCGGCCCGGGCCGGGAGCCATCAGGGTGGGCAGCAGGAGCGCGACGCCGACGCCGTACAGGAACACGGTGGGCCGTTCGTCACCGAAGTGGGCCGTGATGTCGGGGATGTGCTGGTGCAGGACGACGAATCCCGCCCCGGCGACCACGCCCACCACCGGGTGGGTGAGCGGACTCAGCAGGGCGAAGCCCAGGCGGTGGTGCAGCACGACGGCGAGCAGGGCGCCGGTGAGCAGCACCGAGTAGTGGATGCCCATCCCCTCCCAGGTCGTGTTGTACGGGATCAGGACGAGCACGATGGCGGCCACGGCGAGGGGCGTGCGGAGCTTCTCGGAGATCAGGCCGACCAGGATCAGCGCGAGCGGCCAGACCAGGTAGAACTTCTGCTCGATGCCGATGGTCCAGGTGTGCAGGTACGGGGTGTCGCCGGCCAGCTGGTACTCGTTCATGAAGCCGAGGAAGTGCGGCAGGTGGTTCATCAGGACGTTCCAGCTGTACCCGGACCGGTAGACCGCGAGCATGGTGATCAGCAGCCCGACGTAGTACAGCGGCACGATCCGGAATATTCGCCGGATGTAGAAGTTCCGCAGCGAGATCCGCCCGGTCCGGTCCTTCTCACGCAGCATCAGGGTTGTGATGAGGAAGCCGGAGAGGACGAAGAAGGTGTGGACGCCGATCCAGCCGGAGAGGAACTTCGACTGCGGGCCGCCGTAGTGGAAGAAGACCACGATCACGGCGGCGATCGCGCGCAGGCCGTCCAGTGCGTCGAACCTCCTCATGGCGAGGAACTCGGCGTGGGTCAGTCTGCGCATGGCGGGTCTCCGGGACGGTACGGGCAGGGTCGGTGCGGGGAAGGGCGGTGCGGGGAGGGCGGTACGAGGGGCGTACGGGGTGGTGCGGGGCGCGTCGGGCAGGTGCCGTCGGCGCGGCACCCGGGAGGGCCCGCTCGATCGGGGCACCCGACATCATGACCGACCGTGCCCGTTCTTGACCATCCTGTGCCGGGCGTGAAGGTTCCGTGTACCGAGGGCCGCCGACGGGCCCGTCCTAGACGATGACGTGCGGGAGGAAGCGGGCGCCCTGGTGGGTGATCGGGCTGTCGTCGGTCTCGCGGATCCCGAGGCCCGCCGACTCGCCGTCCACCACCCAGGTGCCGAGCACCGGGCGGTTGCCGTCGAAGTCGGGCAGCGGGTGCAGCTGCTGGTAGCAGTGGCCCTCGGCGCCGTAGCGGTCCGGGTCGCCGGCCCACTCGGCGAGGCGGGTCTCGCGGCCGCCCGGTTCGACGATCCGCACGCCGGCGCCCTCGCGGCCGAGCAGCGGCTTGGCCGCGTAACCGGGCCCGTCCGGGTCGGCGAGTTCGCGCGGGCCGTCCAGGTAGGCGGGCAGCAGGTTGGGGTGGCCCGGGAACAGCTCCCAGAGCACGGCCAGCAGCGCCTTGTTGGAGAGCAGCATCTTCCAGGCCGGCTCGATCCACAGCGTGGAGCCGGTGGAGCCGCCGTGGTCGATGACGTCCAGCAGCTGGGGGCCGAACTCGTCGGAGGCCAGCCACTCCCACGGGTAGAGCTTGAACGCGGCGCGGACGAAGCGGTGTTCGAGATCGACGAAGCGGCCCGAGAGAGGATCCCAGCCGATGTCCTCCATGGCGATGCCGACGGTCTCGATGCCGGCCTGCTCGGCGCACTCCTGGAGGTAGAGGGTCGTCATCCAGTCCTCGCCCTCGGTGTCGCCGCGCGAGTGCGCGAAGTGCACCGGGCCGGGTGGCAGCAGGTGCTTCTGCCGGGTCCAGGAGGCCACCAGCCGCTCGTGCAGCGAGTTCCACTGGTCGGCGCCCGGGAACCGCTCCTCCATCCAGAACCACTGCGGGCCGGCCGCCTCGATCAGCGAGGTCGGGGTGTCGGCGTTGTACTCGAAGAGCTTCGCCGGCCCGGTGCCGTCGTACGCGAGGTCGAACCGCCCGTAGAGGGCGGGCTGTTCGTCGCGCCGGCGCCAGGACTCGGCGACCGCGGCGGCCAGCCGGGGGTCGGTGATGCCGTAGTCGGCGAACCGGCCGGTGCGGACCACGTGGTCGGCGGCGGCCAGGCACAGTTCGTGCAGCTCCTCGACGACCTCCTCCAGCGCCTCCACCTCGGGCAGCGAGAACTCGTAGTACGCGGACTCGTCCCAGTAGGCGTGCGGGCCGCCCTGGTTGCAGGGGTCGGAGCACATGGCGTAGATCAGGCCCTGGCTCTCCACGGTGGCCAGCCAGTCCGGGCGCGGGGTGACGGTGCGGCGGCGCACGGCGGATCAGCCCCCGCCCGAACCGCTGGAGCCCGACGGGCAGCCGAAGCCGCCGCGCTTGGTGGCGGCCTTGTCGAACGTGCCGCCGAGGGCGGTCGCGGAGCCGGAGCCGCAGTAGTACCAGCGGCCCGCGGTGGCGGTGCCGGTGCCGGTGCCGGTGCAGGCGTGCCGGTCCAGCACCTTGAGGGTGCCGGGGTCGACGCAGCGGCTCGGCGGGTTGCTGCCGGAGGAGGACGAGCAGCCGGACAGGGCCAGAGCGAGCGTGCCGACCATGCCGAGGGTGACGAAGCCCGAGCGGCGGCGACCGGCCGGCGCCACGGCGGAGGGCGTGGTGGCCGGCTCCGCGACGGCGGGGGGCGGGGCGGCGTCCGGGGTCCCGGCGTCCGGAATCCGGGCGGGTGCGTCCGGTCTCGGAGCGGGGGCGGCGGGCAGGGACTGCGTCATGGCGCCCGATGGTACGCGCGGTGCCGGATGGTACGGGAGGGGGGCCCGTTCCCCGGCCGCGGCCGGGTCCGATGGGATATCTTTTGCCGATCCTTGACCGTGGGACCGCGCCGGACGGCGGTCGGCCCAGCGACACACGTGCAACCGGGGGACGGACACCCATGAACGACATCCTGAACGGTCTCGGCGCGGCTGCCGCATTCGGCGGGGTCGGCGTGGTGCTGCTGCTCCTCGGCATCCTCCTGGTGGACCTCCTGACGCCGGGCAAGCTCGGCCGGCAGATCTGGGTGGAGCGCAACCGCAACGCCGCCGTGCTGCTCAGTTCGGCGCTGCTCGGCATCGGCGGCATCGTCTTCACCGCGATCCTCTACACGTACGAGGACTTCGGGAAGGGCCTGGCCTCGACGATCAGCTTCGGCGTGCTGGGCCTGGTGCTGATGGCCGTCGCGTTCTGGGTGGTGGACGTGCTGACGCCGGGCAAGCTTGGCGCGATCCTGGTCGACCCGGAGCCGCACCCGGCGGTCTGGGTGACCGCCAGTTGCAACCTCGCGGTGGCGGCGATCGTGTCGGCCTCGATCGCCTGACGTCCGCCTGCCTGCTTGCCTGTCCGTGCGCCGGTCCTGACGGCCGCCCCTCCGATGTGACCGCCCGTTCGTCCCGAGTGGGCGGGCGGCGCGGGCGGCGCGAGCACGCCCGGGCACGCGGGCGCGTGCCCTCAGGCCGGCAGCGGGCCCGGCGCGGCGTGCGGGTCGGCGCCCAGGACGTGCTCGCGCCCCCAGGCGCCGAGCGGGGCCAACGCCTCGTTGAGCCGTTCCCCGACCGCCGTCAGCGAGTACTCGACCCGCGGCGGCACCTCGTCGTACGACTCGCGGTGCACGACACCGTCCGTCTCCAGCTCGCGCAGGTGGGCGGCGAGCACCTTCTCGGTGATCCCCGGTACCCGGCGGCGCAGCTCGCCGAACCGGCAGTCCGGCCGCTCGGCCAGCGCCCAGAGGATCAGGACCTTCCACTTGCCGCCGATCACGTCCATCGCGGCGTCGATCCCGCACACGTACGCGCCGGGCCTCGGTACGGTCGCCATGCCCCCACCTCTCCGACCTGTTCGCTCACCCCAGGGTAACCACCCACTTCGAAGTGCGTACTTGAGCGTTCCGGCGCCCGGGGGCGAGCCTGACCGGCATGACAGAGAACGCAGCCGACACCGTTTCGAAGACCCCCGTCACCCTGCTCGGCCTCGGCGCGATGGGCACCGCGCTGGCCGACGCCTGGCTCGCCGCCGGGTACCCGCTGACCGTCTGGAACCGCACCGCCGCCCGCGCCGAACCGCTCGCCGCCCGGGGCGCAGCGGTGGCCTCCACCGCTGCCGCGGCGGTCGCCGCCAACCGGCTGGTGGTGGTCTGCCTGCTCGACGACGCCTCGGTCGAGGAGGCGCTCGCCGACGCCGACCTGACGGGCAAGGACGTCGTCAACCTGGTCACCGGCACGCCCGGTGAGGCCCGGGCCCGGGCCGCCTGGGCCGCCGGCCGCGGCGCCCGGTACCTGGACGGCGGGATCATGGCCGTCCCGCCGATGATCGGCGTCCCCGCGGCCGGGCCGTACGTCTTCTACAGCGGCTCGCGCGCGCTGTTCGAGGACCACCGGGAGGTCCTCGCCGCCCCGGCGGGCACCGACTATGTCGGCGAGGACGCCGGGCTCGCCGCGCTGCACGACGTGGCGCTGCTGAGCGCGATGTACGGCATGTTCGCCGGCGTCGCGCACGCCTTCGCGCTGGTCCGGGCCGAGTCCGTCGCCCCGGGCGGGTTCGCGCCGCTGCTCACGTCGTGGCTCACCGCCATGACGGGTTCGGTGGCGGCGACCGCCGCGCAGCTGGAGGCCGGCGACTACACCCGGGGCGTGGTCTCGAACCTCGCCATGCAGGTGGCCGGGGTGCCGACTTTCCTGCGCACCGCCGAGGAGCAGGGCGTCAGCCCGGAGCTGCTGACGCCCTACTTCGCCCTGATGCAGCGGCGACTGGTTGAGGACGGCCGGAACGGCGGCGAGGACCTCACCGGCGTGATCGACCTGCTGCGGCGGTAGTGGCGGGCCCGGCCGGGGCGGCCGACGCGCTGGGCGTGGCGGTGGTGGCGGGCGTGGCACTGGGTCAGCCCGCCGCCGGGCGGTCGGTGGCCGGACGGCGGCGGAGGGCCGGGTCGGTGAGGGCGGGCGGTCGCCAGACGCCGTCCGGGTGGTAGAGGTCGGTGCCGGGCGGGACGACGGCGTCGATCCGGTCGAGGGTGGCGTCGTCCAGCACGAGGTCGGCGCCCTTGAGGGCCGACTCCAGTTGGCCGAGGGTACGCGGGCCGATGATCACCGAGGTGACCGCCGGGTGTGCGAGCGGGAAGGCGATGGCCAGCTCCGGCAGGGTGCGGCCGAGGCCCTCCGCGACGGCGGTCAGCTCCTCGACGGCGTCCAGCTTGGCCGCGTTGACCGGGAGCGACGGGTCGAACCGGGCCGGGGTGAGGGCGGCGCGGCCGGTGCTCAGGTCGATCGGCCGGCCCTTGCGGTAGCGGCCGGTGAGGAAGCCCGACGCGAGCGGGGACCAGGTCAGCGCGCCCATGCCGAGCCGTCGCACGGTCGGCAGGACGTGCCGCTCGACGCCCCGGGCGAGCAGCGAGTACGGCGGCTGCTCGGTCCGGAAGCGGGGCAGGCCGCGCCGCTCGGACACGTGGTGGGCCTCGACGATCTCCTCGGCGGGGAAGGTCGAGCAGCCGAAGGCGCGGATCTTGCCGGCCCGGACCAGGTCGCCGAGGGCGGAGAGGGTCTCCTCGACGTCGGTGCGGTGGTCGGGCCGGTGCACCTGGTAGAGGTCGATCCGGTCGGTGCGCAGCCGGCGCAGGCTCTCCTCGACCTCCCGGACGATCCACCGCCGGGAGTTGCCGCCCCGGTTGCGGCCCTCGCCCATCGGGAAGTGCACCTTGGTGGCGAGGACGACGTCGTCGCGGTCGCCCCGGGCCTGCAGGGCCTTGCCCACGATCTCCTCGGACTCGCCGCCGGAGTACATGTCGGCGGTGTCGACGAAGTTGATGCCCGCGTCGAGCGCGGTGTGGATGATCCGGGCGCAGTCGTCGTGGTCGGGGTTGCCGACCGCGCCGAACATCATGGTGCCGAGGCAGTAGGTGCTCACCTCGATGCCGGTGCCGCCGAGGATGCGGTAGCGCATGGTTCTCGTCCCCCTGGTGACGGGTGGTGGTGCGTGCTTCGGGAACGGCGGTGCTTCGGGAACGGCGGTGTGTCGGGAACGGCGGTGTGTCGGGAACGGCGGTGCCGCCCGTTCCGCCCGGCACCCTCGGTGTCGACGCTACGGGCTGGAGCGCGCTCCAGGGCAAGGGGCGGGCGCGCGTCGAGGGCGGCGCGTCGGGAGCGGAGCGTGGCGGCGCCGCCGGTGGCGGGTGACGCCCTGCTGGTCTGCTGGATCGGCCTCGGCGCCTTCGCGGTCTACGGGGCGGCGCTGGCGCCGGCCGACCGCGACTACTGGCGGCGCACGCGCTGAGCGCCCTGGCGCCTGTTGCGGAAACGGCAACGAAAGTTGCCCGGTGGGCACCGTTCACCGCAGCCTGGCGGTGGAGGTGATCGCCGTGAGCGACCAGCAGATCAGTCCGGGGGCGGAGAGCCGCCGGGACCGGACCGACCGTGCCGACGGGACCGACCGTACGGACGGCTTCGAGGGATTCGAGGGCTTCGCGGGAGCCGACGCCGTCGGTGCCGGGGGCCGTGACCCGGGGGACTACGACGTGGTGGTGGTCGGCGCGGGCGCGGCCGGCCTGAACGCCGCGCTGGTGCTGACGCGGGCGCGCCGCCGGGTCGCCGTGGTGGACACCGGCCGACCGCGCAACGCGCCCGCCGCCCACATGCGGGGCTTCCTCTCCCGGGACGGGATGTCCCCGGCCGCGCTGCTGGCGGCCGGCCGCGAGGAGGTCGAGGGGTACGGGGGCGACCTCCTCGATGCCCGGGTGGACCGCGTCGAGCCGGTCCCGGACGCCCACCACGGCGCCGGCGCCCCGGTCGCGGGCTTCCTCGTCCACCTGGCCGGCGGCCGGGTGCTGCGGGCCCGCCGGGTGGTCGTCGCCACCGGCCTGCGCGACGGACTGCCGGATCTGCCCGGCCTGGCCGAGCGGTGGGGCCGCGACGTGCTGCACTGCCCGTACTGCCACGGCTACGAGGTCCGTGACCGGCCGCTCGGCGTCCTGGGCACCCACCCGGGCTCGGTGCACCAGGCGCTGCTCGTCCGGCAGTGGTCGGCCGACGTGGTGTTCTTCCCGCAGGCCGTGGAGCTCTCCGAGGCCGACCGGGCCCGGCTCGACGCCCGGGGCGTGCGCGTCGTCGCGGGTCCGGTCGCGCGGGTGGTCGTCGAGGACGACCGGCTGCGCGGGGTCGAACTCGCCGACGGCCGGGCGGTGCCCCGCGAGGCGGTCTTCCTCTTCCCGCAGATGGTGCCCCGGGACGCGCTGCTGTCGGACCTCGGCTGCGAGCGGGACGCCCAGGGCCGGGTGACCACCGACGGCGCGGGCCGCACCGGTGTGCCGGGCGTCTGGGCGGTGGGCAACGTCGCCGACCCGCGGGCCCAGGTGGTCACCGCCGCCGGGGCGGGGGCGGCGGCCGCGTTCGCGATCAACCACGACCTGGTGGACGAGGATGTCGAGCGGGCACTCGCCGCCGTCCCGGCCCCGACCACCGCCATCGCCGCTGTACCGCAGTGAAGCCGACCACCGACGGAACGGAGTACGCCATGCCGCACGACCACTCCCACCAGGACTCCGGGCACCGGGAAGGGGACGGCCGGGTCCACGGTCCCGCCGACACCCCCACTCCCACCCACGGCCACGGCCACACCCACGGCCACGGCCACGGCCACCACCAGGGCCCCGGAACGGACTTCGACTGGGACGCCCTCGCCGCCCACCTGGAGCGCGAGGCCGAACTCCGGGCCCCCGCCGTCACCGAGGCCGCGCGCTGGCTCCGCGGGCTGCTGGACGGTGTCGCGGTCGACCGGGTGCTCGACGTCGGCAGCGGCCCCGGGGTGATCGCCGGCCTGCTCGCGGACGCCTTCCCGTCCGCCGAGGTGGTCGCCGTCGACCAGTCCGCCGCCCTGCTGGACCGCGCCCGGGCCCGCTCGGCCGGTCGGATCACCACCCAACAGGCCGACCTGCCCGACGACTTCACCGCCCTGGGCGCCGCCGACCTGATCTGGTCCGCCAACGCGATCCACCACCTGGGCGACCAGCAGGCCGCGTTGACCGCCCTGGCCGGGGCGCTGCGCCCGGGCGGTCTGCTGGCCGTGGTCGAACGCGGTCTGCCCGCGCGCTTCCTCCCCCGCGACCTCGGGCTCGGCCGCCCGGGCCTCCAGGCCCGGCTGGACGCCGCCCACGAGGACACCTTCAGCGGCATGCGGGCCGAGCTGCCCGGCTCGGTCGCCACGGTGGAGGACTGGCCGGCCATGCTGGCCGCGGCGGGCCTCGTCCCGAGCGGGACGCGGACGTTCCTGGCCGACCGTCCGGCCCCGCTGGACGGGCCGGCCCGCGAGTACCTGCACGTCAGTCTCGCCCGGCGCCGGGACCAGCTGGCCGAGCAGCTGGACGCCGACGACCGCGCGGTCCTCGACGCCCTGCTCGACCCCGAGGCCCCCACCGGCATCCTGACCCGCCCGGACGCCTTCTACCTCACCGCCGTCACCGTCCACACCGCCCGCGCGACCGGCCCCCGGTAGTCGTGGCATCGGCCCCGCTCCTTCGAACGAGGGAGCGGGGCCGGTCGGCGTTTCGGCCCGTCGGCCGGTGGCCGGCCGGTCAGTGGCCCGGCGGGGTCCAGTCGGCGGGCAGGCCGGACTGGGTCAGGACGTCGGCGAGGCTGTAGTGGTCCTGGTCGGAGGTGATCCGCCCGCGGCGGTCGACGTCGAGCAGGGTGGTCATCGGCACGGCGAAGGCCTTGGGCGCGCCCTTGAGACGGCCGGCGTAGACGGTCTCGACGGTGATGCGCCCGCCGTTGCGGTGGGCGGCGCGCACGGTGACGTGGACGTTGTCGATGAGGCTGTCCGCGCGGGCCTTCCACCCGGCGATCTCCCGGCGGCCGTGGAAGGTGACGCCCACGCCGAGGTCGGTGTAGACGCCGTCGGCGGTGAACAGGGCGCCGAGCGCCCGGGGGTCGGTGCCGTTCCAGGCACAGGCCCAGTCGGCGACGATCCTCGGCGGTCGCCGTCCGGCGTCGTGGGCGTCGTGGGCGTCCTGGGCGGCGAAGGCGGTGGTGGCGGGCGCGGCGGACAGGGCCGCGGCGGCGATCAGGGTGGTCATGGCGCGGGGCAGACGGGACATCGTGGTGGGTCCTTCTTCGGAGGGGGCCGGGTGAGGTCTGGGTGAGGGGCCGGGCGAGGCCGGTTCACGGCGGTGCCCGGGGCGCGTGGGTCAGTCCCGGTCGGCGTCCGGGCCGCTGTCGGGGATCCAGGAACCGTGGAGTCCGGCGCTCACCCGGTGGGGCAGGTGGACGGTGGCGATGCATTCGAGGCCGGCGGCGTCGAGGACCAGCAGCTGCGAGGCGTCCTGCTTGAGATCGGAGACCACGGTGAGCAGGTAGCCGTCGTCCTCACCGGTCGCCCCGGAGGCGGGGACGAAGACGGCTTCGCCGGGCATCCGGGCGTCGCCGACCTGCCGGATGCGGCGGGCACCGGTGACGCGGTCGTACTTGACCACCCCGTAGCCGCCGAAGCCCTTCTCGTCGGGGAAGGCGACGGCGTACTGGTAGCGGTTCTCGGCGCCCAGGTACGCCTCGTTGAGGGTCGGGAACTCCACCGGCAGGTCGTCGACGATGCGCTCGTCGACGCTGCCGGCCGCCAGGTCGATCACCCAACGGCGGGTGTAGGAACGGGAGACGGGCTCGCTGCCGCGTCCGGGAGCGCCGATCCACCAGTTCCAGGAGAGCCGGAATCCGTCCCGGTCCACGGTGGGGCCCTCCAGGACGATGCGGCCCCGGCCGTCCTCGTAGGCGTTGGCGACGTGCAGCATGTTGCCCGGTTCGATCGAGAACCAGCGGACCTGCCGGGCGCCGTCGTTTCCGCGCGGCATGACGCCGATCCGGGCGGGCTGCTGGTCGTCCCAGCCGTAGGGGATGCCGGAGTGGTCGGTGGGGTCGAAGGTGACGTTGCCCTCGACGAAGACCACGTGCCGGCGGGTGATGGCGAAGTCGTGCTTCAGCGCGCCGGTCGCGCCGGGGACCTCGGCGCTGTGGACGATCGCGCCCTTGGCGTCGGCGACGTAGTACGTCAGGAACGGCGGGAGGGGCGAGGACCCGAAGAAGTGGAGCTCGCCCGTCGCCGGGTCCTCCTTGGGGTGCGCGGTCATCGCGGTGCGCAGCTTGCCGCGGAAGTCGTAGGCGCCGACGGTGTCGAGCTCCCGGGTGAGTTCGAAGGGCAGGTTCGCCTCGCAGAGGGCGAGCAGCCGTCCGGCGTGCTCGATCACGTGGGTGCCGGCGGCGCTGGCGGTGAGGTCGGGCCCGCGTTCGGTCATGTAGGGCGCGCCGTCCAGGGCGGGGGTCCGGACCCAGCGGTTGCGGTACCACTCGGCGCGGCCCTCGCGCAGCCTGATGCCGTGGACCATGCCGCTGCCCTTGAACCAGTGGGTGGGGGTGACGCCGGGCTTGGGGTTGTGGCCGTTGCGCAGGAGCCGGCCGGTGAGCTCGGTGGGCAGGGTGCCCTCGACGGTGAGGCCGGTGACGGCGACCTCGTCGGTGACGGGGGTGAAGTGGCCGGTCAGGTACGGCTTCGCTGTGGTCATGGCAGGAGTCCTTCCGGTGAAGTGCGTTGCGTGCGAGGGGAGTTGTGAGGGGAGTTGTGTGGGAGAGGGGTTGAGCTCGGCGGGCGCGGGTCCCGGGGGAATCAGGCGGTTCGCGGGTCGGGCGCCGGGAGGGGAGAGGCGGCCACGGCCCTTCGGCCGGCGGCCCGGGTGAGGAGCAGCGTGAGGAGTGCGGTGGCCGCCGCGACGGAGGCGGAGACGGCGAAGGCGGTCCGGTACCCGGCGGTGAGGGCCTCCAGGTGGGGCCGGTGGGTGGCCGCGTGGGCGGTCACGGATCCGGCCAGCGTGGTCAGGACGGCGAGGCCGATCGCGCCGCCGACCTGGCGGGTGGTGTTGACCAGTCCGCCGGCCAGTCCGGCGTCCCGGGGCGGGACGCCGTCCACGGCGAGGGCGGTGAGCTGGACGAAGGCGGTGCTCAGGCCCAGGCCGATCAGGATGCTCGGCCCGAGGACGTCGGTGAGGTAGCTGCCGTCGGCGTCGATCCGCGACAGCCACAGCAGGCCGGCGGCTTCGGTGAGCAGGGCGGCGATCACGGTGGTGGCCGCGCCGAGGCGCCGGGAGACGCGCGGCGCCAGGGCGGCGCCGAGCATGTTGGCTGCCGCGAGCGGGAGTTGGCCGGCTCCGGTGGCCAGCGGACCCGATCCGAGGACCTGTTGCTGGTAGAGCGGAAGGAAGAAGAACAGGGCGATCCACACGGAGCCCAGCAGCGCCATCAGCAGGTTGCCGGTGGCCACCCGGCCGGTGCCGAGCAGCCGGGGCGGTAGCAGTGGGTTCGGCCGGCGGAGCTCGATCACGGCGAAGACCGGGAGCAGGACGGCGGCGGCGCCCAGGGCGCCGACGACCCGGCCGTCGCTCCAGCCGGCGCCGCGTGCGGTGGTCAGGCCCCAGACCAGGCAGGTCAGGGCGAGGGTGACGGTGGCGGTGCCCAGCAGGTCGAACCGCGCCTCCTTCCGCCCGTCCTTCCGCCCCGACCCGCTCACCTGTCCGCTCACCTGCCGGGGCGCCGGTGGTACAAGGGCCGCCACGGCGGCCAGGACCAGCGCCGACCCGAGCGCGACCGCGTGGAAGATCCAGGGCCAGCCCCGTGCCTGGGTGAGCACACCCCCGAGCAGGACGCCGCCCGCTCCGCCCGCGCCGGAGACCGCGCCCCACACCCCCAGGACCCGGCCGCGCCCGGGGCCGGAGGGGAACTGCTCCATCGCCAGGGCGAGCGCGGCCGGGGCGATCGCCGCCGCAGCGAGGCCCTGGGCGGCGCGGGCGCCGATCAGCACGTCCGAGGTGGCGGCCAGTCCCGCCGCCAGCGAGGCCGCGGCGAACAGCGCGAGCCCGGCGAGCAGGACCCGGCGGCGGCCGAGCAGGTCGGCCGCCCGGCCGCCCGCCAGCAGCAGTGCCCCGAACGCCAGACCGTAGGCGTTGACCACCCAGGTGACCGCGCCGTCCGAGAGGCCGACCCCGGCGCGGATCTGCGGCAGCGCCACGTTCACGATCGAGGTGGCGAGCATGACGGTGAGCTGGGCCGCGGCGAGCGCCGCGAGCGCCGCTCCCGGCCGGGGGGACCGGCCTGCCGCCGGCTCCGTCTGCGTGCGTGCAACGTTCATGACGCACAGACTCGGGCCGGTCGCCGTCCACCTTCCAGGCCCGACGGGCGTGGGGACTGTCCACTCCTGTCCGCACCTGTCCACCGGATCCGGGCGGGGTGCGGGCGTCCTCAGCGGGGGCCGTGCAGCTCCTGCTGCCACAGGGCGTCGCAGAGCAGGTCCAGGCCCTGGCGCAGGTGGCGCCGGTAGGTGCCGTACGGGAGGCTCAGGCGCCGGGCGGCGGCCTCCTGAGTGGGTGCGCCGGAGAAGTACCCCGCCGTCAGGGCCTCGCGGGCGCGCACGCCGCGCGGGTCACGGGCGAGGTCGTCCACCGTCCGGCGCAGCAGGGCGCGCAGCTCCCCGACGGGGTCGGCGGAGTCGGCCGCCAGGCGGGCGCGCAGCAGGGCGCAGGCGGCGAAGGCGTCGGTGTCGCGCCAGTGCGCCAGGGCCTCGCGCACGTCCTGGTCGAACACGCTGCGCGAGACGCCCGACGGCCCGGCCCGGGTGGGCACGGCCGTGGCCGATATGAGGTGGCGGAGCCAGATCTCGACGGGCACCTGGCGCCAGTCGACGCCGAACAGGCCGTAGGTGTGCTCGCCGACCCGCGGCCGGGCGCCGGTGTCGGCGAGGCTGCCCTTGACGCGCGCGGCCCAGGTCTCGGCGTCCCGCCAGACGGCGAAGCCGTAGGCGCGGCCGCGGGCACGGGCCGACTCCGCCTGGGCGCGGGAGCTGCTCAGGTCGATGACGCGCGAGGGGACCTGGTACCGCTCCGGGTAGACCGAGAAGCGGCTGATGCCGATGTGCTCGCCGGGCCGCACCGGCGCGGTGGCGTCGGTGTACTCCCAGGCCGCCGCCACGACGGGGTCGGTGGCCAGGTCCTCGGGGTCGGCGGGGGCGGGCAGGGCGAGGCGGGCGGTGAACGCCACGACGCGGCCCGTGCTCACCAGGCGGTAGACGCTGAAGGACTGCGGCTGGCGTTCCGCCCAGTAGCGGACCAGCTCGGCGGAGGCCGGGCCCTCGGTCTGCTCGGCCATCCGCAGGACGACGTCGAGGTCGTCCGGGTGCAGGGGCCGGTCGTGCACCTCGTCCTCGCGGGACCAGGTGCGCAGCCGCGCCACGATCTCCCCCTCCCGGAAGAGGTGGAAGAGTTCGTCGGTGACGGTCCAGACCCGTTCCTCGGGCGCCTCGCGCAGCAGGCGCAGGTACTCCTCGGCCAGTCGCCGGCGCATCGCCACGAAGGCGTTGGGGGCGCGCCAGCGCAGGTCGGCGGCGAGGGTCTCGCGCGCGGCGTCGTGCGGGTGGAGCCCCCGGTGGGTGGACTCCATGAAGGGCAGGTCCCTGAGCCAGGTGAAGAGCGGGTGGGCGTCCTCGTCGGGCAGTACGGCGGCGAGCAGTTCCTCGGAGGTCGAGTAGGCCTGGGCCGCCACCTCCAGCGCGCGGCGGTGGGCCGCGGTCGGCACCTCGCCGATCAGGCCCGACAGCAGGGTGCGCAGGACGTCGGCCGACGGCGCCCAGACGTCCTCCCGGCTCCAGTCGGCGGCCCTCGCGGCAGCCGCGAGGGACAGGGCCAGTGGGTTGCCTCCGGCGAAGCGGAGGACCCGCTCCCGCAGTTGGGGCAGGACCTGCGCCGCGGTCAGCAGGCCGAGGGCCTGCTCCTCGGTGAACGGCTCCAGTTCGCAGACGTGCAGGAGTCCGGCCCAGGCGGGATCGGCGGTCCACTGGGGCTGCGGTGCGAGGCGGCCCGCCAGGACCACCAGGGTGTCGTCGGCGGCCCCGGGCAGGAACCGCTGCCAGAGCCAGCTCTCCAGCCACTGGCAGTGCTCGAAGGAGTCGACGACGAGGACCGTGCCGGGGACCTCCAGGAGGGGAGCGGCGGCGCGCCGGAAGTGGTCCGGGTCCCGGCTCACGAAACGGCCGTCGAGTTCCAGCACCGGCCGCGCCGCCGCACGGGCGCGGTCGGCCATGCACCGCAGCAGTGTCGACTTGCCGATGCCGCCCGGCCCGGACACGTAGAACGCGAACGGCGCCGGCGGATCGCCGGCCAGGGCCTGGGCGAAGCGGCCGAGTTCCTCGTCCCGGCCGATGAAGGTCCGGACGCGTGCGTTGCTCAGTCGCTCTCCGACGGACGCCATGACGGCTCCTCTCCGCGGGTGGTGGTCGTGGTTCGGGACGGCCTCGTGGTCGTGGTCCGGGAAGGCCCCGGCCGGTGGGGAGCCGGGAGCGGGAGGGGCGTTCGGCCGGGGACGGCGGCGTCCTCGTGCACGGGGGTGAAGTCCAGGGACAGGGCGGCGGGGCCGCGGGTGTACAGGCCGGTCTCCCGGTAGCGGGAACCGGGGCTGTGGCGGACCCGGTCGAGCAGGGGGAGCAGCAGCGCGGCCACGGTCTCGATCTCGGCGCGGGCGAAGGCCGCGCCGACGCACTGGTGGAGCCCGGTGCCGAAGGCCAGGTGCTGGGCGGCGGCGGTGAAGGAGCGGGCGGTGCCCAGGTCCGGGCGGTGGAGGTCGAAGGTGTCCGGGGCGTCGAACGCCTCGGGGTCGCGGTTGGCCGCGCCGATCAGGCAGAAGACGGTGGCGCCCGCCGGGACGACGGTGCCGGCGAACACGGCGTCCCGCTCCGCCTGGCGGGGGACGAGCTGGACGGGCGGGGTGTAGCGCAGGGTCTCGGCGATCGCGGCGGGCAGCAGGGCCGGGTCCCGGCGGACCTGCGCCATCTGCTCGGGATGGTCGATCAGGTGCTTGAAGAGGTAGCCGAGGGTCTTGTCGGCGGGCTCGACGGCGGCCACCAGAACGTTGATGATCAACGCGGTGACGTCGCGGGTGCTCATGGTGATGCCGTCGAACTCGGCCGTGCAGAGCGTCGATATCAGGTCCTCGCCGGGGTGACGGCGGCGCTGCTCGATGACCGGGACGAGGTAGGCCTCCAGCTCCAGGGCGCGGTCCAGGCAGTGCCGGCGGCGTTCGTCGGTGAGGGTGATGGCGGTGACGAACTCCCCTATCCCGCCGAGCCAGGCGGCGACCTTTCGCCAGTCCTTCCGGTCCAGGCCGAGGATCTCCAGCGTCACCTGGACGGCGAAGGGCTTGCCGAAGTCGTTGACGAGGTCCATCCGCCCCCGGGGGAGGAAGGGCGCGACGAGCTCGGCGGCGTTGGCGCGGATGGTGCGTACCTGGTCCTGCAGGGCCTGTCCGGTGAAGCCCCGGACGACGATCTTTCGTTTGGCGGTGTGTTCCGCCCCGGTCATCTGGGCGAGCACCGGACCGCGCATCACCGGCTCGGCGCGGACCTGCAGCGTCTCGGTGGTGAACGCCTCATGGTCGGTCAGTACCCGCTTCACGTCCCGGTGGCGGGAGAGGAAGTAGCTGTCGACCGCCGGCTCGTAGTGCACCGGTGACCGGTCCCTCAGCCGTGCGAAGTGCCGGTGGGGCGCGGCGGCGAACTCCTCGGACAGGATGCTGAAGCGGGGATCGACCATGGCGGGGGCGGTCCTCTCGGGAAGCGGGTGCACGGGGAGCGCCGGGGCGGCAGGGCTCGGGTGACGGGGGCCGGGTGACGTCGGCTCGGGTGACGGTGACGTGGGTGACGGGGGCTCGAACGGCGGCGGCTCGGCGGTGGCTCGACAGCGGCTCGGCGGCGGTGAGCATTCCGGCCGGGGCGGTCGGCGGCGTTCGGCCGGTGAGGGTCCCGCCGGGGCTTTCAGGCGGGCGGGAGACCGCGCGTGGTTCTCCGGCGACCGGGGCCGGGGTCCGGGGGAGGAAGGGGAGCCCGGTCGACAGGGGAGAGGCGGCGCGCCCGGCCCGCCGGTGCGTGCCGGGGGCGGTGTCCCGCGGCTCCGCGCACCGTGCCCGGACGACAGGGATCCAGTCCCTCGGTCGTGGCCGGGCAGACAACTCGCGCTCTGGGCACCGTGGTCGGTTCCTACGTCGGGATCGGGGCGGCCGATGGGATCCACCGTCAGGATGGCTCGACGCCGACCCACCCTGAGATTGACGTGGGCACTATAGCCCGAAGGCCGATCGGCCGGACGGCGCCCGATCCGGGGAGCGGACGGTTCGTCCTGGAAGGATGACGGGATCGTCGGTGTACCGTCGCGGGGCTCGTGGCGCCCGGCGTCCGTATCGCGGCGATGTGCCCGGTCCCCGGTCGTGCGCCGGGCAGGTGCGGCCCGGCGCGCCCCGGCGGGGCCAGGGAGCGCGGCGGGCCGGGCGCTACCGGTCCGGCTTCCGGTGGCGCCCGGTTCCCTTGCGCAGCAGCGGTACGGGGGTGTCCGCCTGAGGGAAGACGGTGGCCGGCCCGGCCGCCTCGTCGGGCCGGACGATCAGCGGGTACGCCTCGGCGTAGCTCTCCGCCACCGCGACCGGCTGCCAGGCGAAGCCGTCCCACTCGACGACCAGTCTCGGTACGTCCCGGAACAGGTGCGCCCCGCGCCGCGGCCCGGGTGCCAGCGTGATCGCGTCGCGCGTCCCGGGGGCCCGTCGGCGGCGTGCCCGCCGCGCGTACCACTCGGCCAGCGGCTCGTCCTCGGCGTCCATCGCCGCCTCCCTCGGGGATCGGTCGGGGACGGCCAGTCTTCCCGATCCGGATCGGGCGGACGATTCCACGATCGGGTGAAATCGCCTGGGGGATCAGACTCCTGACGCCAGCTTCAGCGTGACCACCCCCGCGATGATCGAGGCGAAGGAGAGCAGTTTGGGCAGTGTGATCCGCTCCTTGTAGATCAGCGCGCCGAGGACGACGGTGCCGATCGAACCCAGCCCCGTCCAGATCGTGTACCCGACGCCGACGTCGAGGGTGCGGAGGGCGAGGCTCAGCGTGTAGATCCCTCCCGCGGCGGCGGTCAGGGTGAGGACGGAGGGCCAGAACACGGTGAAGCCCTTGGTGGCGTTGGTGCCGAGGGCGAAGACGATCTCGAAGACGACGGCGATCGCGAGGAAGGCCCAGGCCATGACGGTGCAACTCTCTCTCGTGGGGCGGTGCGGGGTGTGGGGCGCGGAGCGCGGGGGCGGTGCGGGTGCCGACAGGGCGGTCAGCCGGTGGCGACGGTGGCCGCCGGGGCCGGTGCGGCGGGCTGCTGCCCCGCCTGCCCGGCCTGCTGCTCCGCCGCTCCGGCGGCAGTGGCCGTCCGGCCGAGCCGGTCGGCCAGCTTGAGGCCCAGGACGCCGCCGATGATGAGCACGAAGGCGACGGCCTTTCCGGCGTTCATCTCCTCGTCGAAGATCAGGGTGCCGAGGAGGACGGTGCCGACCGAGCCGATTCCGGTCCACACGGTGTAGCCGACGCCGACGTCGAGGGTCTTGAGGGCCAGGCTGAGGAAGAAGATTCCGCCGGCCGCGGCGCCCGCGGTGAGCAGGGACGGGCCCAGCACGGTGAAGCCGTGGGTGGCGTTGGTGGCGAGGGCGAAGACCACCTCGAAGACCGAGGCGATGAGCAGGTAGATCCAGGCCATGGGAAGGACCTCTCGGGGCTTGGTTGTTGCATGTATGTGCAAGTACATCGACCTGGGCAAGAGCATGCATGTACAAGTAACATCGTGTCAACCCGTTTCGCCCCGCCCGCCAGACCCGCCCGCCAGACCCGCAAGGCCAGGGAGCGCCCGATGTCCACCCGACCCAGCCCAGCCGCCCCCGGTGCGGCCCCCGACGCCGCCGGGCCGACCGCCGACACCCGGATGTGGGGCCGCCTGACGGCCCTGCACGCTCAGGTCGAGGGCCGGCTCGCCACCGTCCTCCAGCGCCGACACGGACTCGGCCTCTCGGAGTACCGTGCCCTCGGCCTGCTCGCCGAGGCGCCGAAGAGCGAACTGCGGATGCAGGACCTCGCGACCGGGCTCGGCCTCAACCAGAGCTCCGTCACCCGCCTGGTCGCCCGCCTCAACGCTGCCGACTTCACGTACCGGGACCTCTGCCCCGACGACAGGCGCGGCGTCTACACCGTCCTCACCGAGGCCGGCCGCGCCCGCCACGGGGAGGCGCGCACCACCTACGAGGAGAGCCTCACCGCCGCCCTCGACGAGGCCGCCACCGCCACCCCCGACCTCGTCCCGCTGCTCGCCGCCGCCCGCGCCTCCCTCGGCTGAGCGGGGCCGGGGCCGGGGCCGCACCGGGAGACGGCGCGGCCGCCCGCCCCCGTCCGGGACGGAGTCGTGCGGCCGCGTCGTCCGGGTGCCGGCCACCCGGTGGCGCTCGGTCCGCGCCCCACCTGCTTCCCGCCCGCTCCCCGCCTACTCGCCGCCGCCGAAGCGCTCGGCCCAGGCGGCCAGGTCCTCGTCCGTGATCTTCGCGAACAGCACCGGCGGCACCGTGAACGGCGTCCCGGCCGGCACCGCGTCCAGCGCCCGCGCCTCCTCCGCGCTCACCCAGCCGCAGGTCCGCGCGGGGGCGTCGGCCGGCAGCGCGAACGCCGCGCGCATGGCCTCCGCCGCCGTCGGGACGAACGGCTCCGAGACCACCGCGTACAGGTGGATCAGGTTCATCGCCGTCCGGAGCGTGAGGGCCGCCGCCTCCGGGTCGGTCTTCACCTGGAGCCAGGGGGCCTTCTCGTCGAGGTACGCGTTGCCGGCACTCCACAGCGCCCGCAGACTCTGCGTCGCCTTGCGGAAGTTGAGGGCCTCCAGCTGCGCCTCGTAGTCGGCCAGCAGCTCGGCGATCTGCGCCCCCAGCCGCTCCTCCGGCTCCGCCGCCGCGTGCCCGGCCGGCACGTCGTCGCCGAACCGCTTGCGGCTGAACGAGAGCACCCGGTTGACGAAGTTGCCGAGAGTGTCGGCGAGGTCCTTGTTGACGGTCGAGGCGAAGAGGTCCCAGGTGAAGCTGGAGTCGTCCGACTCGGGCGCGTGCGCCATCAGGAAGTAGCGCCAGTAGTCGGCCGGCAGCAGCTCCAGGGCGACATCCGTGAAGATGCCGCGCTTCTGGCTGGTGGAGAACTTCCCGCCGTAGTACGTCAGCCAGTTGAAGGCCTTGACGTAGTCGACCTTCTTCCACGGCCGGCGCGAGCCGATGATCGTCGCCGGGAACATCACGGTGTGGAACGGCACGTTGTCCTTGGCCATGAACTCGGTGTACCGGACGGTGCCGTCCGCCTCGTACCACCAGGACCTCCAGTCCCGGGTCTCGCCGTCGGAGGCCGCGTCCGACCACTCCTTGGTGGCGCCGATGTACTCGATCGGCGCGTCGAACCAGACGTAGAAGACCTTGCCGGCGGCTGCCAGCTCCGGCCACACGTCGGCCGGCACCGGGACGCCCCACTCCAGGTCGCGGGTGATCGCCCGGTCCTGGAGGCCCTCGGTCAGCCACTTGCGGGCGATCGACGAGGCGAGCACCGGCCACTGGTCACCGTGCTCGTCGACCCACTGCTCCACCTGCTCGGTCAGCTTCGACTGGAGCAGGAACAGGTGCTTGGTCTCCCGCACCTCCAGGTCCGAGCTGCCGCTGATCGCCGACCGGGGCTCCAGCAGGTCCGTCGGGTCCAGGACGCGCGTGCAGTTCTCGCACTGGTCGCCGCGCGCCTTGTCGTAGCCGCAGTGCGGGCAGGTCCCGACGATGTACCGGTCCGGCAGGAAGCGCCCGTCGGTGACCGAGTACACCTGGCGGATCGCCCGCTCCTCGACGAACCCGTTGGCGTGCAGCTCGCGGGCGATCTCCTGGGTGATCTCCCGGTTCTGCACCGAGGAACTGCGCCCGAAGTGGTCGAACGACAGCCGGAAGCCGTCGTACACCGCCTTCTGCCGGTCGTGCGCCCGTGCGCAGAACTCCGCCACCGGCAGCCCGGCTTCCTGGGCGGCCAGTTCGGCCGGCGTGCCGTGCTCGTCCGTCGCGCAGATGTACAGCACCTCGTGCCCGCGCTGCCGCAGGTACCGGGAGTAGACGTCCGCCGGCAGCATGGACCCGACCATGTTGCCCAGGTGCTTGATCCCGTTGATGTAGGGAAGGGCGCTGGTGATCAGGTGCCGAGCCATCCTCGGATGCTCCGATTTCTCCCGCACGGACCCCTACCCCGGAGTGCCGTGACAGGCGCAGGGTTCTGGGGCCGCGACGGGACCGGCACGCACGCAGGCTCCCGGGCTGCCGCACAGAGCGAGTTCCACTGTGGGCGGGCCCAATCCTAGCGAAGCTCCCCGTGTCCTTCGCTCGTATTTACCGCTGTCCCGCCCCCCGGACCTGGACCAGCGCGTGCCGCCCGTCCGTCCGCCACGCCGTCCCGGAGCGGTCCAGCCGCGCGAGCGTTCCCGGGTCCACCCCCACCAGCACGTCCGACTTGAGCGTGCGCAGCGCCGCGACGGGCGAGGGGAAGTGGTCGACCGTGTCGGCGAACGGCGTCGTCGGCGGCCAGTGCCGGTCGCCCACCAGCCGGCGGTAGTTGAGGTCACCCTTGAGGACGGTGAGGGCCGCACCGCCGAACTCCGCCCGCAGGTCGGCGGGCATCGCGTCGTAGGGCAGCGGCGCGCAGAAGAACGGGTGCGTCCGGACGGCCAGCGTGCCGTCCTCCATCGCCCGCCGGATCCGCCGGCCCGCCGCCGTGCCGTGCAGGCGGCCGACCGCCGCGAGGACGTCGGCCATCGTCGCGTCCGACACGAAGTACGGCCGGGGCTTCACGTACAGGGCGACCCCGGCCGCGAGTCCGCTCGTCAGCAGGTGGTCGATCAGCGCGAGGTCGGGCAGCAGTTCGGGTCCGGCGTTGTCCGCCACCACGGCGACCAGCCCGCCCCGGCCCTTCTCCATCCCGGTCCAGAACGCCGCCGAGTCGTCCACCACCAGCGCGTCCCGTACCGCGTCCCGGCCTTCGCCGGCGGTGACCCGGAACCCCAGGTCCGCCCGGTTCCCCCACAGTGAGGACACCAGCAGCTCCTGCGGTCCGTCGCCGAACCCGTCCACCGCCGCGTCCGCCAACTCGGGTGCCTTGAACGGTCCGAAGGGGTCGATCCCCTGCCAGACGCCGTCCCCGAAGTAGCCGGTGGCCTCCAGCAGCCGCCGGTAGAAGTAGCTCTCCGCCCACAGGAACGGAGCCTCTCCCCAGGGCCGCCCCCAGAGCCCCTCGCCCCAGGCCAGCCACTCGGCGCGGTCGTGCGCGTCCGCCGGCGGCGGCTCCAGTACCCCGGTGGTGCTCTCCACCAGCAGCCGCTCCACTGCCGCCCGTTCCCGAGCCCCGTACGGCAGGGCGGCCAGCACCTGGCCCACCAGCCGCGGATGCCGTTCGTGGAACACCGCCCATGCGAACGACCCGGGTACGTCGCTACGAATCACCGCCACCTCAGCCACGCCGCGACCCTAACCGGCCCCGGCCCCTCCGGCGTCGGCGCCACCCGGTGCGGGGCCCGATCCGGGTGGCGGTCGACCGCTGCCCCGGCGGTACGGGGTGTCGATCAGACGGTGAACTCGCCCTGCTTGACGGCGGCGACGAGGTCCTTCCACTCCTGGTGGGTGAGGACGGCGTGGGGCGCGTCGGGGGAGCGGCCGCTGCGGACGAGGACGGCGTCCGGGGTGATGGTGACCCGGGGGCGATCGCCCGGAGCCTGCGGGTCGTGGTCGTCCATGAGTACTCCCGGGAGGATCGGTGGTGAGGGGCGGCGTGGTTCCGGAGAGCGGAGTGGTCGAACTCGCCGTGCTCGACGCCTCGGCAGTGTGGCGCGCGAGGCGGGTTCGGCGCCACTCGTGGAGGGCGGCAGGCGGGATCCCCTGACGGGGCCGTCGGGGTGCCGAGACGGTTGCTCCGGGATCTTCGTCGGGATCTGCCGGGATCTGCCGGGGCCGTTCGGGACCGGCACCGACGGGCCGGTCCGACCTCTCCGGGCCGGCGACCGGTGCCCTGGTCGGCGGCGGCGGCGCAACCGCCGCCGGGCTCGAACTGCGGTGCGGGCGGCCTCACATGGCCGTGAAGTGCGACGCTCCCCGCCGCCGGTCCGACCGGGACCGGATGCGGCTCGAACGGGTGGGCGGGGGCTTGACCTCGTCGCCGCTTTGGCCGATGACTGGGGTGTGGAACTCATCGGGCTTTGTGGCAGGGCGGTTCGGGCCGTGGCGGCGGTCGATCGCTGATGGCTGTCGTGCTGCTGACGGGACTGCTGGTGTCGGTGCTCTTCGTCGGCGTGGTGGCGCAGATCATCGCGAGCCGTCAGCAGCGGGAAAGGCGCTCCGGCGGAGGGGACCCGGCCTCCGGCCGCTCCTCCACCGGCCGACAGGAGGAGGCGCTGTCGCGCCGCCTTCCGTCGGGGCGGGGGCGTTCGCACCGGTAGCTCTCGGCGGCGCGCCGCACCCGATCGTGAAATGGCCCACCACCGGCCGGTGTTGAGGCCCCCGCACGGCCGCCCGGCTCGCCCCGGGCCCTCGCGCGGTCAGCCCGCGGCCAGCCGCTCCTCCAGGCGCGCACGGGCCGCGGGCCATTCCTCCCTCAGCATCGAGAAGTACGCCGTGTCGCGCCAGACCCCGGTGTCGCGCCGCTTGTCGCGGCGGTGGATGCCCTCGAACGTGGCGCCGAGGCGCAGGATCGCGTTGCGGGAGCGGTCGTTGAGCGCGTCCGTCTTCCAGAACACCCGGCCCATGCCGAGTTCCTCGAACGCGTACGTGAGCAGCAGCAGCTTGGACTCGGTGTTGAGGCCGGTCCGCCACGCCGACCGGGCGTTCCAGGTGCCGCCGATCTCGACCAGTTCGTTCTCCGCGCTGAAGTCGTAGAACCCGGTGATGCCGACGGCCCGCCCCGAGGCGAGGTCGACGGCGGCGAACTTCACGGCCGTCCCGGCGGCGACCTCCGCGAGCCGGAGGTCGAGGATCGCGCCGAGCTCCTCCTCGGTGGTCGGCGCGGCGAACGGGATCCAGCGCCAGACGTCCTGGTCCCGGCCGACGGACGACCACAGCTCGGTGAGGTGGCCGCGGCCGAGCGGCTCCAGGCGCACGTGGCGGCCGGTGAGCGTGACGGGGGCGGGAAGCTTCGCAGTCATGATCGAAAAATAGCGGGCGAATGCACTAGATGCAATGCCGCATTGTCCTAGTGCAAACGCTCAAGGGCAAAGGGGAGCCCTGCGGACACGAGGTCCGCAGGGCTCCCCTCAGCCGGTGGCGGGTGCTCAGACGAACGAGTTGATCTGGATCGTCTCGTACCGGCCCGGGCCGACGCCGATGGCGGAGATGGGGGCGCCCGACATCTCCTCCAGCGCCTTCACGTACGCCTGGGCGTTCTTCGGCAGGTCGCCGAAGGTCTTCGCCCCGCTGATGTCCTCGTTCCAGCCCGGCAGCGACTCGTAGATCGGCTTGGCGTGGTGGAAGTCCGACTGGTTGTACGGCAGCTCCTCGACCCGCTGCCCGTCGATCTCGTACGCGACGCAGACCGGGATCTGCTCCCAGCCGGTCAGCACGTCGAGCTTGGTGAGGAAGAAGTCGGTGAGGCCGTTGACCCGGGTCGCGTAGCGCGCGATGACCGCGTCGAACCAGCCGCAGCGGCGGTCACGGCCGGTGGTGACACCGCGCTCGCCGCCGATCCGCCGCAGGGCCTCGCCGTCCGCGTCGAGCAGCTCGGTCGGGAACGGGCCCGAGCCGACGCGGGTGGTGTACGCCTTCAGGATGCCGATGACCCGGTCGATCTTGGTGGGACCGATGCCGGCGCCGGTGCAGGCGCCGCCCGCGGTCGGGTTCGACGAGGTCACGAAGGGGTACGTGCCGTGGTCGACGTCGAGCAGGGTGCCCTGGCCGCCCTCCAGCAGGACGACCTTGTTCGCCTTGAGCGCCTCGTCCAGCACCAGCGTGGTGTCGGCGAGGAACGGCTTGATCTTGTCCGCGTAGCCGAGGTACTCCTCCAGCACCAGCTCGGCCGGGATGGCGCGGCGGTTGTAGAGCTTGACCAGCAGCTGGTTCTTGTCGTGCAGCGCGGCTTCGATCTTCTGCTGCAGGATCGACTCGTCGAAGAGGTCCTGGACCCGGATGCCGACGCGGTTGATCTTGTCCGCGTAGGTCGGGCCGATGCCGCGGCCGGTGGTGCCGATCCGGCGCTTGCCGAGGAAGCGCTCGGTGACCTTGTCCAGGGTCCGGTGGTACGGCGTGATCAGGTGGGCGTTGCCCGAGATCAGCAGCTTGGAGGTGTCGATGCCGCGCTCGTTCAGGCCGCTGAGCTCGGAGAGCAGCACGCCCGGGTCGATGACGACACCGTTGCCGATCACCGGCGTCACGTTCGGGCTGAGGATGCCGGAAGGGAGCAGGTGCAGGGCATACTTCTGGTCGCCGATGACCACCGTGTGACCGGCGTTGTTGCCGCCCTGGTAGCGGACGACGTAGTCGACGGAGCCGCCGAGGAGGTCGGTCGCCTTCCCCTTGCCCTCGTCTCCCCACTGAGCGCCAACGAGCACGAGTGCCGGCACAGGCGTACACCCCTTCCGGTTGGGGCATCCTGCGTAGGCCGCAGTCTGCCCCGAGATAGACGAAGCCCCTGGCGCAATAGCGCAAGGGGCTCTTGCACCGAGAGATTACCTGAGGAAGGACCGGTTGTGTCGTCCCTGTCCACGCCCGCAACCGGCGGCCCCGAGCCGCTCCTGCTCCTCCTCGACCCGGCGGCCCGGCAGACCGACGGCGAGTCGGTGCGGATCGCGAAGGACGTTCTCTCCGGTGGGGCGGACGTCAAGGTGGCGTGCCCGGAGAGCCCGTCCGAGCTCGACCGGGTGCTTTCGCACCGCGGCCGGAGGCGACCGGTGGTGATCGGTTCCGACCTCGCGTTGCAGCGTGTGCTCCAGGCCCTGCACCGCCAGCGTGAGCTGGGGGCGGACGCGGTGGGCATGGTCCCGGTGGGCCGGGCGGACGGACTGGCGGCGGCGCGGGCGCTGGGTGTGCCGGGGGCTCCGGTGGCGGCGGCGCGGGCGGTGCTCGCGGGGGCGCCGCGGAAGCTCGACCTGCTGGTGGACGACGGCGGCGGGGTGGCGCTCGGCGGGGTGCGGATCCCGGGGGGCGGAACCCGTCGCCCGGTCGGCCGTTCGAGCGGCTGGCGTTCGCTATGGGCGAAACTGGCTGCGGCCGAGCAGGGGACCGTACTCACGCCCGAGGCCGGGGCCGAGAGCAGGGGCGAGCAGGGCGCCCGGGTGCGGGTCGAGGCGGACGGCCGGCTGCTCGCCGACGTCCACCACCCGGTCCGGGCGGTCCAGGTGACGCTGCCGTCCGGCGAGGCGCTCGGCGAGGGCGTCATGGAGATCGTGGTCCGCACGCCCGGCGCCCTGGTGCGGGTGCGGGCGGCCAGTGTCTCGGTGGTCGGACGCGGCTTCGGGTACGAGGCGGACGGCCATCCGGTCGGCCCCGTCCGGGCGCGCACCTGGACGGTCCACCCCGGCTGCTGGGGCCTGCTGCTGCCGGCTGCGTAGTCGCCGTGGAGCGCAGCGCTACCCGCAGGACACCCGGCGTCATCGCACGGCCCGGGTGAGCAGGCTCACGTTGGGCGAACGGCGGCCGAACGCGCGGCGAAGGGTCGTCCGTGCACGGAATGCGCCAACGGGCGCGAACCGCAAGGCCAACCGGGTGCGCGGGGAATGCGGGGCCGCCGAAATCCACCGTGGGTAAGGGGTTTTGTCTACGCGCGTTACCAGCCGACCGCCCGACAATCCCGTCCTCCCGGGTTCCGGAAGCCTGTGCCAACTGCCCTAGACTCGAAGGCGTGCCACGTGGTGACGGAAGACTCAACCACGATCTTCTTCCCGGTGAGAAAGGCCCCCAGGACGCTTGCGGCGTCTTCGGTGTCTGGGCTCCCGGCGAGGAGGTCGCCAAGCTCACGTTCTTCGGCCTTTACGCCCTGCAGCACCGCGGTCAGGAATCCGCGGGCATCGCAGTGAGCAATGGCTCCCAGATTCTCGTCTTCAAGGACATGGGACTCGTCTCCCAGGTCTTCGACGAGGCCTCGCTGGGGTCGTTGCACGGGCATATCGCCGTCGGACACGCCCGCTACTCGACCACCGGTTCCTCGGTCTGGGAGAACGCCCAGCCGACCTTCCGGGCGACCGTCCACGGTTCGCTGGCCCTCGGGCACAACGGAAACCTGGTGAACACCGCCGAACTGGCGGCCATGGTCGCCGAACTCCCCGGTGAGGAGCACGTCTCCCGCTCCGGACGCTCGGCGGCGACCAACGACACCGACCTGGTGACCGCGCTGCTCGCCGGTCACCCGGACCTCTCCATCGAGGAGACGGCCAAGCTCGTCCTGCCCAAGGTCAAGGGCGCCTTCTCGCTCGTCTTCATGGACGAGCACACGCTCTACGCCGCCCGCGACCCGCAGGGCATCCGCCCGCTGGTGCTGGGCCGGCTGGAGCGCGGATGGGTGGTCGCCTCCGAAACGGCGGCACTGGACATCTGCGGCGCCTCCTTCATCCGCGAGGTCGAGCCGGGCGAGCTCATCGCCATCGACGAGAACGGCATGCGCACCTCGCGGTTCGCCGAGGCCCGGCCCAAGGGCTGCGTCTTCGAGTACGTCTACCTGGCCCGCCCGGACACCTCCATCGCCGGCCGCAACGTGCACCTCTCCCGCGTGGAGATGGGGCGCAAGCTGGCCGCCGAGGCTCCGGCCGACGCCGACCTGGTGATAGCGACGCCCGAGTCCGGCACCCCCGCCGCGATCGGCTACGCCGAGGCCAGCGGCATCCCGTACGGCTCCGGCCTGGTGAAGAACGCCTACGTCGGCCGCACCTTCATCCAGCCCAGCCAGACCATCCGCCAGCTCGGCATCCGGCTCAAGCTGAACCCGCTGCGCGAGGTCATCCAGGGCAAGCGCCTCGTCGTGGTCGACGACTCGATCGTCCGCGGCAACACCCAGCGCGCCCTGGTGAAGATGCTCCGCGAAGCGGGCGCCGCCGAGGTCCACATCCGGATCTCGTCGCCGCCGGTGAAGTGGCCCTGCTTCTTCGGCATCGACTTCGCCACCCGTGCGGAGCTGATCGCCAACGGCATGACGATCGAGGAGATCGGCCGCACGCTCGGCGCGGACTCGCTCTCCTACATCTCGATCGACGGCATGATCGAGGCCACCAAGCAGCCGAAGGACCGGCTCTGCCGGGCCTGTTTCGACGGCGAGTACCCGATGGAGCTGCCGGATCCGGCGCTGCTCGGCAAGCTCCTGCTGGAGGCCGAGATCAAGGGCGGCCAGCAGCAGCCGGCGGTCCGCGGCAAGCCGACCAGCGGCAGCGACCTGGACGGCGTCCAGTCGCTGCTCGGCGGGGCGGGCGCGGCCGACGCGCTGCGCCGCCCGTAACGACCCGACGGTGGGGTCCCGGAACCCCGGGGCCCCACCGCTGTTCCGACCCCCACTGACCCGAGAGGGCCGCACCGCAGTGACCACGAACCAGAACGGCGCCACCTACGCCGCCGCCGGCGTCGACATCGAGGCGGGCGACCGCGCCGTCGAGCTCATGAAGCAGTGGGTGAAGAAGGCGAGCCGGCCCGAGGTGGTCGGCGGCATCGGCGGCTTCGCCGGGCTCTTCGACGCGTCCGCCTTCAAGCGCTACGAGCGGCCGCTGCTGGCCTCGGCCACCGACGGCGTGGGCACCAAGGTGGCGATCGCCGCCGCCATGGACAAGCACGACACGATCGGCCACGACCTGGTCGGCATGGTCGTCGACGACCTGGTGGTCTGCGGTGCCGAGCCGCTCTTCATGACCGACTACATCTGCGTCGGCAAGGTCGTCCCGGAGCGGGTCGCGGCGATCGTCAAGGGCATCGCGGAGGGCTGCGCCCTGGCCGGCTGCGCCCTGGTCGGCGGCGAGACCGCCGAGCACCCGGGCCTGCTCGGGCCGGACGAGTACGACGTCGCGGGCGCCGGCACCGGTGTGGTCGAGGCGGACGCGCTGCTGGGCGCCGAGCGCGTCCGGGCCGGCGACGTGGTGATCGCGATGGCCGCCTCGGGCCTGCACTCCAACGGCTACTCGCTGGTCCGTCACGTGCTGCTGAACGAGGCCGGCTGGAAGCTGGACCGCAAGGTCGAGGAGTTCGGCCGGACCCTCGGCGAGGAGCTGCTGGAGCCGACCCGGATCTACTCGCTGGACTGCCTGGCGCTGACCCGGGCCACCGAGGTCCACGCCTTCTCGCACGTCACCGGCGGCGGTCTCGCGGCCAACCTGGCCCGGGTCGTCCCGGACGGCCTGCACGCCCGCCTGGACCGCGGCACCTGGACCCCGCTGCCGGTGTTCCAGACCGTCGCCCGGGTCGGCGGGGTGGCCACCCTGGAGATCGAGAAGACGCTCAACATGGGCATCGGCATGGTGGCGGTCGTCCCGCCGCACTCGGTGGACGTGGTGCTGTCGATCCTTGAGGACCGCGGCGTCGAGTCCTGGCTGCTGGGCGACATCGTCGAGCGGACCGACGAGCACGACGGCGGCGCGGCGCTCTACAACGCCTACGAGGGCTTCACCGCGGGCTGAGCACGGAACCGCGCGAAGGGGCCCCGCCGGGCGGCACGCCGGCGGGGCCCCTTCGCGTGCCGGTGCCCGTGCGCCGGGGTACGCGAAGGCCCGGGCGGGTGCCCCACGAGCCCCGGGGTGCGCCGGGAGCACGAGGGAACGCCGAAAACCGGCCCGGTGCACTGGGCACCGAGGCCGGTCTGGTCAGACTGGGAGACTACGCGCGCCGGCGGGCCTGGGAAGGCCCGGTACCCGACTCGGTGTCGTCGTCCTCGCCGTCATCGGCGTAACGAGCCGCGTACTCCGCGTAGGGGTCGTCGTCCTCGTCCTCTTCGATCGGCTCCGGCTCGATCGGGGAGGTGGAGGGCGATACGCCCAGCTCGCTGGAGAGACGATTGGCGTCGAACCCGCCGCTGTTGTACTTCAGCTCGCGGGCGACCTTCGTCTGCTTGGCCTTGGCCCGGCCGCGCCCCATGGGTCGACCCCCTCAACGATGGGGCTCACGGCCCCGAGTCTGACACGTGTTCATGATCAAGAGCGGCCTGCCCGAATGGGGAGAACCGTCCCTTGGAGCATTAACGGTACCTGTTTCTGCCGCTGGACGGTACGTCGTCGGTGTGACGTGGCGCGCACCGGCCGCACCCGCGACCGGGTCGTCCCAGGTCAGGGGAGGTTTTGCGGCTTTCTGCACGCTGTCCGGAGGTGTCTCGGGTCCGTTGTTCCCGGATCGATTATCCCCCCAAGGGGGACGTTGGATCACCCGATCGGGCGCAGAAGTGAGAATCCGGTTCCACATTGTGATGCGCGGGGGACGGAAGTGGACGCCCCCCGCGCACCGCGGGTCGACCCGGTCCGGCCGGGTGCCCGGGATCAGCCCCGGCGGGCGGCCGGCAGCAGCACCGAGCGCAGCGCGCTGATCTCGCGCATCCGCTTCTCGGCCAGGCGGTCGGCGGCGACGGCCGGCGGCACGCCGTCGGAGGCGGCCCGGGTGAAGATCTCCAGGGTGGTGTCGAAGATCTTCGTCGCCTTGTTCTTGGCGCGGTCGAAGTTGAAGCCCTCGATCTCGTCGGCGACCTGGATGACGCCGCCGGAGTTCACGAGGTAGTCCGGGGCGTAGAGGATGCCGCGGTCGGCGAGGTCCTTCTCGACGCCCGGGTGGGCCAGCTGGTTGTTCGCGGCGCCGCAGACGACGACGGTGCCGAACTCGCCCAGCGCCGCCACCGAGTCGTCGGTGAGCGCGCCGCCGAGGGCGCAGGGGGCGTAGACGTCCAGCTTGGCCTGGAGGAGCGCGGCGGTGTCGGCGACGACCTCCACCTCCGGGTGGGCCGCCCGCACGCGGTTGACGGCGGTCTCCGAGACGTCGGTGACGACGACGGTGGCGCCGTCCGCGACCAGGTGGCCGACCAGGTAGTGGCCGACCTTGCCGACGCCCGCGACGCCGACGCGCTTGCCGCGCAGGGTCGGCTGGCCCCAGCGGGCCTGGGCCGAGGCGCGCATGCCCTGGAAGACGCCGAACGCGGTGAGGATGGACGAGTCGCCCGCGCCGCCGTTCTCGGGCGAGCGGCCGGTCACGAAGCCGGTCTCGCGCGCGACGACGTCCATGTCCTGGACGTAGGTGCCGACGTCGCAGGCGGTGATGTAGCGGCCGCGCAGCGACTCGACGAACCGGCCGTAGGCGCGGAGCATCGCCTCGTTCTTGTCCTTGTTCGGGTCGCCGATGATGACGGCCTTGCCGCCGCCGAGGTCGAGCCCGGCCAGCGCGTTCTTGTAGGACATGCCGCGCGAGAGGTTGAGGGCGTCCTCCAGCGCCGCCTCCTCGGAGGCGTACGGGAAGAAGCGGGTGCCGCCGAGGGCCGGGCCCAGCGCGGTGGAGTGGACGGCGATGATCGCCTTGAGTCCGGAGGAGCGGTCGTGGCAGAGCACGACCTGCTCGTGGCCGTCGCCGTTGGCGCCGTCCTGGGAGGTGCCGAAGATCCTGCTGAGCACGCCGGGTGCGGGGTGCGTGGCGGATGCGGTCTGTACGTCGGTCACTGTGGTGACTCCAGTAATTCCGAGGCCCGCTGCTGTGGTGCGGGCGCGTAGGGCGAAGCGTAGCCGCGGGAAAGCCGCCGATCCGCCCCCTTGGCGAAGCTCGGGCCGGTTGTCCGATGGGTGAGACGGGCCGGGTGGGAGGGGCTCCGCCGGTCCGACCGGCGGGCGGTCCGCACCAGGCCCGCCCGTGGCCCGCCCGCGGCCCGGACCAGGCCCGGAGCCGTTCCGGAGCCGCTCCCGGAGGCCGTCCGCGAACGGTTCGGGGACGGTTCGGCGGCGACGCGGGAGTGCGTCCGCGAACCGCACCCTCCCGGCCGGCGGGGCCGCGTGGGACCATGCAGGACGTGACCGTCGTACGCACCTCCGTGCTGCCGCCCTACGCCGCGCACCTGCGGGTCTACGAACCGCTGGCCGCGTACCCGGAACCCGAGCGGGCACGCTGGCAGGCCTACGCGGCGGAGCACGGGCCGGACGCGGCGGAGGCCGGCCGGTCGGTCGCGGCGGCGGTCCTGGACGAGCAGCGCTCGGCGCTGGCCGAGGTGGTCGGCCGGACGCCGCGGGCGCTGCCGGAGCGGGAGAGCGAGCGGGCGTTCGTCCGCGCCGTGGACGGGGTGCTGTACGTCTGTCCGTGGGCGACCAGGCTGCGGAGCTGGCAGGCGCTGGAGGAGCTGCGGGCGGGGGCCCCGGTGGCGCTGGTGGACACCGCGCTGCCGCAGGCGACCCGGGAGGCGGCGGAGGCGGACCGGGAGCGCTGGCGGGCCGAGCACCCGGACGCCCGGCCGTGGATCCTCACCAGCCGGTGGGAGGTGCCGGTGCGGTGGTTCCTGCCGTTCGGGGAGGAGGACCGGTGCTTCGTCCCCGCAGGAGTGGGAGAGGGGGAAACGGGGGAACGTGACGGGGAGGGGATCCGGGGGGACACGGCGGCGCTCTTCTACCTGACGCCGATGGCGCAGGCGCGCCGGCGGGTGGCCCGGGCGTACCGGGCACTGCGCGAGGCGGTGCCGGAGGGGGAACTGGTGCGGGGGGCGGAACAGGTGGGGCGGTGGCTGGAGGAGTTCCATCCGCGGTCGCTGGTGGAACTGGACTACGGGGGGCTGGTGCACCTGCTGGGGCCGGAGCGGCTGTCGGCGGACCGTTCGGCGGGGGAGCTGGAGGACGGGCTGCGGGCGCTGCGGGCCGGGGAGGCCGCGGAGGCCATGAGGGCGTACGAGGAGCTCACGGTGCGCTGGCGGCGGGTGCTGGCGCTCCGGTACGCGAACTAGGCGGGCCCGTCCGGCTGAGGGGCTGTCACGGCAGGGTCCTCGGGGTGTCGGTGGTACTTGTAAGACTGTAAGAGTCCTACGGCCCGTCCTGCATGACCAAGGTCCTGGTTCGGGTCAATACCTGTCGAACGTGACACTACTCACCGTTGACGCGAACTAACCCCTATGTGCAAAAATGGGACAACCAGCCCAACTTCACGTGAGCGTGCCCACTTTTGGGTGGTTCTGGAGTCGATGCGCGCTTTGCGGGAAAACGGGGGGTCTGGTCCCCTCGTAACCGAATGTCACTATTACGTGACTGCCCGTTATGGGGTGGTCCATCGCCATCCGTCGGCCTTGAACCCGTGAGGGGTCAATTTTGGCGGTTTGGTCGATAGGGCTGGACGGATGGTGTAGTTGTAGACACCAGGACAAGCCGTTCGTCCTATTACCGACTCGGCCCGTCTATGCCATTTCGGGCATCGCGGGCCAAGGTGCAGAATTTGAAGGATAGAACCGCCCTGGTTCGGTTCTCCCGAGGAGGCCGCTCATGACCGCTCGTACCCCTGATGCCGAACCTCTGCTGACGCCGGCAGAGGTCGCCACCATGTTCCGCGTGGACCCGAAGACCGTGACGCGCTGGGCCAAGGCCGGCAAGCTCACGTCCATTCGCACGCTCGGCGGTCACCGCCGCTATCGCGAGGCGGAGGTGCGCGCCCTGCTGGCCGGTATTCCGGCTCAGCGCACCGAGGCCTGACGGGCCGAAGACGCAAGGCTCTTCGAAAGGGGCCGCTTACCGGACTCCGCCGGGTCCGGTAAGCGGTCCCTTTCTTTGTTTCTACACGTCTGTCGTGGTGGCGCCACCGCCCGGAATGTTGAACTCCGGATAACGATTTGAGGTGGATGGGGTGGGGGGGATTTACTGTTAATGACAGTACAATTTTACATATTAAATTAGCGCCCTCCCGGAGAGGCGTTCGAACGGCCGGTTCCCGGAGGGGGTGGGTGACGACCATCACACACACGGTCACTTGTGGTCTAGACCTGGACCGGGTAATGGGGCGTCAGACAAAAACGAGAGGCCCGGAACCAAACGGTTCCGGGCCTCTCGACTACGGCGATCCCGACGGGACTTGAACCCGCGACCTCCACCTTGACAGGGTGGCGAGCTAACCAACTGCTCCACGGGACCAGAGTGTTCTGATCTCGTTCACTCGCTTGCTGCGCTGCGAACAAGACAGACTGTAGCCCATGGTGGGCCCCCAGGTCGAACTGGCTCCTGGGGACCCCGGCCCGCTGAGCTGGGGCGGGCTCAGAGCGACGCCCGGGCGGCCTCCATCGCCTTCATGATCCGCTTCTCGGAGACCGGTGACGGCGTGCCCAGCGACTGGGCGAAGAAACTGACCCGCAGCTCCTCGATCATCCAGCGGATCGCCCGCACCTCCTCGGAGGGCTGCTGCCCGGCCGGTACGGCCGCCAGCAGCTCCCCGTACGCCTGCTGCACCTGCTGGACCTTCAGCAGCTGCTGGGAGTCCCGCTGGGGGTGGTTGGGCAGCGCCTCCAGCCGGCGGTCCACCGCCAGCAGGTACCGCTTGAGGTCGGGCAGCCGCTGCCAGCCGGTCGCGGTCACGAAGCCCGGGTGCACCAGCGAGGCCAGGTGCAGCCGGATGTCGTTCACCGCGCCCAGCAGCACCGGACTGCTCACCGACTTCAGCCGGTTCGACGCCTTGTGGAAGGCGATCAGCGCGGTGGCCGACTTCAGGGTGGTGTCCGCCGACAGGTCGTACAGGTCGGCCCGGACCTTGTCGTGCAGCGAGCCGAACGCCGCCTCGTCCCAGGCCGGTCCGCCGGCCCGGGCCATCAGCCGGTCGGTCGCGCAGGCCACCACGTCCTCGAAGAGGGCCGGGATCGAGCCGTGCGGGTTGTAGGACAGCGCGAGCTTGGCCTGGTTGCCCAGCCGGCCCTGGATCGACTTGGCCGGAGAGGTGGTGGTCAGCGCCAGGAGCCGCCGGGTGCCCGCCCACATCGCCTGCGCCTGCGCCTGCGGGGTGTCGAACAGCTTGATGCCGACCGTGTCGCCCTCGTCCACCAGCGCCGGGTAGGCGCGCAGCGAATGGCCCCGGGAGCGCTGCTCGAAGGTGCGCTGGAGCACCGGCAGGGCGGACGGCCAGGCGGTCAGCCCGGACTGCTCGATGCCCTGTCCGGAGGCCGCCGAGGAGAGGGTCTCCTTCAGCTTCGGCTTGAGACTCAGCCGCAGCTCCTCCAGGTCCTTGGACTCGGCGAGCTTCTTGCGGCCGTCCACCACCCGGAAGGTCACCTTGAGGTGATCCGGGACGCGCTCCTCGTCCCAGGCCTCCGGCGGGACCGTGATCGCCGTCATCCGCTTGAGCACGTGCTCCAGGGTCGGCAGCAGGGGCTCCTGCCGGTCCCTCAGCTCGCGCAGCGCCGCCTTGGCGAAGTCCGGGGCGGGCACGAAGTTGCGGCGGACCGCCTTGGGCAGGGACTTGATCCAGGCGGTGACCAGCTCCTCGCGCAGGCCCGGGATCTGCCAGTCGAAGCCCTCGGCGGTGACCTGGTTCAGCACCGGCAGCGGGATGTGGACGGTCACGCCGTCCGCGTCGCTGCCCGGTTCGAACTGGTAGGTCAGCTTGAAGCGGAGCTTGCCCTGCTGCCAGTAGTCCGGGTAGTCGTCCTCGGTGACGCCGTCCGCGGCGTCGTTGATCAGCATCGACTTCTCGAAGTTGAGCAGGTCCGGCTGCTCGTGCCGGGTCTGCTTCCACCAGGAGTCGAAGTGCCGGGTGGAGACGATCTCGTCCGGCAGCCGGCTGTCGTAGAAGTCGAACAGGGTCTGGTCGTCGACCATGATGTCCCGGCGACGGGCCCGGTTCTCCAGCTCCTCGACCTCGCTGAGCAGCTTCCGGTTCTCCGCGAAGAACCGGTGGTGGGTCTCCCAGTCGCCCTCGACGAGCGCGTTGCGGATGAACAGCTCGCGGCAGAGCTCCGGGTCGATCCGGCCGTAGTTGACCTTCCGCTGGGCGACCACCGGGACCCCGTAGAGGGTGACCCGCTCGTACGCCAGCACCGCGCCGGACTTCTTCTCCCAGTGCGGCTCGCTGTAGTTGCGCTTCACCAGGTGGGCGGCCAGCGGCTCCACCCACTCCGGCTCGATCTTGGCGTTGATCCGGGCCCAGAGCCGGGAGGTCTCCACCAGCTCGGCGGACATCACCCAGCGCGGGGGCTTCTTGAACAGGCCGGAGCCGGGGAAGACCGCGAACCGGGCGCCGCGGGCGCCGCCGTACTCGCGCTTCTCCACGTCGTACAGGCCGATGTGGGAGAGCAGGCCGGCCAGTAGCGACTGGTGGATCCGGTCGGCGTCCGGCTCGGCGTCGTCGTGCGGCTCCTCGATGGTGACGCCGAGCTGCTTGGCGACCGTGCGCAGCTGGGAGTAGATGTCCTGCCACTCCCGTATCCGCAGGTAGTTGAGGAACTCGGCCTTGCACATCCGGCGGAAGGCCGAGGAGGACAGCTCCCGCTGCTGCTCGCGCACGTACCGCCACATGGCGAGGAAGGCGAGGAAGTCGGAGGTCTCCGAGTTGAACCGGCGGTGCCGTTCGTCGGCGGCCTGGCGCTTCTCGGCGGGACGCTCGCGCGGGTCCTGGATGGAGAGCGCGGCGGCGATGACCATGACGTCCCGGACGCAGCCGTTGCGGTCGGCCTCCAGGACCATCCGCGCCATCCGCGGGTCCACCGGGAGCTGGGCCAGCTTGCGGCCGAGCGGGGTGAGCCGCTTGCGGACGTCCTTCTCCTCCGGGTCGAGCGCGCCCAGCTCGTGCAGGAGGCTGACGCCGTCCTTGATGTTGCGGGAGTCCGGCGGGTCCAGGAACGGGAAGGCGGCGATGTCGCCGAGGCCGGCGGCGGTCATCTGGAGGATGACCGAGGCCAGGTTGGTGCGCAGGATCTCGGGGTCGGTGAACTCGGGGCGGGAGAGGAAGTCCTCCTCCGAGTAGAGCCGGATGCAGATGCCGTCCGAGGTGCGGCCGCAGCGGCCCTTGCGCTGGTTGGCGCTGGCCTGGCTGATCGCCTCGATCGGGAGGCGCTGGACCTTGGTGCGGTGGCTGTAGCGGGAGATCCGGGCGGTGCCCGGGTCGATCACGTACTTGATGCCGGGGACGGTGAGGCTGGTCTCGGCGACGTTGGTGGCCAGGACGATCCGGCGGGAGCCGGAGCGCTGGAAGACCTTGTGCTGCTCGGCGGAGCTCAGCCGGGCGTAGAGCGGCAGGATCTCGGTGGACTTCAGTTTGAGCTTGTCGAGCGCGTCGGCGGTGTCGCGGATCTCGCGCTCGCCGGAGAGGAAGACCAGGATGTCGCCCGGACCCTCCGCCTGCAGCTCCCGGGCCGCCTCGCAGATCGCCTGGATCTGGTCGCGGTCGCGGTCCACCTCGTCGCCGTCGCCGTCCGGGTCGGACTCGTCGGTGACCGGCTGGTAGCGGACCTCGACCGGGTAGGTGCGGCCGGAGACCTCGACGATCGGGGCCTCGCCGAAGTGCCGGGCGAAGCGCTCCGGGTCGATCGTCGCCGAGGTGATGACCACCTTGAGGTCGGGGCGGCGGGGGAGCAGCTGCTTGAGGTACCCGAGCAGGAAGTCGATGTTGAGGCTGCGCTCGTGGGCCTCGTCGATGATCAGGGTGTCGTACTGGCGCAGCTCGCGGTCGGTCTGGATCTCCGCGAGCAGGATGCCGTCGGTCATCAGCTTGACCAGCGTGTCCGGGCCGACCTGGTCGGTGAACCGGACCTTCCAGCCGACGGCCTCGCCCAGCGGGGTCCGCATCTCCTCCGCGACCCGCTCGGCCACCGTGCGGGCGGCGATCCGGCGGGGCTGGGTGTGGCCGATCAGGCCGCGTACGCCGCGGCCCAGCTCCAGGCAGATCTTCGGGATCTGGGTGGTCTTGCCGGAGCCGGTCTCACCCGCCACGATCACCACCTGGTGGTCGCGGAGGGCTTCGAGGATCTCGTCCTTCTTCTGGCTGACCGGCAGCTCGGCGGGATAGTCGATCGCGGGGACGGCGGCACGGCGGCGCTCGACCAGCAGCTCGGCGCGCTCGATGTCGCCGGCGATCTCGGTGGCGATCTGCCGGCGGGCCTCGGGCTTGCGGACCTTGCGGGCACCCTCCAGCCGGCGGCCGATGCGCACCTGGTCGCGCAGGGTCAGCTCGGGCAGGCGCGCGGCCAGCTCGCCGATCCCGGGCCCCTGGTCCTCGGTGGGGGCGTCGGCGGGCTGGACTGCGGGAGAACTCACGGCGGGCATCCCTCTAGGTTCGCAAGGAGATGCGGTGGAGCGCACCTCGGTTTTCGAGCGACTCCAGTGTCACAGGGGACGGCGGTCCGCTGCCAACGACGGCCCGGAAGCGGAACAGGGCACGGGGCCGGGAAGGGCTCCTGGGACGGCTCCGAGGACGGTTCCGGGGACGGCCGTGGGGCCCGTCCGGACTGCTCGGACGGGCCCCACGGTGCGCCGGGCGGCGCGGGTCAGTCCTGCGCGATGAAGTCGCTGACCAGCCGGACCCACTCGGCCGGCTTCTCGTAGACCACCACGTGGCCGCTCTCGATCTCGGCGTAGGTGCTGCCGGGGATCGCCTCGGCCAGCTCGCGGGTCAGCTCGACCGGGACGGTGGCGTCCTTGGCGCAGCCGATCACCAGCGTGCGGGCGGTGATCCGGGGCAGCAGCTCGCGGATGTCGGCCCGGAGGTTGAGGTCGATGTGGCGCAGCGCGCCGTCGGTGGGCTGGTTGCCCTTGATGATGCCCTCGACGACACCGTGGTCGAGGCTGTTGAGGTGGTCGCGGCTGAACGCGGTCAGCGTGCCGAACCGGCCGAAGGCGTCGGTGTCGGCCCTGGTGCCGAGCCAGGTGGTCATGTGGTTGCGCAGGTACGCGTCGTCCGGGCGGGTCCAGCCGGCCGTCAGCACCAGGCTGCGGACCAGGTCGGGCCGGGTGGCGGCGACGGCGGCGGCGACCACGGAGCCGAGCGAGAAGCCGACCAGGTCGACCGGGCCGTTGCCGGCCTCCTCGATCACGCCGATGATCTGCTCGGCGAGCAGCTCGACGGTCAGCTCGCCGCCGTCGTCCTCGGTGTCGCCGCAGCCGGCGTAGTCCGGCAGGACCACGGTGCGGGAGCCGGTGAAGTCGCCGGCGAGGTGGCCGAAGGTGCCCGCGGCGCCGAAGCCGGTGCCGTGCACGAAGACCAGACCCGGGCCGGAGCCGTCCACCTCGTAGGAGACGCGGGCGCTGGGAGTGGAGACGATGGGCATGGTGGCGGTTCTCCTCGGAGTACGAGTGGGACAGGTGGGTGGGCGGGAGGTACGGGTGCGGGCGGGCGGGGTCAGGCCAGGCTCTCGGCCGGGGTCTCCTTGACGGCCGCCGCCCGCGGGGCGCGTTCGAAGCCGAGTGCGACCAGGATCAGGGCGACGATCCCTCCGGTGGCGACCAGCACGGCGGTGCGCAGACCGTCCGTGGTGGCGGTGCGGAACGCCTCGCCGGTCAGCCCGGAGGTGCCGGCGTTGGCGATCGCGACCAGGACGCCCAGTCCGACCGCGCTGCCGACCTGCTGGCCGGTGGAGACGATGCCGGAGGCGATGCCCTGCTCGTAGGGGTGCACCCCGGTCGCGGAGGCGGAGAACATCGTGGTGAAGATGACGCCCTGGCACAGGCTGAGCACGACCAGACCGGGCAGCAGCGAGACGTAGGAGCCGTCCGGTTCCATCGCGAACGCCATCACGGTGGTGCCGAGCGCGCCGAGGACGAAGGACGCGACCAGGGTGGTGCGGGCGCCGAACCGGGTGGCGAGCCGGCCGCCCAGCATGGAGCCGAGGAAGCCGCAGGCCATCGGGATCAGGAAGGCCACGCCGGTCCGCAGCGCGCTGTACTCGTGCACGGTCTGGAAGTAGACGGTCAGGAAGTACAGCAGGGTGCCGAAGGAGGCCATGAAGAGGAAGGTCGTGACCACGCCGGTGGAGAGGTTGCGGTTGCGGAAGAGCCGCAGCGGCATCAGCGGGTCGGCGGTGCGGGCCTCGATCGCCAGGAACGCGGCGACCAGGGCGAGGCCCAGGACGGCGGTGGTCAGCACCAGCGGCGAGGTCCAGCCGGAGGCGGGTGCCTGGACGAGGGTGAAGACGACCAGGGTGGCGCCGGTGGTGGCGGTCAGCGCGCCGGGCAGGTCGAAGGAGCGGCCCTGCTCGCGGGGCCCGTCGGCGCGGATCAGCCGGGGGGCGAGCAGGGCGGCGCCGCCGGCGAGCGGCACGTTGACGTAGAAGACCGCCTCCCAGCCGAAGGCGGAGGTCAGCACGCCGCCGGCCAGCGAGCCGATGATCATGCCGCTGGCGCCGGCCGCGGCCCAGACCGAGAGCGCCCGGTTGCGTTCGCGGCCCTCGGCGAAGCTGGTGACCACCAGGGCGAGGGTGGCGGGGAAGAGGAAGGCGCCGCCGAGCCCCTGGAGGGCGCGGGCCGCGATCAGCAGCCCCTGGGTCGTGGCCAGGCCGCCGATCAGCGAGGAGCCGGCGTACAGCAGCAGCCCGAGGACGAACATCCGGCGGCGTCCGAACAGGTCGGAGGCGCGGCCGCCGAAGAGCAGGAAGCCGCCGAAGGCGACCGCGTAGGCGCTGACCACCCACTGGAGGTTCTGGGCGGAGAAGCCGAGGCCGCTGCCGATCTCGGGGAGTGCCACGTAGACGATGTTGTAGTCGACCGAGACGATCAACTGGGCGAACGCCAGCAGGGCCAGGAGGAGACCCGAATGACGCGGCCCGGACGCCTGGTCGGCGCCGGCGGACGGGGGCATGGGGGGCGGCCTTTCGGGGACGGGGGCTCGGCGGACGGGGCGTCACGGACCGTGCCGGGGAGCTGTCTTGGGTACGGCTGTGGACAGGGCTGTGGTCGGGGCTGTCGTGGGCGGGGCGTCACAGGTCGGGTCGCAGGACGACCCTGCGGCCGTTCAGCCCGCCCTTCTCCAGCCGCCGGTGGGTCTCGGCGGCGGCGTCGAGCGGGAGGTTCTCCAGGGCACGCGCTCGCAGCCGGCCGGCGGCGAGCAGGCGGTTGACGGTGCCGGCGGCTTCGGCGAGCTCGTCGGTGCGGGCGTGCGAGATGACGAACCCGCAGATCGAGCCGTCCTTCATGTACAGCTGTCCAGCGGGCAGTTCGGGGCGTGAGCGGGCGCCGGCGAGCAGCACGATCCGGCCGCGCGGGGCGAGCAGGTCGACGGCGGTGGCGAGGTCGTTGGTGCCGGAGGTGTCGAGGTGGACGTCGACGCCGCCCGGGCAGGCGGCGCGGATCCGGTCGGTCAGGTCGGGTGCGCGGTAGTCGAGGACCTCGGTGGCGCCGAGGTCCCGGCAGTGGTCGGCGTCGGCCGCGCTCGCGGTGGCGACCACCCGGGCGCCGGCCTCGGCGGCCAGGACGACCAGGGCGCCGCCCACGTTGCCGCCCCCGCCGGCCACCAGGACGGTTTCGCCGGCCCGGAGCCCGCCGTGGGCGAACAGCGCGAGGTGGGCGGTGGCGGCCGGGTGGACCACGGCGACGGCGCCGGGCCCGTCCACGCCCGGGGGCAGGTGGTAGAGCCGGTCGGCGGGGACGACGGCCTGTTCGGCCGTCGGGCCCTGCCGGCCGCCGTGCCCGAGGCTGTTGGACCAGACCCGGTCACCGGGGGCGAAGCCGGGGGCTCCCGGGCCCGCCTCCGCGACGGTGCCCACGAGGTCCCGCCCGATCACGAAGGGGAAGGGCAGCGGGGTGCGGAAGAGCCCCGAGCGGACGAAGGTGTCGACCGGGTTGACCGAGACCGCGGCCACGTCGACCAGGACATCGGTGGGCCCGGGGACCGGCCGGGGCACCTCGCCGTAGCGGATGTCCGTCGCCGGTCCGTGCTGGGTGATGAACGCTGCGTACATGGGGCCGATCCTCCGGGAGGGACGGCCGGGCTGCGGCGGATCGCGGCATCGTTCGTCAACTCCTCTGGCTCGGAAGGAAAGGCGGAGCGGGCCGGAGTGTCCCCCGACCTGACATAGATGCTACACCGATCGGTGCAATCTCTCATCTGCACCGAGTAGTTTACTTGGGTCTCGGGTCGGACCGGCGCCATCGGTCCGCTCCACAGGCTCGACACCCTCAAGGACGGAACCATGGCCACCGACCGACTCCTCGCCCAGCCGGGACCGACACCGGACGGCGGGAGCGGACAGCAGTCGCAGCGCCCCTTCACCAGCCGTCTGCCGTCGCTGACCGGCCTGCGCTTCCCCGCCGCCCTTGCGGTCTTCGCGTACCACGCGGCCCTGCCCATCCCCACCCTGCGGCTCTTCGCCGACGACAGCACCGAGTTCCGCTTCGTCGACATCGCCGACCAGGCGGGCGGTCTCGGCGTCGCGTTCTTCTTCGTGCTCAGCGGCTTCGTGCTCACCTGGTCGGCCCGCGCCGACGACACGGTCACCGGGTTCTGGCGGCGAAGACTGGTCAAGATCGTCCCGAACTACGTGGTCGCCTGGGCGCTGGCCATGGTGCTGTTCGCGAGCACCTACACCCCGGCCCGGACCGCGATCGTCAACCTGTTGATGCTCCAGGTCTGGATACCCGACTTCAACACCTACTTCAGCGTCGACCCGCCGAGCTGGTCGCTGGGCGCCGAGGCGTTCTTCTACCTCTCGTTCCCCTTCCTGCACCGGGTGTTCCGGGCCATCCGCCCCGAGCGGCTGGTGTTCTGGATCACCGGGGCGGTCGCCGCCGTCGTCGCCACCCCCGCCGTCGCCTACCTGCTGCTGCCCGACACCCCGGGTGTCCCCGGCGGGTACGAGGGCTCGGTCTCGCAGTACTGGTTCAGCTACGTGCTGCCGCCGGTGCGGATGCTGGACTTCGCGCTCGGCATGCTGGTCGCCCACGCGGTGCGCAGCGGTCGCTGGCGCAACATCGGGATGGTCTGGTCCGGCCTGCTGCTGGTGGCCGGCTACGTCGCCACCCACTACGTGCCCTACCTGTACGCGCAGCGGGCCGTCCTGGTCGTCCCGATCGCGCTGCTCATCGCGGCCGCCGCGATCGCCGACAACGAGGGGCGGTTCACGATCTTCCGCAACCGGGCGATGACCTGGCTGGGGGAGATCTCCTTCGCCTTCTACCTGTTGCACTTCATCGTGCTGACCGAGCTGCGCGACCTGCTCGGCACCCGGATGTACTCCACCGTGGAGGGTGTCGGCCTGCTCCTCTTCGCCATCGCGGCGACCGTCCTGGTCTCCTGGGTGCTGTACCGGCTGGTCGAGGCCCCGATCACCCGGCGCTTCTCCTCCCCGCGCCGCACCCGACCCGCCGTCCGGAACGACTGACAGGCCGCCCGTCGCCCGTCCGTCGACCCGTCAGACCGTCCGTTCGTCCGTTCGTCAGTCCGTCAAGAAAGCGAGCCGTTCCCATGGGCAAGATCCTCGTCACCGGGGCGACCGGCCAGGTCGGCGCCGAGGTGCTGGCGCAGCTGCTGGCCGCCGGCGCCGACGTCCGGGCCGGTGCCCGGACCCCGGAGAAGCTGGCGTCGACCACCACGGCCGAGACCGCCGTGCTCGACCTGACCGACCCGGAGACCTACGGACCGGCGCTGGCCGGCGTCGAGAAGGTCTTCCTCTACGCGGTGCCGCAGGGCACCGAGGGATTCCTCGCGGCGGCGAAGGAGGCCGGCGTCCGGCACGTCGTGGTGCTCTCCTCGCAGACCGTGGTGGACGCCTTCCCGGTGCAGCGGCCGATCGTCGAGATGCACCGGACGGTCGAGGCGGCCGTGGTCGCCTCGGGCATCCCCCACACCTTCCTGCGGCCGCACAACTTCGCCACCAACATCCTGATGTGGGGGTGGCCGGAGTCGATCCGGGCCGAGGGGCGGATCCGCTTCCCGTACCCCGAGTCGCACAGCGACGCGATCCACGAGAAGGACATCGCCGCGGTCGCCGTGGTCGCGCTGACCCAGCCCGGCCACGAGAACCAGGCCCACTTCCTCAGCGGTCCGGCGTCGGTCACCCAGCGGGAGCAGCTGGCGACCCTTGCCGAGGTGCTCGGCCGGCCGCTGGAGTTCGAGGAGCTGACCGACGCCGAGGCGCGCGAGGCGCTCTCCCCGATCGTGCCGGTCTGGGTGATGGACGCGGTCGTCGGCTACTGGGCCGGCTCCGACGGCGTCCCCACCGAGCTGTCCGACACGGTGGAGAAGCTCACCGGCCGACCCGCCCGGACCTTCGCCGACTGGGCCCGGGACCACGCGTCGGACTTCACCGCCTGACCCCGTCCGGCCGGGTGGCGCCCTCGCGGGCGCACCCGGCCGGTGCCGGTCCGGCGCGCCGGATTCCGCTCCCGCCTCACCGGCGGGACGGACCCCGGTGGCCGGGCCACCACCGAGAGCGCCGGACGGGTGGGCAGCGCACCTTAGCGGGAGGGAGCGCGGCGCCTAGCGTGAGGACGGCGCAGCCATCCGCGCATTCGAGGGGGATCAATGAGCGGTCTCGCCCTGGGCGCCGTGGGCGCCCCAGCCCACAGCGTTCCACTGCACAGCGTTCCACTGCACGGCGTTCCACTGCACAGCCTTCCGGCCCACGGCGTTCCGGTACAGGGGGTACCGGCCCGCGGTACCGCGGCCCGCGGCGCTCCGGCGGTGCGGGAGCTGCCGGGCCTCGACGCCTCGCACGACGTCCTGCTCCGGGAGCTGTGCGCCGTGCTGTTCGCCTCCCTGCCCCGCAGCGACCAGCGGCAGAAGGGCGCCCAGTACCTCCGCGGCCTGCTCGGCGCGCGCGGGCGCAAGTCGATCCGGAACATCGCCACCGTCGTCGGCGGCCAGGCCGCCGAACAGAGCCTGCACCACTTCATCACCAGCTCCACCTGGGACTGGGGACCGGTCCGTCAGGCGCTGGCCCAGCACCTGGCCCGGATCGCCCCGCCGCAGGCGTACGTGCTGCGGCCGATGGTGATCCCGAAGGCCGGTGACCACTCGGTGGGCGTGGACCGCCGGTTCATCCCGGCGCTCGGCCAGGTCCTCAACGCCCAGCAGGCAGTGGGGGTATGGGCCGCCTCGGACAGCTTCAGCGGCCCGCTCAACTGGCGCCTGCACCTGCCGCAGGCCTGGCTGGACAACGAGCCGCGGCGCAGCCAGGCGCTGATCCCGGACGAGGTGGACGCGGAGACCCTCGGCGACTGCGCGCTGGAGGCGGTGATCGGCCTGCCGGCCCGCTGGGGCCTGCCCGTCCGCCCGGTGGTGGCGGACGCCCGGGACGCGGACGGGATGCGGATGGTGCGCCGGCTGCGGGCCGAGCGGCTGCCGATGCTGGTCCGGGTCGGCGGCTCGTTCCCGCTGCTGCCGGTGGGGCCGGTGCTGACCGGCCTCCCGGCCGGCCCGGGCCCCGCCCACCGGTTGATGTCGGCGGCCCGGGAGCTGCGCCGGCCGGTGGTCTGGTCGGGTCCGGCCGGCGGGCTGCGCAACGGTCTGGTGGCCACGGTCCCGGTCCGGCTGCCCGGGCGCGGTGCCCGGTCGGGCGGGCGGGACCGGCGGGGCGGCGGGGAACTGCTGCTGCTCGGGGTGGGCGCGGCCGGGCGGCGCTGGCCGGCCGAGCTCTGGCTGACCGATCTGGTGGACCTGCCGACCGCGGCGCTGGTCCGGCTGGCCCGGCTGACCGACCGGGTGGGCCGGGACTTCGCCCGGACCGCCGACCGGGTCGGGGTGCGGGACTTCGCGGGGCGGTCGTTCAGCGGATGGCACCGGCACATCACCCTGGCCTCGGCGGCCCACGCGGTGGCGGTGCTGGCCCGGGGGGACGACCGGCGGGCGTGACGGAGCCTCGGGTGGACGGGGTCGGGGCCGTCCGGGCGCGCGGAGCGTCAGGACGGCGGTCCGGGGCGGTCCTTGCGGGCCGCGCGGTCCAGCAGGACGCGCCGCACCCGGCAGAGCTTGAGCGCCAGCTGGATCTCGAAGGCCCGCTCGGGCTTCTGCCAGTCCGGGCCGAGCAGTTCGCCGATCCGGTCCAGCCGCCGGGCCACCGTGTTGGGGTGGACGTGCAGCTGCTGCGCGGCGTGGGTCGGGCTGTTGCCGGTCTCGAAGTACGCCTGGAGTGTGCGGGTCAGCTCGGTGAGCCGCTGCCGGTCGTAGTCGAGGACCGGCCCGACGGCGGACTCGATGAATCCTTCGATGTCATGGTTGTCTGCCAACAGTACGCCCACGAAGCCGAGTTCACGCACAGAGGCGGCGCGGCCGACTGCGCCGAGCGAGGTCATCGCGTCCAGGCAGCGCAGCGCCTCCTGGTAGCCGTGGAACACCGAGGTCGGATCGGAGACCGGACCGGCCGCGCTGACCGTCACCGGGATGCCGAGCAACGGGGTGAGCTCGTCGGAGACGGCGCGCGCGGCCGTCCCCGGGTCGCTGCCCGGCAGCAGCAGGACGGCCCGGCCGTTGTGGACGCGTTTCAGCCCGCTCATCCGGTGGGCGTACAGGTTGGCCCAGGTGGCGGCCTTGCCCTGGGCCTCGCCCTCGGGCCGGGCGACCACCAGGACGTGCGCGGTGGAGAGGTCGATGCCCAGGCGGCGCGCGCGCAGCGCGAGTTGCTGCGGCGGTCGCTGCGGGCTGGCCAGCAGCTCGTCGAGGAGCTCGTCCCGGACCTGGCCGGCCGGGCCGGTGTGCCCGGCCGCCCGGCCGCTCTCCAGCAGCAGTGCGACCGCCACCGCCTGCGCCAGGCCCTGGCAGGACTCCGCGGCCAGGTCGGCCCGTCCGTCGGCGGGCCGGGCGAGCAGGGTGCCCAGGTCGGTCGAGCCGGCGCAGACCGGGGCGGCCCAGAGCGGACCGGCGAGCCGGACCGGCCGGCCGGCGGCGTGGGTGTCCAGTGCGGCGGCGACCACGGTGGGCTCGTCCAGCTCGGGCAGGTCGCCGAACGAGGCGACCACCGTGCCGTCGGTGGCGTACACCCGCAGGCCGAGGTCCAGACGGCGCCCGGCGTCGCGGACCAGGGCGTGCGGGTCGCCGCCCGAGAGCGCGAGGTCGACCAGGGCGCGGTGCACCGCGGCGAGTTCGCCGGCGGTGCGGTCCGGTTCCGGGACGGGGGCCGGGCGGGCGGCCTCCTCCAGCAGCCGGGCCTTCTCGACCGCCACCCCGGCGAGGTCGCCGAGTGCGGCCATGAGGGAGATCTCGTCGGCGGTGAAGCGGCGGACCGTGCGCTCGGCGACGTACAGCACACCGAACGGGTGGGTGCGGTGGCCGAGCGGGACGGCCATCACGGCGTGCAGGCCCTCGGCGCGGATCGTCTCGTCGATCGCGGGGCTGTGCCGGATCCGCTCGTCGAGCAGGTAGTCCGGGGTCCAGAAGGGCGCCGGGTCGGCCAGGACACCGGCGCCCAGGCCGAAGCCGTCGGGCAGGGGCAGGCCGACCGCGAGCGCCCCGGTCGGGCCGTCGGTGGTGCGGATCCTGACCTGTCCGTGCTCCTCGTCGGTGGTGGTCAGGCAGGCCACGTCGGCGCCCAGCAGCAGCCGGGCCCGGCGTGTGATCACCGCCAGCAGGCCGTCCAGGTCGTACGGAAGCGCCAGGTCGCGGGCGGTGTCGGCGAGCGCGGCCAGCCCGGCCTCGCGCCGGCGGCGGCGCTGTGACTGTGTGCGTATGGAGAGGCCGAGCTGTTCGATCCGGCCCAGCGCCTCCCGTTCACGGGGCGACTCACAACTCTTCCGGGCCTGCTCGACCAGCTCCGCCAGCTGGGCGGCGGGCGCCTCGCTGGCCAGCAACTCCAGGACGTTGAACGCGATTGAGTCGGCCGACCGTCGCGTCATGACCTTCCCTCCCCCCAGGCCCTCCTGAGCAGAAGGAGTGCGTGACGGCCTGCAAATCGGAAGGTATGCGGGGGCGGATGTTCCCGTCAAGCACAGGTCCGGGCCGGTCGCCGGGCCACCGGTGCGGGTTCGGGCGCTCCCGGCGCCGCCAAGGTGATGGTTCGTCAAAGATCCTCAACTGCCACGGAGTCGGGCAGGTTCGCTGTCTCCCGGCAGGTCGGCCGGGCGGGCCAGCCGGGTGGCGGCCGAGGCGTGCAGGCGGAGCCAGTGGTCGACCAGCCGCGGGACGCTCTCCTCCTCCAGCCGTCGCACCACCGCGCAGTAGTCGATACCGAGCCGTCCCAGCCGGTCGAGCACCGCCTGGGCCGCCTCGTGCCGGCCCATCAGGGTGTCGCCGTCGAGGCGGAGCTTGCGGACGGCCTCGTCCAGCACCGGGCGGGTCATCGCGTGCGCGGTGCCCCAGGAGACCAGGCCGGCCACGTACCGGGCCTGCGCGGCGGCGGCACCGGCCAGCGCGGCGTCGGTCCACAGCAGGCGCTGCGGCCGGGCGCCGGAGGCGCGCAGGGTGCGCCAGCGGCCGTCGCCGAGCCGCTCCTCGTACGCCCGGTACATCAGTCGGGCCGCCGCCTGGGCGGTCAGGCCGCGCAGGGCGAGGGCGTCCTGGGTGCCGATCGCGGTCAGCCTGCGGTCGATCTCCAGGTCGACCCGGCCGACCGGCAGCGAGGCCACCGAGGCGATCGCCGCCAGCGGCCGGCCGGCCGCCAGCGCCTGCTCCAGCCCGTCGAAGTAGGCGTCCACCACCTGCCCGTAGCGGTGCACCGAGAACAGCCCGGTCGCGTGCACGCCGAGGCCGAGACCGACGCAGTCGCGGATCGCGCCCAGGCCCTCGGGGGTGGCCGGGATCTTCACCAGCAGATTGGGCCGGTCCACCGCGCGGGCCAGCTCGACGGCCTCGGCGGTGGTCGCCGCCGGATCGTGCGCCAGCCTCGGGTCGAGGTCCGCCGAGACCAGGCCGTCATGACCGTGGGCGGTGCGGAAGACGTCCAGGAACTGGTCGCAGACCAGCCGCAGGTCCTGCACCGACGCGGCCCACACCGAGCCCTCCGGGGACACGTCGTGCCCGGCCAGCCGGGCCAACTGCTCGCCGTAGACCGGGTCCCGGCGCAGTCGTCCGGCCAGCAGCGCGGGGTTGGTGGTGGCGCCGCGCAGCCCGGTCTCGTCGATCAGCCGGCCGAGCAGGCCCGAGGTGGCCAGGCCGCGGTGGATCCCGTCCAGCCAGGGGGAGACGCCTTCGGCGATCAGCGGCCGCAGGTCTCGTCGACGGGGTGGGGCGGCCGGCGGTTTCTTCACTGCGGGATCACTGCTCCTCGGCTCTGCGGCGGCCCGAAAACGGTGCCGGGCACCGAGGATAGGGAGCAATTCGTGCCCGGAAAAGTGACTGCTCCGGTCAATGTCAGGTCGGGTCGAACGGGACATCTGATGAGTATTCGACGGAGTGCGACGCCACCTGACGAAGTGCCGGTAACTCCGTTGGCCGACCTGCTGTCCACCGTCAAGGATCAGCTGAACGCGTCCCCGTCCCTGAGGAGTTCGCCGTCATGACCACCATTGCCGTCGTCTATTACTCGTCGACCGGAAATGTCGCCAGGCTGGCCGAGGCGGCGGCCTCCGCCGCCGAGAAGGCCGGTGCCGAGGTGCGGCTGCGCCGGATCGCGGACCTGCCCGACGACACCTACGTGCCCGGGACCGAGGACGCCGCGCGGGAGCTGCGGGAACGCACCGCGGACGTCCCCGTGGTCGACCTCGCGGACCTGGCGTGGGCGGACGGCATCCTGATCGGGAGCCCGGTGCGGTTCGGCCTGCCGGCCGCGCCGGTCCTGCGGTTCATCGACTCCACCGCGCCGCTGTCGATCCCGGGCGGGCTGGCCGACAAGGCCGTCTCGGCGTTCACCTCGGGCTCGGCGCCGCGCGGCGGCCACGAGACCACGATCCTCGCGCTGCACAACGCGTTCTGCCACTGGGGCTCGCTGATCCTGGCCACCGGATCCACCGACCCGGTGCTGTTCCGGCCCAACAACGGCAACCCCTACGGCGCCAGCGCGGTCTCCCGGAACGTGCCCGGACAGGTCCACGAGGAGAACATCGCCGCGGTCGAGTACCAGGCCCGGCGCCTGGTCCGGGTCGCCGGTGTGGTCCGGGGCCTCGACACGCCCTAGGGCCGAGGGCCTGCCGCAGTCGCCTGCCGCAGGCCGGCCCCCAACCCGTGATGGAGATGTCAGTGGACAACCTGCTCGTGGGCCAGCTCGCCGGCCGCCCCGCAAGACAGCAGCCGGACTGGCCGAATTCCGTCGAACTCGATTCTGTCAAAAAGGAGTTGGCCGGAAGGCCCGCCCTCGTGGCGGCCGCCGACGTGCACCGGCTGCGCGCCCTGCTCGGCCAGGTCGCCGAGGGCCGTGCACAGGTGCTCCAGGCCGGGGACTGCGCCGAGGACCCCCAGGAGTGCACCGCGGGGGACGTCGCCCGCAAGGCCGGCCTGCTGGACGCGCTGGCCGGCCTCCTGAAGATCACCACCCCCCGTCCGGTGGTCCGGATCGGCCGGATCGCGGGCCAGTTCGCCAAGCCCCGCTCGCACCCCACCGAACGCTGCGACGGCGTCGAACTACCCGTCTACCGGGGCCACATGGTCAACGGCCCGGAGCCCGACCCGGCCCAGCGCACCCCGGACCCGCGCCGCCTGCTGACCGGCTACGACGCCGCCCGGCAGACCATGGTCCACCTCGGCCGGCTCGCCCCCGGCGAACCCTCCGCGGCCTGCCCTCCGGTGTGGACCAGCCACGAGGCGCTGCTGCTCGACTACGAACTGCCGCTGCTCCGCCGCGACGACGAGGGCCGGCCGCTGCTCGCCTCCACGCACTTCCCGTGGATCGGCGAACGCACGCGCCAGCCCGACGGCGCCCACGTCGCGCTGCTCGCCCGGGTGGTCAACCCGGTCGGCTGCAAGGTCGGCCCGACCACGACCCCGGACGAGCTGCTCCGGCTCTGCGCCCTGCTCGACCCCGGCCGCGAACCCGGCCGGCTCACCCTGATCGCCCGGCTGGGCGCCGACCGCGTCGCCGGGGTCCTCCCCGGGCTGGTCCGGGCCGTGCGGGCCGCCGGCCACCCGGTGGTCTGGCTGACCGACCCGATGCACGGCAACACCTTCAGCCGGCCCGACGGCCTCAAGACCCGTCTGGTGGAGACCGTCGTCCGCGAGGTCGAGTCCTTCCAGCAGGCGGTCCGTGCCGGGGGCGGCACCGCCGGGGGCCTGCACCTGGAAACCACGCCCGACGACGTCACCGAATGCGCCGACGACGAGACCGGGCTCGGCCGGGTCGGTGACAAGTACACGAGCTTCTGCGATCCGCGGCTCAACCCCGGCCAGGCCATCGCCGTGGTGTCCGCCTGGCGGGCCTGACCCGGGCACGGCAACGGGCCCCGCCCCGTTCCGTCCGGCCCGCCCCGCACGCCCCGCACCACTGTCCGGCACCACCTGTCCCGAACGACCTGTCCCGAACGACCTGTCCCGCAGCTGTTCCGCAGCAGCTGTCCCGCACCACCCGATCCGGTGCGGACCCGACCCGGGTCCGTCCCGTCCGACCGTGCACAACCCCCAACCCACACTGCCGGCCCGCACCCCCGGGCCGACCCCAGGGAGGTCTGGCACATGCAGAACAAGGTGGCACTCATCACCGGCGCGGCCGGCGGCATCGGCGCCGCCGTGGCCCGGGCCCTGGCCGCTCGCGGCGTCCTCGTCGCCGCCGTCGACCGGGACGCCGGTCGACTCGCCGAGCTGGCCGGCAAACTGACCGCCGAGGGCCTCACCGTCGTGGCGATCCCCGCCGACGTCACCGACAGCGCCTCCGTCGAGGAGGCCGTCGACACGGCCGAACGGCGGCTCGGCCCGCTCGACTACCTGGTCAACACCGCCGGTGTGCTCCGGCTCGGCGAGGTCCGCGACTTCACCGACGAGGACTGGCACAGCACCTTCTCGGTCAACGCCGACGGCGTCTTCCGGGTCTCCCGCGCCGTGGTCAACCGGATGATCCCGCGCCGGAGCGGCGCGATCGTCACGGTGGCCTCCAACGCCGCCACCACCCCGCGCAGCGAGATGGCCGCCTACGCGGCCTCCAAGGCCGCGGCGACCCTCTTCACCAAGAGCCTCGGCCTGGAGGTCGCCCGGTACGGCATCCGCTGCAACCTGGTGGCGCCGGGCTCCACCGACACCCCGATGCTCAGCTCCATGTGGCACGACGACAGCGGCCGTGCCGGCACCCTGGAGGGCCGGCCGGACGCGTACCGGGTCGGCATCCCGCTCGGCAAGCTCGCCGAGCCGGAGGACGTCGCGCACGCCGTCGTCTTCCTGCTCTCCGACGAGGCCGGCCACATCACCCTGCACGACCTCACGGTGGACGGGGGTGCCGGGCTCGGTGCGTAATGGCCTCCCCACTCCGGCGCGGCGGCCGGGCCTCCCGGCGATCGCCCCCTACCCGCTGCCCACCGCGGCCGACCTGCCCGCCAACACGGCCGGCTGGACGCTCGATCCGGACCGCGCGGTCCTGCTCGTGCACGACATGCAGCGCTACTTCCTCGCGCCGTTCGGCGAGGACGGCCCGCTGCTCGCCAACGCCGTCCGGCTCCGGGACTGGGCCCGCGGGCACGACGTGCCGGTGGCCTACACCGCGCAGCCGGGCGGCATGACCCCCGAACAGCGCGGCCTGCTGGCCGACTTCTGGGGCCCGGGGATGCAGGCCGCCCCCGCGGACCGGGAGATCGTCGACCGGCTCGCCCCGGGACCGGCCGACTGGCTGGTCACCAAGTGGCGGTACAGCGCCTTCTTCAACAACGACCTGCTGGCGCGGCTGCGGGCCGCCGGCCGGGACCAGCTGGTGCTCTGCGGCGTGTACGCGCACGTCGGGGTGCTGATGACGGCCGTCGAGGCGTTCACCAACGACATCCAGACCTTCCTGGTGGCCGACGCGGTGGCCGACTTCACGGCCGAGGACCACCGGATGGCCCTGGAGTACGCGGCCCGGCGCTGCGCCGTGGTGCTGACCGCGGACGCGGTGACCGGGGACGCGGTGACCGGTGGCCCGTCATCCGCGGACCGGGCCTCCGTGGACCCGTCGAGCCCGGACCCGTCGACGGCCGGGGCGGTGACCCGATGAGCGAGCTGCTGGACCGGGTGCTGGCCGGGCACCCGCCGGCCTTCGCGCTGCTGCACCGCCCGGAGGCGACCGGGCCGGGCCTGGTCGACCTGCTGGTCGGCGAGGTCTCCGAACCGGCCACCCTGGCGGACCTCCCGCTGCCCGCCGACCCCGCCCACCGCGCCGGACCGGCCGGGGCCGGGGCTGCGGAGACTGCGGGGAAGCGCCACGAAGTGCTGGCGCTGGTCCCCTACCGGCAGATCGCCGAGCGCGGCTTCGAGGCGCCCGACGACGGCACCCCACTGCTCGCGCTGACCGTCACCGAGCAGGCCGTCCTGCCGCTCGCCGAACTGTTCGCCCGCCTCCCCGACGTGCCGATCACGCTGGCCGGCGGTCGTTTCGACGCCGACGACGAGGAGTACGCGGAGACCGTCCGCCGGGTGATCGGCGAGGAGATCGGCGAGGGGACGGGCGCCAACTTCGTGGTCAAGCGCTCGTTCGTCGCCGAGATCACCGGCTACACCCCGGCCGCCGCACTCACCCTGTTCCGCCGCCTGCTCCAGCGGGAGACCGGAGCCTACTGGACCTTCGCGGTGCACACCGGGGAGCGGACGCTGGTCGGCGCCACCCCCGAGCGACACATCAGCGTGCACGGCGGGCGGGCGGTGATGAACCCGATCAGCGGCACCTACCGGTACCCGGAGCGGGGCCCCGACCTCGACGGCCTGATGGACTTCCTGGCCGACCGCAAGGAGGCCGAGGAGCTCTTCATGGTGGTCGACGAGGAGCTCAAGATGATGGCCCGGATCTGCACGACGGGCGGCCGGGTGGTCGGCCCGTACCTGAAGGAGATGGCCCGGCTCGCGCACACCGAGTACTTCATCGAGGGCCGGACCGACCGGGACCCGCGCGAGGTGCTGCGCGAGACGCTGTTCGCGCCGACGGTGACCGGGAGCCCGCTGGAGTCCGCCGCCCGGGTGATCGCCAAGTACGAACCGGGGGGCCGGGGTTACTACAGCGGAGTGGTCGCCCTGATCGGCCGTGACGCGGAGGGCGCGCGGGCACTGGACTCGGGCATCCTGATCCGCACCGCCGACATCGACGCGGCCGGCCGGCTGCGGATCGGCGTCGGCGCGACACTGGTCCGCCACTCCGACCCGGACTCCGAGGTGGCCGAGACCAGGGCCAAGGCGGCCGGGCTGCTCGCCGCGCTGGAGGACGGCGGCCGGGGCCGGTTCGGCGCGCATCCGAGGGTCCGGCAGGCGCTGGCCGGGCGTAACCGCACGCTGGCCGGGTTCTGGCTCGCCGACGACGGCGAGGGGTCCTTCGAGCGCTCCGTCGAGCGGTCCTTCGCCCGCGCCGAGCTGGCCGGCCGCCGGGTGCTGGTGGTGGACGCCGAGGACACCTTCACCGCGATGATCGACCACCAGTTGCGGGCGCTCGGCCTCGACGTCGACGTCCGGCGGTTCGACCGGCCGTACGCGCCGGACGGGGTCGACCTGGTGGTGCTGGGCCCCGGGCCCGGCGACCCGCGGGACACCGCCCACCCGAAGATCGCCCATCTCCGCTCCCGGGTGAAGGAGTTCCTCGCCGAGCGGCGGCCGTTCCTGGCGGTCTGCCTGAGCCACCAGGTGCTCTGCGCGGAACTCGGGCTGCCGCTGGTCCGCCGGGAGACGCCCAACCAGGGCGTCCAGCGGGAGATCGACCTCTTCGGCGCCGGTGAGCGGGTCGGCTTCTACAACACCTTCGCCGCCTCCTGGACCGGGGGAACGGGGCCGGAGGGGGCGTTCACCGTGCCCGGCGGCGCCGTCCGGGTCGCCCGGGACGCCGCCACCGGGGAGGTGCACGCGCTGCGCGGCCCGCACTTCGCCTCGGTGCAGTTCCACGCCGAGTCGGTGCTCACCCGCGACGGCGTGCGGATCATCGGCGACCTGATCGCCCACGTGCTGGGCGGCCCGTCCGCCCCGCCCGTCCCGGCCGATCCGGGGTCCGTCCTGCGGGCGGGCACCGGCTCCTACGGCCCGTCCATTCCCGGCGCCTGACGATGCGTCGGAGCCCGGTGTCCGATCCGATCGAGGGGACAAGGATGATAACGACGGGAATTCCCGGGAAGGGTCGCACGCACACGGGAGTCGCCGTCCTGGGAACCGGCTCGTACCTGCCGGCCCGGGTGGTGAGCAATTCCGAGGCCGCCGCCCCGGCCGGTGTCACCGGGGAATGGATCGCCCGGAAGACCGGAATCGTCCGGCGCCGCCGCGCCGGGCCCGACCAGGCCGCCAGCGACCTCGCGGTGGCGGCCGGCCGGGCGGCGCTGGCGGACGCCGGGGTGGACCCGGCCGACCTCGCGCTGATCATGGTCGCCACCTCCACCCCCGACTCCCCGCAGCCGCCGACCGCCAGCGTGGTCGCCGACCGGCTCGGCGCCGCCCCCGGCACCGCGGCCTTCGACGTCAACGCGGTCTGCAGCGGCTTCGTCTTCGCCCTCACCGCCGCCGAACGGATGCTCGGCGACGCCGCCCCCGGGTACGCGCTGGTGGTCGGCACCGACGTCTACTCGCGGATCCTCGACCCCACCGACCGCCGGACCGCGGTGCTGTTCGGCGACGGAGCCGGCGCGGTGGTGCTCGGCCCGGCCCCGGCACCCGGCCGGGGCCTGCTCGCCGGGCGGCTGGCCGGGTTCGGCGCCGACCGCGGACTGATCGGCGTCCCGGCCGGGGGCAGCCGGCTGCCCGCCAGCGCCGACACCCTCGCCCAGGGCCTGCACTGGTTCCGGATGGACGGCCGCGGCGTGCGCGAGTTCGTCGAGACCCGGCTCCCGGAGGCGGTCCGGTCCTTCCTGGCCGACGCCGGGGTCGCCCCCGGGGACCTGGCGGGCTTCGTCCCGCACCAGGCCAACGGGCTGCTGCTCGCCGACCTGGCCGACCGGCTCGGCATCCCCGTCGGACGGACGTGCACCACGGTCGAGGAGTACGGCAACACCGGCTCGGCCTCGATCGCCGTCACCCTCGACCGGGCCGCCCGGGCCGGCCGGTTCGCCCCCGGGGACCTGGTGCTGCTGGCCGGCTTCGGCGGCGGCATGGCGATCGGCCTCGCCCTGCTGCGCTGGTGACGGCCCCGGCCCGGGCCGGCCCCCGCTCTCCCCCTCAGCACCCCCCGTCCGTACCGCCCGCACCTTCCCACCCGGTTCGACCGAACGACCGACAAGGAGATCACCGTGCTGGACGACGCCATGGTGGACGCGTACCTCGCCCGGATCGGCGCCGAACGGCCCGAGCGGGCCGACCTCGACGCGCTCACCCGCATCCAGGAGCGGCACGTGCTGTCCGTGCCGTTCGAGAACCTCGGCTACCACCTCGACGAGCCGATCCACATGGACGAGCAGGTCCTCGACAAGATCGTCCGCCAGCGCCGCGGCGGCGGCTGCTACGAGGTCAACCCGGCCCTCTCGTTCCTGCTCACCGCCCTCGGCTACCAGGTCGAGATCCTCCCCGGCCGGGTCCACCGGCCCGGCGGCACGCTCGGCGCGGCCCTGTGCCACCTGGCCCTGCGGGTCACCGTCGACGGCGAGCAGTGGCTGGTCGACACCGGCTTCGGCCGCAACAGCCGGCGCCCGCTCCGGCTGGCCTCCCGCGAGGTCCAGCACGACCCGGACGGCGACTTCCTGCTCGCCGACGTCGAGGGCGGCGGCTTCGACGTGCTGCTCAACGGCAAGCCGCTGTACCGGCTGGAGGACCGCCCGGTCCGCATCGAGGACTTCCGGCCGACCCTCTGGTGGTACCGAACCGCGCCCGAATCCCCCTTCCTGCAGGACGTGTTCTGCTCGCTGCGGACCGAGGACGGCCGGATCACCCTCAAGGGCAACCAGCTCTCCACGGTCGCCGGCAGCGACCGCTCCACCGAGGAGTTCGTCGGCGACGCCGCCGTCCTGGAGGCGTACAAGACCCACTTCGGGTTCAGCCTGGACCGGCTGCCCGACCAGCCGGGCGGCGGCGTCACCGCCGGCGTCCAGACGGGATGACCGCCATGACCACCAGCGAACCCCGCACCGCGACCGGGAGCCCGGCACAGCCGGTGCACCCGGCGCCCACCGATCCGGCCCGGTTGCCGGCCGCCTTCGTCGCGGCCTTCAACACCGGTGACCGGGCGGCCGTCGAGGAGCTCTTCGAGCCCGGCGCGGTCCTCGTCGACCGGCCCGGCACCCCGCTGACCGGCGACGACCGGCGCGCCGCGACCGGCCGCTTCCTCGCCCTCGGCCTGCCGATCCGGATCACCCTCCGGCACTGCTACGAGAACGGCGACCTCGCCCTGCTGATCGGCGACTACCTGATCGAGGGCGAGGGGCCGGACGGGCCGTTCCGGTCCGAGGGCACCGCCACCGACGTCGCCCGGCGCGGCGCCGACGGCCGCTGGCGCTACGCCATCGACAACCCGCCCGGCACCGACCGCTGAACCCCACCCCTGGAAGGACCGCTGTGTCTCCTGTCGACGATCCCGCCGCCGACCCGGTGCTGGACCTCCCGTTCGACGCCGTGCCCGACCCCGAGGAGTACCTGCGCGCCGCCATGCGCTGGCACTTCTCGCCCGCGACCGGCTCCCCGTTCTGGCTGTCCAGGGCCGGCTCCCTCGGCTTCGACCCGCTCACCGAGGTCCGCACCCACGCCGACCTCGCGAAGTTCCCCAACCTCGCCAACGAACTGCGCACCGCCCGTGTCGAGGACCTCGTTCCGCGCGGCTACGGCGACCGCCCCGACGTGCTCGGCGTCTACGAGAGCGGCGGCACCACCGGCGCGCCCAAGCGGATCGTGCTGCTGCGCGACTGGCTGGACCGGCTGCTCGGCTGGTCCAGCGCCCAGCTCGACGGCCACGGCGTGCCGCAGGGCGTCAACTGGCTGGTCGTCGCGCCCACCGGCCCGCACATGGTCGGTGACGTCATCAAGGCCCAGACCGCCTACCGGGGCGGCCTCTCGTTCACCGTCGACCTCGACCCGCGCTGGGTGAAGAAGCTGATCTCCGACGGCAGGGCCGCCGAGGCCGGCGCGTACGCCGAGCACATCGTCGACCAGGTCGCCTACCTGCTGGAGACCCAGGACGTCGGGGTGCTGATGTGCACCCCGCCCGTCCTGGAGCGGATCGCCCGCCGGGACGGCCTCGCCAAGCTCGTGGGCGAGAAGGTCCGGGCGATCAACTGGGTCGGCACCCAGATGGACCCGGACACCCGCCACCTGTACCGCACCGAGATCTTCCCCGACGCCGTGCTCTACAGCGGCTACGGCTCGACCATGATCCTCGGCAACGCCAGCGAGCGGCACGGGCTGACCGACGACGACCCCTGCGTCTACGACCCGTACTCGCCGTACATGAGCTTCGGTGTGATCGACCCGGAGACCGGCCGGACGGTCGACTTCGGCGAACGCGGCCAGGTGGTCATGCACCACGTCTCCAAGAGCCTGCTGATGCCCAACAACCTGGAGCGTGACCTCGGCACCAGGATCGCCCCGCTGCCCGGGCAGCTCGGCGACTCGGTGGCGGACATCGCCCCGGTCCGGGAGTTCGACAACGAGACCGTGATCGAGGGGGTCTACTGATGGCCGGACCGCTGCAGCCCGCCGGGTCCCGGGAGCCGGGGCCCCACGGGGCGGACGTGCCCCCGGAGCCCGCCGGGCTCCTGCAACTGGACGCGCTCGGCCCCGGCGAGCCCTTCCGGGCCCGCCGGCGGACCGTCGTCGCCGACGTCACCGGTGCGCCGTTCGCCGAACTCAGCCTCGTACCGAGGCTGTTCGTCACCCGGGCGATGCGGGCGCTGCACGCCGCCGAGTCCCTGCCGGCCGCCGAGCGGTTCGCCGCGCTGGCCCGGGCCGGGCGGATCTTCACCGAGGCGACCATCGACGGCCTCGACCTCCCCGCCTACCAGCGGGCCGTGGCCCGGGTCTCCGGGGTGCCGATCGGCGTCGTGCGCGACGCCGTCCGGTCCATCGCCGACTCGGCCGGGAAGGCCGGCTGGGCCGCCCACCGGGCCCAGCCGGTCGGCTCGGTGAGCGACTGGCGGGACGGCGCCACCCTCGACGGCAGCGCCGTCTGGACCAGGCGCGGCGACGTCTTCGCCGTCCACGCGGCCGGCAACCACCCGGGCCCGCACGGACTCTGGCTGGAGGCGCTGGCACTCGGCTACCGGGTCGCCGTCCGGCCCTCCCGGCGCGAGCCGCTCACCCCGCACCGGCTGGTCACCGCCCTGCGGCTGGCCGGCTTCGGCGCCGACCAGGTGATGCTGCTGCCCACCGACCACGAGGCGGCCGACGAGATCCTGAACGGCGCCGACCTCGGCATGGTCTACGGCGGCGACGAGGTGGTCCGCAAGTACGCGGGCAGCACCGTCCTGCCGCAGGGCCCCGGCCGTTCCAAGATCCTGGTCACCGCGGACACCGACTGGCGCGCGCACCTGGACACCATCGTCGACTCGATCAGCCACCAGGGCGGCGTCGCCTGCATCAACGCCACCGCCGTCCTGATCGAGGGCGACCCGGCGCCGCTCGCCCGGGCGATCGCCGAGCGGCTGGCCGTCATCCCCAGCCTGCCGCCGGAGGACGAGAAGGCGGTGCTCTCCGTGCAGCCGGTGGCGGAGGCCCGGGCGATCGAGGCGTTCCTGCTGCGCCGCGCGGCCGGCACCCGGGCCTGGCTCGGCGGGGACGGCGTGGTCGCCGAACTCGGCGACGGCAGCGCGGTGCTGCGGCCCGCCGTGCACCAGCTGGACCGGCCCGACGCCGAGCAGGCGGGCATCGAGCTCGCCTTCCCCTGCGTCTGGGTGGCGCCGTGGAGCCAGGAGGCGGGCGTCGCGCCGCTGCGCAACTCCCTGGTGCTCACCGCGATCACCCGGGACGACGCGCTGTTCGACCGGCTGCTCCGGGAGCCGAGCATCAGCAACGTCTACCGGGGTGACCACCCGACGTACTGGCTCCGGCCGGGGGTGCCGCACGACGGCTACCTGGGGGAGTTCCTGATGCGGACCAAGACCGTCATCCGGGACTGAGCCCGGCGGACGCGGTACCGGGCAGTCACGGCATCGGGCAGTCGGGGTACCGGGCGGCCGCGGGACGGCGCGGACGCGGGCACGGGAAGGCCCCCCGGGAGCGGGGGGCCTTCCCGTACGGTCGCGGGAGGTCAGGAACCGACCGCCCGGTCGACCAGTGCGCCGGCCGCGCCGGTGTAGCCGGCCGGGTCGCACAGCTCGGCGATCTCCGCCGGGGTGAACCTGCCTGCCAGTTCGGCCTGTTCGACGAGGACGTCGGCCAGCGCACGGCCCTCCCGGTCCGCCGTCAGGGAGACCTCGGTGAGCAGGTGCTTGGCCACCGCCTTGCCGAGCTTCGGCGCCAGCCTGGCCGCGATCCGCTCGGAGACCAGCTGCCCGCCGGTGAGCCCGAGGTTGGCCCGCATCCGCTCCGGCCGGACGAGCAGCCCCTCGGCCAGCTCCACCGAGGTGTGCGCGGCGCCGCCGGCCAGCCGCAGGCACTCGCGCAGCAGCAGCCACTCGGCGTGCCAGGCGCCGCCGGAGCGCTCGTCCTCGGTCACCAGGCACTGGGTCAGCCCGGCGGCCAGCACCGGCACCTGGAGCGCGGCGCTGCGCAGCAGGGTGGCCAGTACCGGGTTGCGCTTGTGCGGCATCGCGGAGGAGGCTCCGCGGCCGGCCACGGCCGGCTCGACCACCTCGCCGACCTCGGTCCGGGTCAGCGACTGCACGTCCACCGCGATCTTGCCCAGCGCGCCGGCGGTGAAGGCCAGGGCGGCGGCCAGGTCGGCCATCGGGGTGCGCAGCGCGTGCCAGGGCAGCACCGGGCGGGCCAGCCCGGTCTCCGCGGCGAACGCGTCCACCAGCCGGTCGAGGTACGCACCGGCGTCGACGTCCGGGTCCGGGCCGTCCAGCCGGGCGTACTCCAGGTAGCCGGCCAGCGTGCCGGCCGCGCCGCCGAGGGAGACGGGCAGACCGTCCGCCAGGACGGCCGCCAGCCGCCGGTCGGCGTCCAGCACCAGCTGGCGCCAGCCGGCCGCCTTGAGGCCGAAGGTGGTCGGCACCGCCTGGAGGGCCAGGGTGCGTCCGGCCAGCACGGTGTCCCGGTGCTCGGCGGCCAGCGCGGCGAGCGCCCGGGCGGTGCGGTCCAGGTCGGCCCGGACCAGCCGCAGTGCCCGGGCCGCCACCAGCATCGCGCCGGTGTCGAAGATGTCCTGGCTGGTCGAACCGCGGTGCACGTACTCGGCGGCGGCCGGGTCCTCGGCGGCGACCACCCGGGTCAGCGCCTGGACCAGCCCGACGACGGGGTTGGCGGTCTCCCGGGAGGCCAGGGCCAGCGCCCGGAGGTCGAACCGTTCGGCCCGGGCGGCCGCGGTGATCGCGGCGGCGGCCGGGACGGGCACGGTGCCGAGCCCCGCCTGGGCGCGGGCCAGCGCGGCCTCGGCGTCCAGCATGGCCTGGAGCCAGGCCCGGTCGCCGACGGCCCGCTCGACCGGGGTGCCGGCGCGGACGGGGGAGAGCAGTCCGGAGTCCTGGTCGGCCTCCGCGCCGGTCCCCTCCGCGCCGGTCCCGTGCGGTCCGGTCCCCTGCGCGCCGGTCCCCTGCGCTCCGGTCCCGTTCGCCGCGGATTCCTGCGGCGGAAGGTGACTGTCCGTCATATCACGACGCCTCTCAGGTCGGTCTCGGCCGGTTGGGGCCGTACCTCGGCCGGCACCTCGGACACCAGCGGCAGGGCCAGCACCGCGCGGGCGATCGCGTCCGAGTCGCCGAGGGTCACCGAGTCGACGCCGGGGCGGATGCCCGCGGCGGTCACCCAGTGCACCGACTCGGTCGGTATGCCGTACGCGAACCGGCGCGGGTGCGCCCGTCCGCGGGCGTCCAGCAGCCGGTAGGGCCGCTCGGTGACGGCGAGGCCGCCGGTCTCGTAGCCGTTCCCGTGCTCCCCGTCGATCCGGTACGTGGTGCACTGCTCGGTCTCCAGCAGGTGCCGCAGCAGCGGATCGTCGGTGCGCCGCAGGTCGGGTTCGGGCAGCCGGGCCTCGATCAGCACGGAAGCCCGGATCGGCTCCCCCGGCACGGTGGCGGAATGCGCCGTGAAGGCCGGGTCCACCGGGTCGATGCGGATCTCGGTGCCCGGGCCGAGCAGTTCCAGCACCCCGGCCTCGACCAGGGCGATCAGCTGCTCGATCCGCTCGGTCGGCGGGCCGATCGAGAGGAAGGCGTTCAGCGGGGTGTACCAGCCCTCCAGGTCGTCGCGGTGCGAGCTGCCCTCCAGGCCGCTGTGGTCGACCGCGAGCCGGACCTCGTTGCGCAGGTCGCGCAGCACGTCCAGGGCGGCCTTGAGCGGGCCGCTCAGGTTGCCGGCCCGGGCCTCGGCGACGTCCTGGCGCAGGTAGTCGAGCAGCCAGTCGCGGAACTCCGCGCGGTCGGCGAACTCGCGTCCGGCGTAGGGCCGGGAGAGGCGCTCCCAGCTCCACCGCCCGGACTCCTCGACACCGTGGGCGTCGAGCAGCCCGGCCGGGTCGTCGGTGGTCAGGAACCGGTCGGTGAACTCCTCGCGCTCGGCGCCGCGCCCCCTCGCGGTGAGCAGGGCGCCGTAGTAGACGGACTCCACCTCGCGCGAGATCAGCGGCCACAGGTCGGTGGCGAACCGGGCGGGCTCGCCCCGGCGGGCGCGCCCGCGGAGCTCGGCGATCACCTCGGGGGTGAGCAGCCGGGGCAGGTAACGGCCGTACGCGCCCTTCTCGTTCTCGCCGCGCGCGTGGTACGGGATGCCGCGCCGGGAGGTGGCGTAGAGGCGTGGCTCGGTGCCGGACGCCCGGTACACCAGCCTGCCTTCCGGCTGCCCGTCGCCCGGCTGCCCGTCGCCCGGCCGGCGTTCGTCGGTGGGGCCGGTGCCGACCCGTTCGAAGCGGCCGCCCCGGCCGAGGGTGAAGAGCGCCATGTGGTCGAAGAAGTTGAGGCCCAGGCCGCGCAGCAGCACGGTCTGACCGGGCCGGACGGCCACCTGGACGTCGGCCGGGTTGGTGGGGGTGACGTAGGTCAGGTGGTGGATCCGCGCGAGGCTGGCGGTGCGGGCCTCGCGGGGCGTGAGCCGGGCCGACACGTGCCCCTGGGCGAGCACGATGGCGTCCAGCTTGTTGAGCCGGGTGCCGTCCTCCAGCCGGACGCCCTGCGGCCCGCCGGGAACGCCGTGCGCGTCGGCCATCGCGACCGCCCGGGAGCGGTGGACGCGGATGGTCATGGACGGCGGGGCGCCGGCCACCACGGCGAGGAAGGCGTCGTTCAGGTACTGCCCGTAGAAGGCCCGGGTGGGGTAGGTGTTGGGGCCGAGGTCGGCGGCCTCGGCCAGGGTCCGCTCGTCGTACCCGCCCGGATGCTCGCCCTTGGAGAGGGACGTGGCCCACTCGTAGAGGCTCGGACCGGGTTCGATCGGCCCCTCCACCCGGACGCTGTCGTCCGTGTAGACGGTGATCTGCGAGGCGACCGTGTTCATCAGCAGGTGCCGGGACTGGTCGGTGCGCCAGACCCGGCCCGCCCCCGGCGCCGCCGGGTCGACGACGTGCACGGTGACGGCGCACCCGGCCGGTGACTTCCGTTCGTTGGCGCAGAGCCTCTCCAGTACCGAGAGGCCGCGCGGACCTGCGCCGATGACGCAGATCTGGAGATGGCGATCGATCATGCCCACGGCTCGCCATCGTAGTTGTGATGATCCATTGATGGAAAGGGCCGGATGTCGTGCATCCAGGCCACGTGCTCGTGCAGTTCGTCCTCGGAGAGGCCGCCGAGCAGCTTGTTGCGGGCCGTCGCGTCCTCCCCGGCCGGGTGCCAGAGCCGGACCGATTCGCGGGCCGCGCGCTGGATCGCCGCCGTGCGGGCGTGCCGTTCGGCGGCGAACCGTTCGAGCGTGTCGGTGAGTTCGGTGGTCTGGACCATCAACTCGCCGAGCAGGACGGCATCCTCCAGCGCCTGGCAGGCGCCCTGCGCCGCGTAGTGCAGCATCGGGTGGGCGGCGTCGCCGAGCAGCGCGACCCGCCCGTCGGTCCAGCCGTCCACCGGGTCGCGGTCCACCAGCACCCAGGAGCGCCAGCCCTCGCCGAGGGCCAGCAGCCGGCGGGCGGCCGGCGCGGTGAGACCGGCCAGCTGGGCGTGGACCAGCTCCTCGCCGACCGCCACGCCGGCGATCGCCTCGGTGGCGCCGTTGTCCCGGGAGGCGGCGAGGTTGAGGAAGGCGCCGCCCGCGATCGGGTAGTGGACGAAGTGGCAGTGCGGACCCGCCCACCAGGTCACCGAGGTGGGCAGCCGCAGCTCCTCGGGCACCCGCTCCATCGGGACGATCGCCCGGTAGACGGTGATCCCGGAGATCCTCGGCTCGCCGTCGCCGACCAGCTGGGCACGGACCGCCGAGTGGATGCCGTCCGCCCCGATCAGCGCGTCCCCGGCGACCGTCCCGCCGCCGGCCAGCAGGGCCGTGGCGCCGCGCCCGTCCTGCCGGTAGCCGGTGACGGCGGTCGCGGCGCGCAGGTCGATCCGCGCGTCGGCCAGGCAGGTCTTCAGCAGCAGCCCGTGCAGTTCGGCGCGGTGCACCACCACGTACGGGTTGCCGAACCGCCGCCGGTAGCGCTCGGTGAGCGTCAGGCTGGTGACGTGCTCGCCGGTCACGCCGTCCATGAAGCGGAGTTCGGCCATGTGGACACCGGCCGCCCGGACGGCGTCGCCGAGGCCGAGCCGCTCCAGCGCGAGGATGCCGTTGGGGGCGATCTGGATGCCGGCCCCGATCTCGGCGAACTCGGGGGCCCGTTCCAGGACGACGGCCCGGTGGCCGGCCCGGCTGACCGCCAGGGCGGTGGCCAGGCCGCCGATCCCGCCGCCGACCACGACGACGGTCGCCGGGGCGCCGGGGAGCGTGTCGGGGGGCGCGGCCGGGGGCCGCCCGTCCCGCTCGGGGAGCGCGCTCATCGGCCCGCCCCGCCGTCCTCGGCGGCTGCCAGCCGGCGGGCCAGCTCCAGCCGCTTGATCTTGGTCGTGGCGGTGGCGGGCAGCTCGCCGAGCTTCCACTGCACCGGGTCGGCCATCGGCGGCAGGCCCGCCGCCGCGGCCCGCCAGGCGGTGCGGTCGAGCGGGCGGTCGTCCTTGGTGCAGACGACCGGGACCGGCCGCCCGTCCGGCCCGGGGATGATGACCACCTCGGCCAGGTCGGCCAGCCGGGCGAAGAGGGTGTCCTCGGCCGCCAGGGTGGAGCCGAAGCCCTCGATCACGTCGACCTCGCGGTCCAGCAGGTGCACACAGCCCCACCGGGTGCGGTAGCCGACGTCACCCATCCGCCACCAGCCGTCGTTGACCTGCTTGTCGTACCGCTCCTGCTCACCGAGGTAGGTGACGATCCGGCCGTCGCTGCGCACCTCGATGAACCCCGGGTTCTCGGCCGACGGCGGCGCGCCGTTCCGGCTGACCACCCGGACGTCGGTGAAGCCCGGGAACGGCATGCCCACGCACCGGCCGTCCGCGTCCGGGCCGCGCCGCTTCGAGAAGGACCGGACCACCGCGGGACCGACCTCGCTCTGCCCGTACAGCTGGCCGAACACCGGGGCGCGGCGTGCCGAGGCGTTCAGCATGGTCTGCACGGTGCGCGGGTGGATGGCGTCGAAGGTGGAGGAGAACAGCTTGACGTTGGCCAGCGGGCGGCGCGGGTCCTCGGCCAGCTCCTCCCACTCCATGAAGGAGTTGGGGTGCGCCTCCAGGATCCCCGGCCGCAGCCGGGCGAACAGGTCGCCGACGTGCCGGGGGTCCGAGTCGGCCAGTACCAGGATCGGGAAGCCGCGGAACAGCGAGATCGCCAGGGCGGTGATCAGCCGCGAGTGGACGAAGGAGACGTGCATCGCGATCGTCTCGCGGCCGGGGACCAGCGGCCGGACGACGGTCGCCTGCGGGCGGTACCGGGCCTCCAGGGTCCGGCCGGTGTGGACGGCCAGCTTGGGCGTACCGGTGGTGCCGGAGGTGTGGGTGATCAGCGTCGGGTGCTCCGGCGGCATGGTCACCGGCGCGATCCGGGGCGAGCCGGCCAGCCCGGCCAGCCCGATCCCGTCGGGGTGGCCGCCCTTGGTCAGCAGGACGGTGTGCGCCAGTCCGAACACTTCGGCGGGCAGCTCCTGTTCGAGCTTCTCCTGGTCGGTGACGAGGAACGGCTCGTCGGTGCGGCGGATCAGTTCGGCGACGGTCTCGCCGTCCAGCTTCGGGGACAGCAGCACCGGGACGCCGCCGGTCCGTGCCACCGCGCAGGCGAGCAGGGTGATGTCGAAGCTGTTCGACTTGTAGACCACCACCCGGCGGCCCGGGCGGACCCCGGCGGACCAGAGCCGGGACGCGAAGTCGTCGACCAGGTCGGCGATCTCGGCGACGGTGGCCCGCCGCCCCAGGTCGGGGGCGATGTCGAGGTCGTGGTCGAGGATCACCACGTTCGCGCCGTTCCGGACGGCGGCCCGCTCGAAGAGCGTGCCCAGCCGGATGCCCCGGTTGGCAATGCGCTGAAGTAGCACCGTTCCGCCCTCTCGTGGGTTTCGGGTTTTCTTTCAGGGGGGGATCGAAAGGCATTTCAGGCGCTGTTCAGAGGTGTGCACGGACACGCGGAGGCCGGAGACGGCCGGGAAGACGGCCGGGAGGGGCGTGGGGAGGCGGCCATGAGCGGCCGGGCGGGGTGTCGGGACGGCGGTCGGGACGGCGGCCGGGATGTGCCGCGAACGGCACCCGGGCTCCGTCAGCCCTTCTCGACGACCTGCTTGATCCGCTCCAGGGTCACGCCGAGGTCCCCGGCCACCTTCTCGCCCCACTCGGCGAAGAACCGACGCTTCGCGTCCGCGTCCATCTCCGCGGTGATCCCGCGGATCCCCTCGGTGGCGGTGCCCATCCTGAAGTGGTGCACCAGCAGGCTGCCGTCGTCGTCGGCCTCGATGTCGAAGGCCCAGACGCTGTCCTGGGCCCGTCCGCCGCTGTCCCGCATGGCCCAGCGGAAGGTCCGGCCCGGGTCGGCCGCGAGCACCTCGGCGTGGGTGAACCAGGTGCCGCGGACCACCGGCGCCCAGGAGACCACGTCCGGGCTGCGCAGGTTCTCGCCGCGGAACACCGAACCGACCGCTCCGGGCTCGCCGGAGATCCAGCTGCCGCCCTGGCATTCCGGGCTCCACTCGCCGCTGCGCGGGAGGTCGCTGATCACCGAATAGACCTCGGCCGGTCCGGCGGAAATCCGGAGCTCGGCGCGGGATGCGAAAAGGGGCGCGATTTCTGCGGTGTTTTCTCCCATGGCCGGAATCCTGGGCGGCGGCGTGCGGGAGGGTCAAAGGTCGCCCGGCGGGTCCGTCAAGTCCGGTGGTGGACCTGACAGATCAGCGGTCGGCCGGTCGGGCGGCGGGTGGCGGCCCCGGTACGCTCCCGGCGCACGCGGGTCGGGGCGGGTCGGGTCGGGGCGGGTCGTGACCTGCCCCGCCACCTGTGCCGCGACCCGCCGGGCTACACCTCCAGGCCGAAGTGCAGGGCGGTCACGGCCATCCGGTGCGCGTGGTAGAAGCGGTGCGCGCCGTGGTTGGCCGTGCCCGAGTCCAGCTCGATCCGCACGCAGCCGGCGGCCCGGGCCCGCTCCCGGAGGACCGCGAAGAGCCGCCCGCCGACCCCGGTCGACCGGGCCTCGGGCGCGGTCACCAGGTCGTCGACGAAGAACAGCCGCCCCCGGCTGGTGGCCAGCACCCGGTGCGCGGCCACCGCCAGACAGCGCCCGCGGGCGTCGTACGCGGCCGTGAACACCAGCCCCTGGCCGTGCGCCTCGGTGGCGAACGCGACGAACCCGTCCGGCCCGAGCGCCGGCCGCAGCGCGCCGATCAGCGGTGCGACGTCGCGGGTCAGCGCAGGCGTTCCCGGTACGACGTCGACGACGGTCAGTTCCATCTGCGCGGCCCCCCTGGCGGCTTCGACGGTCAAGCGGTCAAACGGTCAAGCGGTCACGTGCTGGTGAAGCGGTCGAGCGGTCGAGCGGTCGGCGTGGTCCGTCCGGTCACGTGGTCGCTCCGGTGGCGCGGTACACCTTGAGGAACGCCGTCACCCCGCTCGCCACGACCTCGGCGATCCGTTCCGCCGGCATCGGGATCGCGCCGTAGAAGGTGGGCTGGGCGACGGCGATGAAGGTCAGCAGGTTGAGGTGGCGGGCCGCCTCGTCCGGGTCCGGCACCAGCAGCAGCCCGCGGTCGGCGAACTCGGTCATCCAGTGGGTGAGCACCCGGTGGGTCTCGCGGGGCCCGGCTTCCTGCCAGGCCTCCAGGACGGCCGGGCGGATGTGCAGGGCCTCGGCCTCGATCGTCCGGACCAGGGCCCAGTGCTCGGCGAAGGTGGTCAGCGACCCGACCCGGTCCAGGCCGAAGTCGATCAGGTCGCCGCGCAGGTCGACGATCTTCCGCAGGTGGCGGTCGGCGATCTTCGCCTGGGTGGCGGCCACCGTGGAGGCGCCCTCCAGGATCACCGACTGGAACAGCTGCTCCTTGTCGGCGAAGTGGTTGTAGATGGTCCGCTTGGAGACGCCGGCCTCGGCGGCGATGGCGTCCACGCTGGTGCGGGTGAAGCCCTCGCGGCCGAACACGGTGCGCGCGGCGCGGGCGATGGCCACCCGCTTCTCCGGCATGCCGCGGTGACCGGCGGCCTGAGCGGCCTGAGTGGCCGGTGTCGCCGGGGCAGCCTGGGCCGCCGTGGCCGGCGTGGCCGAAACCGGTGCCGTCGCGGTCTGTTCGACCATCGGAATAACCTCCTTGCAGTGCACTACATCGTGTAGTTTACGACATGCTTGAGGTGAAGCGGACTTGAAGTCCTACGCTCGGTGGCACGTCCAGAAGCACCCGGAGGGAAGCGTTCCATGGCCGTTCAGCTGAACCACACGATCGTTCCGGCGCGCGACGACAAGGAGTCCGCGCGCTTCCTCGCCGACATCCTGGGCCTCGCCGACCCGGTCTACAGCGAGCCCTTCCAGATCGTCCGGCTCAGCAACGACGTCGCGCTCGACGTCATGCGGGTCGACGGCCCGATCACCACCGGGCACTACGCCTTCCTGGTCGACGACACGGAGTTCGACGAGATCCTCGACCGGGTCAGGGCCCGCGGGCTCACCTTCTGGGCCGATCCGTTCCACCGCCACGCCGACCGCACCAACGACTGGTACGGCGGGCGCGGCGCCTACTTCGAGGACCCCAGCGGCCACAACCTGGAGATCATGACCCGCGCCTCCGACGTCGGCCGCTGAGGCCCGCGACGGACGGCCCGGCCGCGGCCCCGGGGGGAGGCCGCGGCCGGGTCCCGCCGCCCGCGACGGTCCTCGTCGCGGGCGGCCACCCCGGCCCGCCCCCTCCCGGGCCCCTCCCCGCGCGGCCGACGGTGACGCTCCGTCAACAAGCTTTCCGGGCCGACCTGACAGAGAGCGGATGCGGACGGGATTGCTCCGCCCGCGACCGGGTTAGCCTCCCGGCATGATCGAGACCACAGGGCCGGTGTACCGGCCGGGCGATGACGACTACGACGCCCAACGGACCGGCTACAACCTCGCGTTGGACCACCACCCCGCACTGGTGGTGGCCGCCGCCGACACCGCCGACGTCGCGGCCGCCGTCCGGTACGCCGGCGAGCACGGCCTCGCGGTCGCCGTCCGCGCCACCGGCCACGGCATCTCCGTCCCCACCGACGGCCAGCTCGTCATCAACACGGCGGGGCTGAAGGGCGTCACGGTCGACCCGGACGCCCGCACCGCCACCCTCGCGGCCGGCGTCCGCTGGCACGAGGTGCTCGCCGCCGCCGCACCGCACGGCCTCGCCCCGCTCAGCGGCTCCAACCCCGACGTCGGCGCGGTCGGCTACACCCTCGGCGGCGGCATCGGCCTGCTCGGCCGCCGCTACGGGTACGCCGCCGACCACGTCCGCCGCCTCGACGTGGTCACCGCCGACGGCCGGCTGCGCACCGCCACGCCCGACACCGAGCCCGACCTGTTCTGGGCCCTGCGCGGCGGCAAGGACAACTTCGGCGTCGTCGTGGCCATGGAGATCGACCTCGTCCCGGTCGCGACCCTGTTCGGGGGCGGCCTCTACTTCCCCGCCGAGTCCGCCGCCGCCGCGCTGCACGGCTGGGCCGAGTGGAGCCGGACGGTTCCCGAGGAGCTCGCCACCTCCGCCCAGCTGATCCGCTACCCCGACCTGCCCGTGCTGCCCGAACCGCTCCGCGGCCGGTACGCCGCCGTCCTCCGGGTCGCCTGGAGCGGCCCCGCCGACCAGGGCGAGGACCTGGTCAAGCCGCTGCGCGCCCTCGGCACCCCGCTGCTCGACACCGTGCGCGAGCTGCCCTTCCAGGACGCCGGCACCATCCACCACGAACCGCCGTTCGCGCACCCCGCGTACGACCGCAACACCGCGCTGCGGGAGCTCGCCCCCGAGGCGGTGGACACCCTCCTCGACCTCGCCGGGCCGGACACGGACAGTCCGCTGATCGTCGAGGTCCGCCTCCAGGGCGGCGCCTACTCCCGCGAGCCGGCCGTCCCGAACGCGGTCGGCGGCCGCGACGCCGGCTACCTCGCCTTCTCCACCAGCCTGATCGAACCGGGCCGGCTCGACGACCTGCGCGCCGCCCACCGCACCCTGCACGAACGCCTCGGCCCGTGGTCCACCGGCGGGGCCTTCGCCAACTTCTTCGGCTTCGACGCCGCCGACCCGGCGACCGTCCGCACCGCCTACCCCGAGGACGTCCACCGGCGGCTCACCGAACTCAAGGCGGTCCACGACCCGGGGAACCTCTTCCGCCTGAACTTCAACATCCCGCCCGCCGCCTGACGCCCGCCGCCCGACGTCCGGCCGCGCGGTGCCGCCGGCCGACGTCCGGCCGCCACGACGTACGTTTCTCCTCGTCCTTCCCCGCCGGGCAACGGTTCACCACCGTCCCGGGCTCTGGGAGGGCGAGGAGGTACTCATGGGAGCCAAGAAGGCCGAGCGGGACTTCGAGTTCAACGCGTTCATGACCGGTGCCTGGCCACGTCTGATGCGCACGGCGTTCCTGCTGTCAGGGGAGCGTTACCTGGCGGAGGACCTGGTCCAGACGGCACTGGAACGGACGTACGCGGCCTGGGGGAAGGTCGCCCGGGCCGACGATCCGTACGCGTACGTGCGCCGGATCCTGATCAACGAACACGCCCGCCGGTTCCGGCGGAAGCTTCCCGAGCGGCTGGTCACCGCCGTCCCCGAGCAGTCCGGCCCGGACGGCTTCGGACGGGTCGACGACCGGGCGGCGCTGCTGGAGGCGCTCGGCACGCTGCCCCCCGGGCAGCGCCAGGCGGTGGTGCTCCGGTACTGGGAGGACCTCAGCGAGTCCCAGGCCGCCGCCGCCATGGGCTGCTCCGTGGGCACGGTCAAGAGCCAGGCGTCGAAGGGGATCGCCAAGCTGCGCGAGCTCTCCTCACTCAACACCAGGACGAGCATCGGAGGTGCGGCGTGAACCGCGACGAAACAGGGTCGGCCGGAGCGGTCGAGGGAACGGGGGCGGTGGTCCGGGAGCTCTCCGGACTGGCGGAGACGGTGCAGATCGGCCCCGTGCCGTACACCGCCGTCCAGGCCGGAGGACGCCGCAGGGTGATGCGGCGGCGGTCCCTGCTGACGGGGGCTACGGCGCTCGCTGTGGTCGCGGCCGTCGGCGGCGTCGCGGCCGTCCACGGCGGCGTCGGCCCGTCGTCCCGGACCGGGCCGCTGATCGCGGCGTCCGCGCCGCTCTCGCCCGCGGCGGGCCCCGGGCAGGCCCCGGCCGCCACACCCACCCAGACCGCCCCGCCCGCCCCCCGGGACCCGTTCACACCGGTCCGGGTGCAGATGGCGTCGGGCACCAAGGACGGCAAGCCGTGGACCGCCTGGGCGGCCCTCTGGCCGGCCGTCTCCAAGGAACAGGCCCTCCAGCAGGCCCGGCTGATCTGGGAGGAGGACAAGGCGGCGGGCTCCACCGACTCCCCGCCGACCCAGGACTACGTCGACCAGTACCGGCACGCCGACCACGACCAGGTGGTCTTCTCCCTGATCGTGGACGGCAAGCGGATCTCGCGGTCGGTGGCGAGCGAGCAGCCCGTCCGGGGCGCCGTCCCGTTCTGGGGCACCCCTCCGCCCGGCTCGACCCCGCCCGGCGGGGTCGAGGACGTCATCGGCGGCGCCGCCTTCCACGCCTGGGCCAAGAACGGCACCGACGACCCGTTCTACGGCGCCCCCGAGGTGGGCTTCTTCACGGTCGCCCCCGAGGTCTCCTACGCCGAGGTGAAGTGGGCCGACGGCACCGTCGCCCGGCCCGCCGTCGTGACCCTCGGCGACTCGCCCGTCCGTTGGATCGCCGCCGACGGCACCTCGTCCACGTACCGGGTCAGCCTCTACCGCGCGGACGGCACCCTCTACGCGGCCCAGAAGGGCTGAGCCGCCCGTCCGGGGCCGGGTGCGCGGGTCCTGTGGTCGGAGCGGTCCACCGCCCCGGGTACCGGAGCGCGCAGCCCGGCAACCCCGGACGGGCCCGCCTGCGGACAACGCAAAAGGCCCCGGAGAGTGAACTCTCCGGGGCCTTTCTGCCGTTCGCAGCTGTGGCCAGGGCCGGGGTCGAACCGGCGACCTTCCGCTTTTCAGGCGGACGCTCGTACCAACTGAGCTACCTGGCCGTACTGCACCGTCTCTTGCGAGACGAGCGATCCCGACGGGACTTGAACCCGCGACCTCCACCTTGACAGGGTGGCGAGCTAACCAACTGCTCCACGGGACCTGAGGTGGTGTCGCTCCACCAGGTCTTGCCTTACTGCACTGTACTACGGTACTGCGTGCCCCCAACGGGATTCGAACCCGTGCTACCGCCTTGAAAGGGCGGCGTCCTGGGCCACTAGACGATGAGGGCTTGCGGCCTGTCCCGCTGTCTCCAGCGTTCGGGGACGTCGAGAAGCATATGGGATGCCGGGCGGATCGCCAAAACGGGTTTCGGCCAGGTGGGCGGTGGGGCGCCGGTGGGGCGGTCCGGCCCGGGTGCGAGCGCCGCGCGGTCGGGGTGCGGGCTCAGGACCAGCCGAGTTCGTCGAGCTCGTGGTCGTCGAAGCCGAAGTGGTGGGCGACCTCGTGGATCACCGTGGTGCGGACCTCGTCGACGACCTGCTCGCGGCTGTCGCAGAGGCGGAGGGTCGGTCCCCGGTAGACGAGGATCCGGTCCGGCAGCACGCCGGCGTACCACTCACCGCGTTCGGTGAGGGGGGTGCCCTCGTACAGGCCGAGGAGCTCGGGGTCGGCGGGGTCGGGTTCGTCCTCGACGAAGACCGCGACGTTGTCCATCATCGCCGCGAGCTGCGGGGGGATCTGGTCGAGCGCATCGCTGACCAGTACCTCGAAGTCTTCCCGGGTCATCTCCACCGGATCATTGTCGGGTCTGGGGTGACGGTGTGCCAGGCGGTCGACGGCGGTGTTTCATGGGCTCATGGCGACCTCGGAGGGCGTGGTGCCGGACGGCCCGGTGGGAGACCCGTCGCGGACGGTGGTCCCGCGGCGGCCGTCGGCGCTGCGCGGGCAGGGGCCGGCGGTGGCGGTGGTGGCGGTCGGCGGGGCGCTGGGGGCGGCGGCCCGGTACGGGGCCGGGCTGCTCTGGCCGACCGGGACGGCGGCGTTCCCGTGGACCACGCTGCTGGTCAACGTGGCCGGGTGCGCGGTGATCGGGGTCTTCCTGGTGGTGGTCACCGAGGGTCGTCCGGCGCACCCGTTGCTGCGGCCGTTCTTCGGGACCGGCGTGCTGGGCGGGTTCACGACCTTCTCGACGTACGCGGTGGACATCCGCGGCCTGCTGGAGGAGGGACGGCCGGGCCTCGGGCTGGCCTACCTCGGCGGGACGCCGGTGGCGGCGCTGGTGGCGGTCTGGGGGGCGTCCCGGGTGACGCGCCGTCTGGTCCGGCGCGGCGTGGGGAGGTCGGCGTGACGGGGAGGGGGCCGGAACCGGAACCGGGGGCGGATCAGGGGCGCGGTCCGGCGTCGTCGCGGCTGGGCGGGGAGGCGCTGCGGCTGACGGTGCTGGTCGGCGAGAACGACCGCTGCCGGCACCGCCCGCTGTACAGCGAGATCGTGCACCGGGCGCGGGCCGCCGGGCTGGCCGGGGCGAGCGTGTTCCGGGGGATCGAGGGTTTCGGGGCGTCGTCCCTGGTGCACACGGCGCGGCTGCTGTCGCTGAGCGAGGACCTGCCGGTGGCGGTGGTGATCGTGGACACGGAGGAGCGGGTGCGGGCCTTCCTGCCGCAGCTGGACGGGCTGGTGGCGGAGGGGCTGGTGCTGCTGGACCGGTGCGAGGTGGTCCGGTACGCGGGCCGCGGCGGGCCGTCCGCGGACGGCGCGGCGGGTCCGCGCGGCGAAGCCGGGGAGGCCGGGGCGTGAACTGGTTGCTGGTGGTGGCCGGCGCGGCGGTCGGTGCGCCGCTGCGGTACCTGACCGACCGGGTGGTGCAGTCCCGGCACGACTCGGTGTTCCCGTGGGGGACGTTCACCGTGAACGCGGCCGGTTGCCTGGTGCTGGGGCTGTTGACCGGCGCGGTGGCGGCCGGCGCCGCGTCCTCGCACGTCCGGCTGCTGGTCGGGACGGGGTTCTGCGGGGCGCTGACCACGTACTCGACCTTCTCGTACGAGACGCTGCGGCTGGCGGAGGGCGGGGCCGGGCGGTACGCGCTGGCCAACGTCGCGGGCAGCGTCGTGGTGGGCCTGGCGGCGGTCTACGCGGGGGCGGGCCTGGCCTCGGCGCTCTGGGCCTGATCGCCCGGCGAGCGGGGCGCCCTGGGGCGGTCGCGGGTCCGGCCGGGGCACGCCCGTTCGGACTCGGGGGCGGGAGCGGCGCTCGTTCGGGTGCTTCCGGTGGGCCGGTCCGTGTCCGTGCGCCGGGGCGCGCGTTGGGCACCAGAAATGGTGGCCGCGCGCGGTGGGTGGGCGGTCCGCCCGGGGCGGGGTCAGGAGAGGGAGCGCGGTGGCGGCGAAGCGTGCGATGCGTGCGGTCCGTGCGGTGCGTACGGAGCGGGAGACGGGCACTCGGGAGGGGCGGCCGGCGGAGCCGTCGGCCGCCGGGATCCCGGCGAGGGAGCCGGCGGAGTCCGGGCGCCCGGCGGCGGCGGTGGTGCGGTCGCTCGCGGCGCGGCGGGCCGAGCCGCGTACGGCGGCGGTCCGGACCGGGGTGGTGCGGGCGGCGGCGGTGCTGGCGGCGGCCGGGCTGGGGCTGACCGGGTGCATGTCGGTGGGGCCCGGGGCGGACGAGAAGCACGGCGCGGTGCCGGTCGGCCAGGCGGGGACGGCGGCCAGGCCGGGGGCCGGCCCGTCGGCCTCGCCGACGGCCGGCGGGCACCAGGGCGGTGCCTCGGGGCGGCCGGAGCGTGCAGGGAGCGTGCAGGGGCAGAACGCGCCGGGCGGCGGCCTCGGCCCGGCCGTGGGCGAGCAGCCCGTCGTCACGGGTGATCTGAGCGACGCGAACGGCGCACCTGCCGGCGCGGAGCCGGTACCGGCCGGTGCGCCCGGCGAGTCCGCGCCCGGCGTGAGCGGCTCGGCCGGGGGCGCGAGCGTCAGCCCGGCGCCCCACTCGGGCTCCGGTGCGACCGCGGGCGGTGCGGCGGGCGGCGCGGGCGGGACCGCGGGGGCGGGACACCCCACGGGGGGCACCGGGGCCACCACCGGGACGGGCGCGGGCCCCGGCGACGGCCGTTCCGGCGGCTCGGCGGCATCCACCCCGGCCGCGAGCCCGAGTGCCCGGCCGCCGGCCTCGCCGGAGCCCGGGCACACCGCGCCCGCGCCGACCGCCACCCCGGCGCCGGAGCCGTCACCCGCTGTGACGGCCTCGTCGGCACCGAGTGCGGGGACCGGAGGGTAGGGGCGCGTGCGGCCGGGCTCCGGTTCCCAGGTCCGGCCAGCGCATTTGCCTTTGATCCCGAGGTTCGTCTATGGTGGTAGATCGTTCGTTTGATCCATTTGACTGGCGCCCTAACTCACCTGGCGCCCTTGGCGCGTTCCGGCGATCCGTGGCTGACCGCATAGAGGCGGTTGTGAAACAGAACCCCGGACTTTGGCGCGTGCCACTTCCGGAAGGTTTTAGATGTCTCTCGTTGACGACGCCCGCTTCGCCATGCCTGCGAGCGAGTCCGCCGCCGATGCCACCACCACCGAGCCGACCACCGACTCCCTCGACGCCGCCCAGCCGGTCGTCGAGGCCGACGCCGAGCTGATCGCCGCCGTCGACGAGGTCGAGGTCGCCGACACCGACGCGGTCGAGACCGCCGAGGAGCCCGCCGAGCCCACCCTCACCTTCGGCGACCTGGGCCTGCCGGACGACATCGTCCGCGCCCTCGCCAAGCGTGACGTCACCACCCCGTTCCCGATCCAGGCCGCGACCATCCCGGACGCGCTGGCCGGCAAGGACGTGCTGGGCCGCGGCCGCACCGGCTCCGGCAAGACCCTCAGCTTCGGCCTGCCGCTGCTGACCCGCCTCGCCGCCGGCGAGCGCACCCGTGCCAAGCACCCGCGCGGCCTGATCCTCGTCCCGACCCGTGAGCTGGCGATGCAGGTCGCCGACGCCCTGGAGCCCTTCGGCTCGGTGCTCGGCCTGCGGCTCAAGGTGGTCTGCGGCGGTACCTCGATGTCCAACCAGATCTACGCGCTGGAGCGCGGCGTCGACGTCCTCGTCGCCACCCCCGGCCGCCTGCGCGACCTGATCAACCGCGGCTCCGCCAAGCTCGCCGACGTCCAGGTCGCCGTCCTCGACGAGGCCGACCAGATGGCCGACATGGGCTTCCTGCCCGAGGTCACCGAGATCCTCGACCAGGTGCCGGCCGGCGGCCAGCGCCTGCTGTTCTCCGCCACCCTGGAGAACGAGATCGACACCCTGGTCAAGCGCTACCTGAACAACCCGGTCACCCACGAGGTCGACCCGTCGGCCGGCGCGGTGACCACCATGACCCACCACATCCTCGTGGTGAAGCCCAAGGACAAGGCGCCGATCACCAACGCGATCGCCGCCCGCAAGGGCCGCACGATCATCTTCGTCCGCACCCAGATGGGCGCCGACCGCGTCGCCGAGCAGCTCGTCGAGGCCGGTGTGAAGGCCGACGCGCTGCACGGCGGCATGACCCAGGGCGCCCGTACCCGGGTCCTCGGCGACTTCAAGGACGGCTACGTCAACGTCGTCGTCGCCACCGACGTCGCCGCGCGAGGCATCCACGTCGACGGCATCGACCTGGTCCTCAACGTCGACCCGGCCGGTGACCACAAGGACTACCTGCACCGCTCGGGCCGCACCGCCCGGGCCGGCCGCTCCGGCACCGTCGTCACCCTCGTGCTGCCGCACCAGCGCCGCGGCGTCTTCCGCCTGATGGAGGACGCGGGCGTCGACGCCGGCCGCCACATCCTGGACCACGCCTTCGACCCCGAGGTGGCCCGGATCACCGGCGCCCGTTCGCTGGTCGAGGTCCAGGCGGAGAGCGCGGCGAACATCGCCGGCGCCGCCGAGCGCGAGGTCGCCGACATGGGCCGCCAGCTGGAGCGCGCCCAGCGTCGGGCCGCCGAGCTGCGCGACGAGGCCGACCGGCTGTCCGCGCGGGCCGCGCGCGAGCGTGCCGACCTGGGCATCGTGGACGAGGCCCCGGCCGCCGAGGCCGACAGCGAGGCCGTGACCACCGGCGAGACCGCCGTGACCGAGCCTGCCGCGACCCCCGCGGTGACCGAGGAGCGCGCGCCGTCGCACCGCGAGGCGCGCAGCGAGCGCCCCGCGTTCCGCGAGGACCGTCCGTCCTTCAACCGTGACCGTGACGACCGCGGTGGCCGCTCCGGTGGCTTCAACCGTGACCGTGACGACCGTGGCGGCTTCAACCGCGACCGTGGGGACCGTCCGTCCTTCAACCGTGACCGTGACGACCGCGG